>JAYVNA010000462.1:0-4537 GCA_043758715.1 Archangium sp.
TCGCCCAGCCGCTGAGACATCGGCTGCTGCAGCTGCATCAGCGCGCGTTGTTCGAGATCTTCAGGCGTGGCGTCGGTAAGGCGCAGCCGTTGTTCGGCCGTGAGCAGCCGATCGCGGTAGGGAAGCAGTTCGTCGAGCACCGACTTGTCAGTGGCACTCGCGGTGACCGGCTTCAGGTGGTCGAGGTGCAACGCGGCGGAGAATTGATCGGCGGCCGTAAGGGAGTCGGCTTCAGTCGGCCCGGTGATCAGGACGACGACTGAGCGCGAGGCCGCGTCGGAGAGATGATGCAGCACTTCTTCGGCCGCGAGATCCCGCTCGTCTTTGGGAAGAAGAGAGAGAAGATCGGTCTCGACCTGCAGTCCTCCCGTCCACAAGTAGACTTGGTGACCGATCAGGAGCGCCGCCAGCAGCGTCCAGATGAGCGACAGCGCCTTCAGGGCTTGCCCTCTCCCCCACCCTCTCCCCCGCGGGGAGAGGGAGACAGTTGAATCGTGGTGCTGTCACCACTGAGTTCCTTGAGGAGCACCGACCGGACCTGCCGATCACCCTCGAGCGAGATCATGGTGAAGACCTTTTTCAGCGCGTCAGACTTCGGCTCGAGCACGATCGACCAGCGGTCCGCCCCTACCTCGCCCTTCGCAATGAACTGAGACTCGAGCGCCGCGAGATCCCCTGCGAGCAACGAAAAGAGCAGCTGCGTGATCATTCGCACCGTGGGCTCAGTCTTCGCGTCGAGCCGAAAGACCTCGGCCCCACCCTGCTTTGAGGAGATCTCTCCCGCGGTCACCACCAGCTCGGAAGGAAACGGCTTGAGCGTGTTCCATTCGACGCCCTTCCCCCTGGTGACGACGTACGTGCCGCTCGACTTGAGCGGCCGCTTGAAGCCCTTGACCTGCTTGCTCTGCTCGAATGACCCCTGCTGCACCGCGGCGTCAGACAGCTTCGCCTTCACCTGGGCGGCGAGATCACCCGGCGCGGCCAGCAGCGTGAGCACCAGCAACAAGGTCACGGCGTCACGCCCAGGTGGTCCCAGAGGATCTTCGGACACACGTACTGAAGCGCCATGGTCTTCGCGTCGACCGCGACCTGCAGGGTGTAGCCCTTCGTCACTTTCTCTCCCGAGGTGCCGTCGGTGATGAGGTACTCGACGCGCAGCCGGCTCTCGAATTCTGTGATCTCAGCGCGCACCTTCAGCGGCTGCTGCAACTTCGCAGGCCGGATGAACTTCACCCGCATGTCGACCACCGGCCAGATGTACCCCGACTCGCGCATGGCCTCGTAGCCATAGCCGAGCCGATCCATCAGCGCGGTGCGCGCGAGCTCGAAGAACTTCACGTAGTTCCCGTGCCAGACCACTTCCAACGGATCGAGATCGTAGAAGGCAGGACGAACCTCGATTTGATGAAACAGCTCAGGCACGCGGCGGCTCCCAGAAGGGGAAGAAGTTGAACCAGTCGTAAGGCGATTCGCGGCACAGCTGTTCGAGTTTCTTCGCGTAGAGCGCCACGTATTCCTTTGCCGCGGCCTCGCGCTTCCCCCGCGGCAGCTCGACGCGCTCGGTCAGCCGCTCGAAGCGCACCCGGTAGCTGTCGTCTTCGCGGTTCACCGAGAACATGATCACCTGGCACTTGAGGGCGTTCGCCAGCACCCAGGGGCCGATGGGAAAGTGAGCGTCGCTCCCGAGAAAGGGCGCGATCACCGTTCGCCCGCCGGTGTCTGAGAGCGGCACCCGATCGGCGGTGATCACCACGAACTCCCCCGCTTCGACCTTCTCCGAGAGCAGCGCGGCGGTGGCCGGCGAGACCTCGCTGACCTGGATCAGGTTGACCTGTGATTCAGGGTCGAGCTTCTTGAGCACCGAATTGAAACGCTCTGCATGCCGGGTGTGCACCAGCACGTTGAGCTTCGGGCCGTTCTTCCGCTCGGCGGCCAGCCGGCAGACCTCGAGACACCCCATGTGCGCGGTGACCAGCACTCCGCCCCGCTGCCTTTCCATCGACTCCAACATCACCTCGCGGCCGGTGAAGCGCAGCTTCTGAAACGGGTAGCGGCCGCTGACCGCGATCACCTTGTCGACCAGTGATTCCGCGAACGAGCCGATGTGACGGAAGGTGGTGCCGAAGCTCGAGGGCAGCCCCAGGCGCTTGAAGTAGTCCTCCGAAGAGGTGCGCGCGAGGCGGTGCCGCCAGACGTAGAACAACAGCACCGGCGCCAGCACGATCCGGAAGGGCCAACGGCCGAGGAACCGGTCGACGAAGTACATGAACCAGGTGCCGAAGGCGAAGCCCGCCTCAGACACGTTGCCCCAGTGGGTGGCGCGCTCTTCACTCATCTGCGGCTCAGCTTGCGAAACAAGAGCAGCGGCAATCGCACCAGCATTCCGAAGAAGAGCCGGGTGTGCATGCCGGAGATCCGCACGTTGTCCCAGAGCACGTCGAAGTGGCTGACGCCGTCGGTGGGGTACGTCACGTGCGTGGGCAGGTTGATCACCTTCGCGCCCTGCCAGACCATTCGCACCGCGATCTCGGGATCGAAGTCCATGCGCTTGCCGATGCCGGGGGTCAGCGCCGCGAGGGTGCGCGTCAGCGGGTAGACCCGGAAGCCGCACATCGAATCTTTGATCGCGAGGGAGAGCGTGTTGATCCACACCCAGATGTGCGTGAGGTAGCGACCGTAGAGACGGCCCCTGGGCACCGACGCGTCGTACACGGGCTGGCCGGTGATCAACGCCTCGGGGTTCGCGGTCGCCTGCTCGATGAACTTCGGCAGGTCGACGAGATCATGCTGACCATCGGCGTCGATCTGCACCGCGTGCGTGAAGCCGAGCCGATGGGCTTCCTGCAGCCCGGAGATCACCGCTGCGCCCTTGCCGCCGTTCTGCGCGCGGCGGAACAGCCTGACCTCGGGCTCCTTCACCAGCCCATCGAGCACGCTCGCGCACGAAGCCATGCTGCCGTCGTCGACCAGCAACACCGGCAAACCCCGCGCACGCACGGCGTCCACCACGGCGGCGATCGCGTGTTCATGGTTGTAGACGGGGATGAGCACGACGGGGTTCATGACGCGAAGACCACCTTGCCGCTCGAGTAACTCGCGGTCTCGGAAGTGAACTTGAAGCTCAGCGTCGACTTCGCGGCGTTCCAATCGAGCGCCAGCTTCACTGCGTGACCCGGCATCATCAGCGCTTGAAATTTCAGCACCTCCATGCGGGTGAAGAGGCCGGTGAAGCCGAACGCTTCGCGGCCCCAGCCGATGGCCCAGTCGACCTGCGCCACCCCGGGCACCACCGCGGCCTTCTCGAAGTGACCATCGAGGACCTTGAGGTCGTCGGTGATGACCAGCTCGAGCCTGGCGTGTTCGCTCGTGCGCTCAGCCCAGCGCGGCTGCGGGTTTCCTTCGTTGAACAGCGCTTTCAACGAGGCCTCCGTGACCTTCCCCTGCGCATTGACCGGCAGCGAATCGACGAGGCGGAAGCGGCGGGGCAAGGCCACCCGTTCCACCGCCTTCTCGAGCGCGAGCTTGAGTTGTTCGATGAGCTGTTTTCGATCGAGGGCGCGGGCCGGCACGACCACCAGGCCCAGGGTGACCCGTGCGCCCGGCAGCACGACCACCCGGGCCTCGGTGACCAGACCGGTGGCGAGGGCGGTGCGCTCGAGGAGTTCGAGCGAGACCCGCTTCTCTTCGATCTTCGCGATGCGATCCGCGCGACCGAGCAGACGGAAGGTCTCGCCGGTGAGCTCGATGCGATCCGCGGTGGTGAACCAGGTGTCGTCGGGCAGATGCGGGCTGCGGAGTTCGAGCACGCCCTCGGCCGACCGGCGGTAGTCGACGCCGGCCAGGGCGCGCCAGCTCGCGGTGGTGCCCTGGCGCCAGGCCACGCCGCCCGTCTCGCTGCTGCCGAGGATCTCGATGGGTTGGTGGCCGAGCACGGCGATCGCGCGGGCAGCGCCTTCTTCGGGGAGTGGACCGCCGGAGGAGAAGACGGCGCGAAGGAGCGCTGGGAGCGAGGTCGCAGGACCTGGCTCCGGAAGCCGCTTCAAATGCGCCGGGCTCGAGATCAACACGCACGGCCCCGTCGCGATCGCCGCTTCGATCTCTTCGGGGTACTCGAGCCGGCGGGGCGTCATCGGGCGGCCGGTCAACCTCGGCCAGAGCACCGAGAACAGCAGCCCGTAGATGTGCTGGTGCGACACCGTCGAGAAGAGCCGCGTGTCGGGCGTGAGCAGCGGGCCGAACGTCGCTTCCAGCGTCTTCACTTCATCGAACAGCTGGCGGAGCTTCTTCGGGATCGCCGTGGGGGCCCCCGTGGAGCCGGAGGTGAACACCACCAGCCCCCCGAATTCGCGCGGAAGCTCGCCGGTCACCGCGGCGGGCAGCGGCGAACCTTCGGTGATCCACGCGTCGACGAGCGGCGTCAGTGCTTCGACGGTTGCAGGCAGCACGTCGCCGGGGAGGAAGACTTGTTGGCCTGCGGCCCAGGCACCGAAGAGCGCGGCGGCGAACGACTCGCGATCCTCGAGGAAGATGGCAACCC
>JAYVNA010000463.1:0-4530 GCA_043758715.1 Archangium sp.
GGGCCTCGGCGATGCTCGCCCAGAACGCGCGGTGGGCCTCGAGGCGCTGTTCCAGCTGGCGCCGGTACGCCGGCGGAAGCGCGGGGTCTGAGAACAAACCCCAGTGGCCCTCCACCCAGCTGGCCCCGTCGTACGCGGGGAGGTCGGCGCGCGCGCCTCGGTCGTCGAAGAAGAAATCAGGCTCGGGCGGAAGCAGCTGCCACGCCGCGGGCATGGTGATCAGCGCCTCTGCGTCGAGCAACTTCGAGTTCGCCGAAGTCTTGGTACCGAGCAGGAGATCGTCCCACTGCCCCGGCCCACCCCTGAAGGGCGTGCCGAGGAAGGCCACCTTCTTCACCGCCGCGCGAAGCGAGTCGGAGGCGTGCGTCAGACACTGCAAGGTGACCAACCCGCCCATCGAGTGCGCCACCACGCGAATGCGGCGCTGGGGGCCCAGTCGCTCGAGAAACGCGCACAACCCGGCGCCGGTCTCTCGCAGGTCGAGGCGCCAGTCGTACGACCACACGATGAAGCCGGGCAGCGCGTCTTTCGCCCAGTCCATCCAGGTGGCGTAGGCGTCTTCTTCGAACAGAAACGGGATCGCGGTGAGCTTCGTGACCGGCCCCGCGGGCTGCAGCGGGCCGAAGCGGGCGCCTTCACGTTGACCCTCGAAGGGCAGCGCGAGGGACCGATCACCCTGGCTGACGGCCGCTCCGACGGTGATCCACGCGCGCTCGCCGGTAGCGGTGTCGAGGAACGAGCCCTTGTAGCCGTGCACGAACACCGTGACGTCGTCGCCTTCGACGGGCTTGAGGTGCGGCTGCGGCGCGACGCAGGCGGTCAAGAGCAGCGCGCAGAGGAAGAGCCTCAATTGAGCAGCGTGGGTTTGCCCGGCTTGCGCGCCGGTGCGCCACTGGTGCGCAGGTACTTTTCGATCACCATCAACAACCCATCGAACGCATCTCGCATCGCCCAGGCCTGGTGATCGACGTCGCTCATGGTCGAAGCGCGCGCCAGCCCCGCCCTCAACGCGGTCTGCACTCCAGCGCAGTCGTCGCGGGTGTCGATCAGCTTCCGCGCCGTCTGTGCGTAGATTGAATAGCAGCGGGCCACGTCGCCCTCGTTGTACGCGGGGGCGCCCAGCCGAATCGCCTCGGCGATCGTATCGGTGGTCGCTTCGAGCCCCGCCGGCGCCGAGCCCTCGAGCAACGAAACGGGGTGTTCGGGCACCTCGCGGCGCGGGGGCTTGCGGTTGTCGGCCGACAACACGCTCAAGGGCAGCTCCTGGTTCTGCCGCAGCAACGGCTCGAGGTACTTCCACGGCACCCCGAGCGTGACCACGCCGTCATCGGTCTCAGCCACCGTCACCACACCCAGCGCGGTGCCATCGGCCCCCACCAGCGGGCCTCCGGAGGCGTCTTGCGGCACCTCACCGGTGAGCGAGTAGACGGTCAGCGACGCGCCGACGACCTGCACCGACGAGAGCTGCGCGTCAACCCACCGCGCCCGCCCTTCGCCCGTGACCATGCCGAAGACGTAGACCGGCTGACCTTCCTCGGCGAGCTTGCTGGTGCCCGGCCTGACGGGCGTGGCGTCGAGCAGGCCCACGTCGAGCACTGCGAGATCGCGCCGGCTGTCGATCGCGCACACCGACTGCACGGGCAGCACCCGGCCGTCCGCGAGGTGGGCGACGATCGCAGGCTCGTCAGCCACCACGTGGAAGCACGTGACGATGCGCCCGTTCGGAGCCACGAACCCCAGCCCATACGACTGCTGGAATTCGAGGAGCACCACGGACGCGGCGGCTTCGAGCGGCGTCATGTTCTGTTCATACTCCGAAGGCTCCGATCGCGCGTTACAAGCACAGCATGTCCGACGATGTGCCCCGCCCATGGACTCAGGTGGCAGTCCGTTCCCAGAGGGATTACCGGATTTTCAAGACCCGGACCCTCGACGTGCTCGATCCTCGTAACGGCACCGCGTACGTGCGCACGGTGATCGACGCGCCCGACTGGGTGAACGTGATCCCGGTGACCGACCAGGGCGAGGTGGTGCTGGTGCGCCAGTTCCGCTTCGGCACCTGGACCAATACCCTCGAAATTCCCGGGGGCATGCTCGACCCCGGCGAAGACGCGCTCACCGCGGCGACCCGCGAGTTGGAGGAAGAGACCGGTTTCAGGCCCGCCCGGGTGACTGCGCTGGGCGTCTCGCACCCGAACCCCGCAATCTTCGTCAATCAGCTGCACAGCTTCCTCGCCGAGGGGTGCGTCAAAGTGCACGCCGGCAAGCAGGACGGAAGCGAAGACATTCAAGTGGTGGTGGTGCCCCGGGGTGATCTGCGCCGGCTGGTGCGAGAAGGGGCGATCACCCATTCGCTCGTGCTCGCCGCGCTGCTGCATGACGCCTGGCGCACCTGAGGTCAGGGCAGCTTCCACAACTTCACCAACGCCGAGTCGGCCACCGCGAACCAGCTTCCATCGGGCGAGACCGCCAGCGCGGACGTCTTGTCGGCCGGCCAGGTCTGCTCGACGGTCGCGGTCTTCGCGTTCCACAAGCGCACCAGCCCATCACCGCCGCCGACGATCACCCGCTGGCCATCGGGGGTCAGCCCCACGCCCGTTACCCGCGCGGGCCGGCGATCGATCTCCGCGATCGGCCCCTTGAGCACGGTGGAAAGCTTGCCCGCGTCGGTCCACACCTTCACGTTGACCCCGCCGGCCGTCCACGAAGCGATGGTGGTGCCCGAGGGGGTCATGGTGGTCAGGGGCAGTTCCTGCGGCGTAGGCACGGTCTTGCGCGCCTTCCCCGTCTTCGCGTCGAGAAGCGAAAACGAGCCGCTGGCGCTCGAGATGAGCAGGGTCTTGCCGTCTGCAGAAAAGCGCGCGGTGCGGCCGCGGAACTCGAACTTCTTTTTCTCGGTAGCCGCATCGTAGACGGCGCCGTTGTCCGCCAGGCCCGCGATGGCCAGCAGGCTGCCGTCGGGGTTGAGCGCGGCTTCTCCGACCGCGTCGGGGTGGGCGATGGTCTTGAGCACTTCGCCGCTGGTGACGTCGATCAGCCGCACCTGCAGGCCGATGTCGCCCACCGCCAGCCGCTTGCCGTCGCCCGAGTAGCTGACCGACGAGAGCTGTTCGATGGCGCCTGCGATGGAACGGATGAGCGCGCCGGTCTTGAGGTCCCACAGCTTCACGGTCTTGTCGCGGCTGACGCTGGCGAGCTGGCTGCCGTCGGGGCTGAAGGCGATCGCGGTGATGGCGTCGACGTGGCCGCCCAACGCGTACGGCTTTCCTGGGAGCAGGGGGTCGGGTTCGAACGCACTGAGGGCCAACACGAGGGCAAAGGCGATCATGAACGGCTCCGGGGCTTGCGCGTGAAGAGACCTGAGCGGCCCCCGCTCTTCTGCTCCAGCGCGATGTCTTCGATCACCATTCCGCGATCGGTCGATTTGAGCATGTCGTACACGGTGAGGGCCGCGGCGGAGACGGCGGTGAGCGCCTCCATCTCGACGCCAGTTCGGTCGACGGTCTTCACCGTGGCGCGAATTTCGACGGCGTTCTTTCGCGGCGTCACCTCGACCTCCACGCCCGAGAGCGCGATCGGGTGACACAGCGGAATGAGGTCGGGGGTCTTCTTGGAAGCCATCACCCCCGCGATCCGGGCGGCGGCGATGACGTCACCCTTCTCCACGGTGTTCGAGCGGATCTTCTTCAGGGCGGCGGCATTCATGCGCACCCGGCCCGTCGCGATCGCCACCCGCTGGGTCTTTTCCTTGTCGCCGACGTCCACCATCTTCATGAGGGGACGCCGTAGCCGAACGCCGCTCGACTCACCACTCGTCGAGGATGAACTTGCGCGGGTTCTGCGCGATGCCGTTGACGCGTACTTCGTAGTGGAGGTGCGGGCCCGTCGAGCGGCCGGTGTTGCCCATGTTCGCCACCACGTCGCCGCGTTTCACCCGCTCGCCCGACTTCACCTTGATGAAGCTCAGGTGGCCGTAGCGGGTCTTGATGCCGTAGCCGTGATCGATCACCAGCACGTTGCCGTAGCCGCCTTCGAGACCCGCGAACACCACGGTGCCGTCGGAGGGCGAGACGATTTCTTTCCCGTGAGGGCCTGCGATGTCGAGGCCGGCGTGCATCACGCGCTCAGAGGTATAGGGGTCGAGGCGCGAACCGAAGTCTGAAGTCACCCACCCGCGCGTCGGCCAGACCGAAGGCACGGAAGCGAGCAGGGACTTCTGATCTTGAAAGTAGGCCTGCAGTTCCTGAAGGCTCTGTTCCTGGCGGGTGGCTTCGGCCGACAACTTGTCGAGCTTCTGCGCCAACACCTGGGGACCTTCGTTGTCCTTGCTGCGGACGAACTGGTTGTCACCGGAAGCCGCGAGCGGCTGCTGCTCGGTGGGACCCATGGCGAGGTTGCGCTGGGGGTCGCTCAGCAGGGTGATGGCTCGGAGCTTCTGGTCGAAACGCTCGACGCGATCAAGGGTTTGACCGACGTGGTCGAGCTGCTCGCGAATGACGGCGAGTTCGCTCTTGAGCTTGAGGTTTTCGT
>JAYVNA010000464.1:0-4522 GCA_043758715.1 Archangium sp.
CTGCAACATGGTCAATCACACCTGCACCACGCCTCCGCCTGACGCGGGCAGCGGCTGCACCGGCTGCTTCAGTGGCACCACCTGCGTGCCCTATTCGACCTCGTACCAGAGCAGCACGACCTGCGGCGGCGGCGGCACGGCCAGCTGCAGCTCGTGCTCGGGGCTCATGTGCGAGGCGGGCAACTGCACCTCCCAGGTGGTCACGGGCGTGGTGGGCAATCTCCGGGTGCGCCTGGTCGGTGGCAACGGCATCGACAACGGCCGCCTCGAGGTGTTCGCGAACGGGGGCTGGGGTCAGGTCTGCGACGATCTCATTCAGGATGACACGACCAACGGTGCGGCGAGGGTGGTGTGCCGCGATCTCGGCTTCACCACCGCCGCCAACAGCGGCGCCGTTTCGCAGACGAGCATGTCGGGCGTGGGAGATTTCTTCCTCCTCGATCAAGTCGCCTGCACCGGCAGTGAGGCGCAGCTGCTGCAGTGCTCGCATGACCCCTTGGGTGTCGAGGATTGCTCAGCGTCCGAGGCCGTGTTCATCGACTGCGCTCCCTGACCGCAGCAGTGGACCGGCCAGGAATCGAACCTGGGAAACCAGAGGTGCAAACCCCGGTGCCGCCCAGCGGCCAGCCCGTCTGCGGCTGAAGACGGAGCGGGCGCTCGGCCCCTGACGACTCAGGGCGTGCAGAGGGTGGGGTAGCTGATCTCCACCGGCGTGTTGGGGGCAGGCCCGAAGCTCGCGCCGAAGCGGACCAGGTTCGGTTCCCAGGCCCAGGCGCCGTTGGCTGAAGGCACCGGTTGTCCGGCCGCGCTCACGGTGATGCCGGCGGCCGGTTCCGGGGTCAGCCGCAGCGGGAAGACCCGGCGAGGCCCCACCGTGGTCTGGCCTGCGAGTTCCTCGAGCAGCCCCGACCACGACGGATCGCAGAGGTCGTGCACCTGGCCTCCGGTGGCCTGCGCAAATTCAGCCAAGCCGTCCTGGGCCGCGAGGTAGTCGACGGTGCAGCTCGCCGTGGAGGCGCGGACCGGACCGATGACGTCCCAGCGTGGTCGCCGGGAGAGCTCGAGCACGCGCGGCAGCAGGTCTGCCAGCTCGCTCTTCGTGGTGATGCACAACACGCTGAGCAAGGCCTCGGCCCGGCGGAAGCCGCCATTCGACGCGGAGTCGGTGATCAACGGCGGGGTGAGCGCCGCGAGCGCGGGCACCTCGCATGAGGGGTTGCTGGAGAGTCCGGTGAAGGTGGTGAGCTCGGCCAGGCCCGCGGTCAAATCGGTCGTCGCGGGGCTCAGCCAGCGCACACCGCTCGCACGTCTGCGCAGCACGCCCGGGGCGCTGGCCGCCTGGCCCGTCACCACGCCCAGGTGAAAGTCGACGCCCTGCAGTTGCGTGAGCAGCCTCGGCAGCTGCGTCGCTACGAGCGGCGCCTGGTCCGCCATCAGGGCGGAATCATCGAGCACCAACAAGACGTCGAGCGTCTGGGGCAGGGGGGCGAAACGATCGACGGTGATGCCGGTGGTGTTCGCCTCGCCCAGCAGGGGCAGCAGGGTCTTCTTCGCAGCCGCGCCATCGAGCCAGCTCACCTCGAGGCGGTTGCGTTCGGGGCCTGAGACGAAGGGCGAGTAGCGGGCGGTGAGGGTGACTGATTCCCCGAACGCCAGGGTGCGGGGGAACGCGCCGGAGGCCGAGAACGAAGAAAACCCCGGCAGCAGCGCGCTGGTCACCACCACGGGGTGGTTGCAGACGTTCTGCATCGTCACCGTGCGCTCGACCGAGCGGCACCCGGTCTGCACGGTGGCGAAGTCGATCGGCGAGGGTGAGATCCACAAGCAGGCGTTCTCGAGCGTCGCGGCCAGAGAGACCCGCGCGAAACCATCGGGGTGATTGATCGCCAGCCGCAGCTCGGCGCTCTGGATGCTCGGCGTGCTGGGCGCGGGGTCTTGAGGCCAGGCGCGCACCAGCACGTGCAGCACCTCGCCCGGCGCGACGGTGCGCGCTTCGGGGTTGAGCACGGAAAAGAGCGGAGTGGACTGGGGGCCGAGCTCGACGCCCGAGACCTCGCAGGGCTCAGTGCCCACGTTCTCGAAGAGCACCTCGAGGTCGCGGCGCTCGGGCTGCGTCACCACCCCGAAGTCGAGCCGCGGGGGAAGGGCGAATTGGCAGGTCGGGCGCGCGACCACCTCCGCGGTCACGGGGATCGTGCGCAGCGGAGCGGTGGGGTCGTTCGAGAAGACGCGTACGTCGAAGGTCTTCAGGCCGACGGAGGTGCTGGTCAGCTCCAGCGGCACCACGGTCGATTCGCCGGCCAGCACGTTCGAGGGCGCGGCCGTGCAATCGCCTGCGCACAACTCGCCTGACGCCGCGGCGCTGGTGGACTGAACGTCGAAGAAGACCTGGAGCGCGGTGGCGGCGGTCGATGGCGTGGTGTCGAGGCCCCCGTTTCGCAAGGTGAGGGTGGTCGAGGCACGCGCGGGCGCACCGTCGTAGAGGGGCACCATGCCGAGGTCGATCTGCGCGGGCTCGAGGCCGAGCGCGGGGCCGATGGCCAGCCCCTGCAGGGTGAAGGTCTGTTGATTGAAGGTGAGGGTGCCGGTCTGGGCGCCGAGGGTGGTGGGCTGGAAGCGCACGGTGATGGTGGTCTGGCCACCGGCGGGCACGTTGACGGGCACCGGCGCGAGGAGCTCAAAGCCCTCACCGCTGAGGGCGAGACCGGTCAACTCGACGTCGGTGTCACCGGTGGTGGTGAAGGTGCCCGTGCGCTCCAGTGCTTGTCCCCGCAGCACCGGGGTGAAGGGCGGAATGACGAACTCGAGAACGCGCACGCCCCCTGCGTCGAGGCCGGCATCAGCGGGCATTTGGAGCGGCTGACACTGGCAGCCCGCGAAGCACAGCAGCAGCAGGGAGAGCCGTCTCATGGGTCGGTTTGATCAGAGAACGAGAAAAAGTGCACGGGCTGGTGGGCGGTGGGGTGGGACGTACTGCTAGCTTACGCGGCTCACCCCGCAGCCTCGGAGCTCCCATGACCAGCACCCGCCGCAACTCGCCGCGCCCGATCCTGAACCCGATGCCGAACAAGCCGACGAAGCCGGCGGTCAAGCCCACGGTGAACCCGCTGCCCAACAAGCCAACCCAGGGCCCGACGGACACGGGGCACGGCTGGGTGAAGCACACGCTCAACCCGCTGCCGAACAAGCCGGCGACGGTCAATCACACGCTCAACCCGATGCCGAACAAGCCGAGCAAGCCGGTGGTGAAGCCGACGATGAATCCCGTGCCCAACCGCGTCAAGAACGGCTGAGCCTTGGCGCGCGCGGTGCTCAATCTGGCCTCGATCGATCGGGGCCTGGCGACGGTGCAGCGGCGCTTCTTCGATGAAGCGCTGCCGCCGTCATTGAGCGCGAAGTCGTTCACGGCGTTCGATGGAGGCCGCTACGACGAGGAGACGCTGACGTGGGCGCGCGAGTCGTGGCAGCTGCGCACGCTCGACGAGTATCGCTCGCAGGTCGGCTTCACCGAGTTCCTGATGGAAGTGACGGAGCTCGGTTGTGCCTTCGACAGCATCACGGCGGCCGTCCGCGTGGTGCGTGACGAGGCCCGGCACGTCGAGCTGTGTCGCCGGTTGGTGGTGGCGCTCGGTGGGACCGATGAGATTCCCGGACAGCCGAAGTGGGTACGCAGCGATGCGAGCGAGCCGCTGCCCGTGCGCGTGGTGCTCACGATCACCGGCAGTTTGTGCATCGGCGAGACCCTGTCGACGGCCATTCTCGCGGCGACACGCAAGGTGACGAAGGACAAGCTCGCAAGAGACGTGGTCACTGCGCTCACGCGTGACGAGTCGTTCCACGGTCAGCTCGGGTGGACGTTGTTGCCGCAGTTGTTGCCGATGTTGAGCGTGAAGGAACAGCGGCGGGTTCGCGCGCGCATCGCTGATGACTTGCGCAGCTCGAAGGCGCTCATCTTCGAGGGCTGTGAGGATGATGATTCCAAAGTGTCGCGCAATCCCTTTGGGCATCTGAAGAACGCGGAGCGCGCGGTGGTGTTCGAGCAGGCGCTCGAGCGCGACGTGTTGCGGCGGTTTCGTGAGCTGGGGCTCGTGAAGAGCTGAGCAGTGGTGGGTACGCACGCCTTTGCCTGAGTCGAGCAGGCCTCTTGGCGCGTGCAGCAAGCGCGCTCTCGAGTGAGTCGGCGATGTCGTGGAGGTGCTCGCGGCGGCGGCCGGCACGGGAGTGGTTCGCGTCTCCAGCCACGAAGCCGGCGAGCATCTCGAAGTCGACGCGATGGTTTTCGCGCTGACGTGTGCGTACCTCGCCGTCGTGCGAATCGACGCATGGCCCATCAGCACCTGGATGATGCGGATGTCGGTTCCCGTCTCGAGCAGGTGCGTCGCGAAGGCGTGGCGTAGCCCGTGCGCCGTCAGTCGCTTCTTCAACTTCACCGCCTTCGTCGCGCGCTGAAGCGCCTTGCGCACCGCGTCCGGCGTCAACGGCTTCCCCTTCGTTGCCCCAGGGAAGAGCCAACCGCCTTGCG
>JAYVNA010000465.1:0-4518 GCA_043758715.1 Archangium sp.
ACGCGGTGTTGTCGACGGCCCAGGCGACGGTAGCCAGCAGCACGCAGAGGGAGCCCGGCACGCTCCAGGCGACGTCTCCTTGCCCCGTCACCGAGAGCATGGGAGAGGGGGCGCGACAGCAGCCCCAAGAGCATCAACCGGCGGCTCCACACGCTGCGGCTCTTCTTCCGACACGTGAACGAGCGTGAGCTGTCCGGAGCAAGCGTTCCTCGACGTGGGGCGCGATCGCACCGCGACCGCGAGCTCGGACTCCAACGGATTCCCGTACGCGACAGCCGAGTCGTGCGCGTGAAGGAGGCGAGGACCATCGTCGAACCGCTGACCGTCGACCAGGTTAACGATCTGCTTCACAGCCTTCGCCGGTACCGAGATCTCGCAATCGCGTACCTGATGCTGCTCTGCGGGCTGCGAAGCCAGGAGGTGTTGAATCTGCGCGTCGCCGACATCGACGTCGAGGACCGCCGCCTGCGGGTCCGAGGGAAGGGCGGGAAGGAGAGGGCGGTGCCAGCGCCACCGCTTCTGCTCAGCGTCATCGAAAAGTACACGCGCCTCGAGCGACCAGCTGTTCCGACACAGCAGGTCTTCGTCAATTTGCAGGGCGCGAAGCGAGGGCAGCCGATGACGCGCGCAGGGCTGCGAAAGGTCTTCCGCACGCGCCGTCTGCAACCGGCATTGTTGAACGCGAATCCCCACCGGCTCCGCCACACCTTCGGCACTGACATGGCGCGCAGTGGAGTTCGACTGCCGATCCTCCAGCGAATGATGGGCCACGCCTACGCGGAGACGACGCTGCAGTACGTGAACATCTCGATGGTGGACGTTGCCGCGGAGTTCCATCGCGCGGCCGAGAAGCTCGAGCTCAGGTACGAGCTCGACGGCGGCGCTCGATGACCGAGCACCGAATCTCATTGCCCGAGTACGCGAAGACCTTCTTGTCGAGCGCGACCCGAGTGCACACCGAGCGCGTCATCGTGATGTTTCATCGCTGGCTGCTCGAGCGCTGCATGGAGCTGTCCGCCGTCACCGGGAAGGAACTCCAAGACTTTCTCGACAGGCCGTCTGGCAAGGCGGTCAAGCCGCGCACCGCGAACTCCTACCGATGGGAGCTGCGGCTCTACCTGCGGTGGCTCGCGGAACGAGGTCTCGCCGGACCGTTCGAGAAGCAAGAACTCGAGGGCTACCACCGCAAGCACCTCCCGGACGAAGTGCGTCAGTTTCTGCGCCACCTCGCGCCCACGAGAAAGCCGTCCACCGTCAACGGCTACAAGGCGACGCTCCGTCGCTTCCACGAGTGGCTCGCCGAGCAGCGCATCGAGCTCGCTGCCGTCGATCGAGAAACGTGCCTGGGCTGGGGCCAGTTGCTTCACGAAAAGGGGCTCCATCCTGCGACGCGCGTCGGGATGATGGTGTGCGTCCGCAAGTACGTCGACTGGCTCTGGGAGGGCGGCGTGACGGCGGCACCCGGGCGCGAGCTCATCCGTGGCAGCGATCTGCCGACGAAGCCGGAGTACCTCCCGCGGCCATTGCCGGCGGATAGCGATCGCGAGTTGCAGCAAAAGCTCAAGGACGACGAGTCGAAGGTCAGTCTCGGGCTCTACGTAATGCGGCGAACAGGACTGCGGATCGGTGAGCTCCGACGGCTTGAGCGCGACTGCGTGCGGGTCGATCACAACGGCAGCCATTTCCTGAAGGTGCCGCTGGGCAAGATGAACAACGAGCGACTGGTGCCGCTCGATCCGACGACGCTGTCGGCCATTGTCGATCTGCAGGGCCAGGCGAAGGACCAGCAGAGCCAGTGGCTCATCGAGGGCGCCCGCGAGCGTCCGGTGAGCATCGCGACGTTTCAGTCGAGGTTGGTGCACGTCGCCGGCGACATGCCGTTTGCCGAGCCGCTGACAACGCACCGGCTCCGGCACAGGTTCGCGACTTCTCTGATGAACGGCGGGATGAGCCTGACGGGCATCATGAAGCTCCTGAGCCATCGCGATCAGCGGATGACGCTTCGCTACACGCAGATCGCCGACGAGACGGTGGGGCGCGAGTACTTCGAAGCCCTGTCGCGCGTCACCGAGCGCTACGCGACCATCGGCGCCGCCACTGCGCAGGAGATCGTCACCGATCCGCTGCACCTTCTTCAGGACGTCATTCGATGGCTGGGGAAGGAACTCTGCGTCGGCCGAACCGAGCACCATGCCCGATTGCTCATTCGACGGCTTGAGAGGGCGGCAGACGATCTCTCAGCGCTTCAACGGGAGGCAGCCAAGGCCTGATCGCCGGCCATGCGCGACAGACCTCGGAACCAACAAGACCCGAAAAGCATCTCGGAGAAATGGGCCACATAGTTTACATCTAACCGGGCAATCCCTTGCCTCTGAGTCGATCGGTCCCGCAGTGCTGAGTGCCGGAGCGAGCAAGGCGAGCGGAGGCCCCCGTCAGAGGCTCCGAGCTCACATCCGACGCCAGAGCCAGTCCTTCTCGAAGAGCACCTTGGCCCAGTGGTTCAACGTGCTCGGAGCGTGAACCGCGACGATCGGCTTGGGCTCCGCGTAGAAGTCGCCTCCTCCGCGACCTGCTCGCCCCTGACCAACCTCGACGAAGCACTCGCCCTGTCCGGTGAAGCGAGCAGTCGGTTCCGTACCGAGAATGGTGGCAGCGACGTTCTGGGCGACCACCTCGGCTTCGCCGTGCGCGAAGACGCCCGCCTTGGGGAGTGGTTTGCCGAGGGCGAGAGGAATCGTGACGACGTCACCGAGGGCGAAGACACCGGGGAATTTGGTTTGGAGCGTGTTGCGATCGACGGAGACCCACCCGGTCTCGCCGGCGAGAGCGCTTTCACGCACGACACGCGGAGCGCGATGGGGCGGAACGAACGCCAGCACGTCGAAGTCGGCTTGAGCGCCGTTGCTGAAGCTGAGCCGCTTCGCCACCGCGTCGACGGCCTTCACCTGGTGCTCTGGGTGGTAGGCAATGTCTCGCTCGGCGAGCAACTGCTTCACGGCCCCAGACATCTCAGGACCAGCGACGCCCATCGGTCCGGGCTCGGCCGCGTAGACCTCGACGGTGACTTCCGTTCGCAGGGCCTTCTTCCGCAGCAAGGCGTCAATGAGCATCGCCGCCTCGTACGGCGCCGCAGGGCATTTATAGGCAGGCGCTGCCGTCATCACGACGACTCGGCCCTTCTCGAGAGACCCGAGCGCAGCACGGAGGCTCTCCGCGCCAGCGAGCGTGTAGAAGTTGTGGCCGCCCTCCGCGAGCCCGGGAACGGTCTCCGGCGCCAACTCCGCGCCCAGTGCGACGATGAGGTGATCGGCAGTCAGCACTTCACCGGATACCGTCACTTGCCGCGTCACCGGGTCGATTCTCTCGACGTCGCCGCAGCGAACCTCGATGCCGTGACGCTCGAGCTGCTTCAACGGCCGCTGGATGCTGTGCGCCTCTCGCTGGCCGACCAGCAACCAGAGGAGGGAAGGAGCGAACAGGTGCTCTTTCTGCTTGTCGATGACCACTACTCGATGTTGTCGCGGGAGAAGCCGCCGCAGTTCGCGCGCGGCCACCAAGCCTCCGATACCACCGCCGAGAATCACAACCGTCTGGGGCGTGCTCATCAAAACACCAGCGTCCTGTCGGCGGCAGCAGTCCAATCCGTGAGCTGCTCGAGTGTGCTTCGGCGTGCGCCGTCCATCAGCTCCGTCTCGGCCATGCCGCGCGCATCCATGCACGTGCCGCAGACTCCGATTTCGCCGCCGCTTCGGGCGACCACCCGCAGCATCACCTCGAGGTTGTAGTAGCCGGGAGGCACCTTCTGATTCGCTTTGGCGCAGCTCGCGGCGTCGCCCATGAGGAACACCTTCACCTGCTGGCCTTCGCGCTTCGAGAGGGCGCCGGCGAGCCGCAGTCCGTTGTAGCTGCGCTCAGTGCCATAGGGCGGGTCGTTGAGAATGAAGAGAGTCGTCGTCATGTCGTGGTTCCTGGTGCGGCGAGTGGGAAGTCGTCGTGTCTCCGCCGTAGGAAACCCGACCGTTGAAAATCGGAGCGCAACGCGCTCTCAGAGATGTGGTGAGGCGCCGGTCGCAACCCGCCAGCCACGAGCACGCAGGTCAGCGACGCTCTTCTCGAGCCGATGCGCTGTGAAACCCTTCTTGCGCAGCAGCTCCACGGCCTCGATCGCCATCACGCAATAGGGCCCTCGGCAGTAAGCGACGACTTCGCGATCCTTCGGCAGGTCCTTCAAACGTGCCTTCAGCTCGACCATCGGAACAGAGAGAGCTCCGGGGATGTGGCCGGCCTGAAATTCCTCGACTGGGCGGACGTCGAGCACCGTCACTTCGCCCTTCTTCACCCGCCGGAGGAGTTCGTCGCTGGCCACGGGCTCCATGGCGCCTCGCTCGGCGTAGAAGGCTCGAGTCACCTCCTGCACCTCCACCAACCGAGACTCGGCGAGCCCGCGGAGCGAGAGGAAGAAGTCACCGACCGATTCGTCGGCGAGGCGATACTCGACGTAGAGCCCCTGCTTTTCGG
>JAYVNA010000466.1:0-4515 GCA_043758715.1 Archangium sp.
GCGTACGAGCCCTCCGGCGAGCAGGACTGCGAACACCTCTATCTGTGGATCGAGAAGCGTGGCCGCTCCACCCAGGACGTGGCCAAGGCGCTCGCGAAGCACTGCGGCATTCAGGAAAAAGACGTCAGCTGGGCGGGCCTGAAGGATCGGAACGCCGTCACCCGGCAGTACCTCTGCGCCCCCGCACGCTTCGTCGAGCCGAAGCTCGCCACCTTCGCACTCGAAGGCGTGACGGTGCTCAGGACCGCGCGCCATCGCAACAAGCTCAAGGGCGGGCACCTCCGCGGCAACAAGTTCGAGTTGGTGGTGCGCGGAGTGAAGGACCAGGCCGTCGCGAAGGAAGCGCTCGATCGCATCGTGAAGCTCGGCATTCCCAACTACTTCGGCGAGCAGCGGTTCGGCGTGGGCGGCGACAACGCTGAAAAGGGAAAACGGATTTTGCAGGCCGGTGGGCGGCACCGCGATCGTTTCGAGCGGAAGCTGTTTCTCTCGGCGTATCAGAGCGATTTGTTCAACCGGGTGCTGGCGCGGCGGTTGACCGCGGGCACGTTCGCGACGGCGCTGATCGGCGACGTGCTCAAGAAGAACCTCACCGGGGGCGAGTTTCTGTGCGCCGACGCGGTGACCGATCAGGCTCGCGTCGATGCGTTCGAGGTGAGCCCGACCGGGCCGTTGTTCGGGCCTGAGATGCGGCGGCCCGAAGGCGTCGTCGATGCCCTCGAAGAGGCCGTGCTAGCGGAAGAAGGCGTGACGCGGGAGCTGTTCGTCGCAGGTGGGAACGAGACCATGGGCGCGCGGCGGTTGCTGCGCATTCAGGTGCAACTCGAGAGTGCCGAGGCCTCAGATGATTCGCTGCGGCTCAAGTTCTCGTTGCCGGCAGGCAGCTACGCCACGGTTCTTTTGCGCGAGTTGCTCAAGGACGGCTCGCCCTCTCCCCCGCGGGAAGAGGGAGAGGCGTCAGGCGAATGAGAATTACTCCAGCAGCTTTTGATTCATGAACAGCGCGGCCTGGTGCGCGAGGTAGGCCATCACGCCGACTTCGTGCTCGAGGAACTGGGGCCCGCCCTTGCGGTTGATCACCTGCACGCAGCCGAACGAACGGCCGTGCGTCATCATCGGCGCGCAGAGCATCGAGCGGGTGGCGTACCCGATGCGCTCGCCGACCTCGGCGTAGAAGCGCGGATCTTTCTCGGCGTCTGACACGGCGACCGACACGCCTTCAGAGGCGCAGAACCCCGCGATGCCCGTACCGGCCGGCACCACCAGGTTTGCCTTCAAGATTTCCTTCGCCTTGGGACCGCGCGCGGCCACGAAGGTGAGATCGCCCGTGGCGCCGTCGGCCCGCAGCACCGACCCCGCTTCGCAGGGGACCTTCTCCATCACCAGGTCGAGCACGAACTCCATCGCTTCCTGAATGTCCTTCTTCGAGCTCAGGTCGACCACGCGCAGGAAGATGTCCGCGAGGATGTCCTCGGTTTCCTGGCGCATCGACTTGGCGACGTTCGGGCTCGACTTCACGCGGCCGATGGTGCCGGTGGTCGGGCGAACCGGCTGAACGAGCTCCTCGACATCTTTGAGTTCGAGGCGCGCTGAGGGCTTGTGCGTGCGCGGCGCGGGCGTGGCGTTGCGCGGAACTTCTTTGGCCGCGGGCAGCGCCGAGAAATTGCCGGGCAGCGTCTTGTTGAGATCGGCGGCCGGCAGCTTGAGCGGCTCACCGCCCTTCTGAGTGGTCTCGAGATCACTCCTGGGAATCGGCTGCGTCTTGTTCTCTTCCGGCTTCTTGATCGCCGGCAAACCGGGCTCGGTCTTCACTTCGGGGCGGGGTGCGACGCCGGGCCGAATCTGCGAGGGCCGCTTCACCTGCGCCTTGGCGGCTTCCTCTTCCGTCAGCTCCCGAATGCGGAACACGCGGCCCGAGGCCGCTTCCGTCACGTGAATCGAGTTGTCCTCCTGGATGTCGACCATCACGTTCTGGCTGATGGTGCCCTGCTCCCCTAATTTCTGGAGACCCGCTTTGAGCGCAGACATCCAGTTGTCGGCGCCGACCTTGAGCGTCACGTTGAAGCCGTTCCCGTCGGTCGCGGGGATGTGCACCTCGAACTTGGACATGCGCAAAACCTCACCATATTTCGCGCTGATGCGGAATTTGTGTCTGCTAAGGAGGTGCACATGGCCGAAGAAAAAGGACTGGGGAAAAAGCTGCTCGGTCTCTTCGTCGAGTCAAAAGACGGGACCCCTGAAGAAGGGACCCCGGCGGTGGAGAGCGCCGACAAGGAGAAGACCCCTGCCGAGCTGGTCGCTGAGCTCGCCGGTCAGTCGGCTCCCAGGAGAGGCCCGGCGGGCCCGGTTTCGACCGGCCCTGCCCCGGCGGCGCGCCCGAACCTTCCGGCGCCCAGCGGCCCGGTGACGCCCGCCCAGGTCGACTTCGACGCGGTGTTCAAGACCACCGGCCTCGACGCCAGCGACCTCGATCGCGTGCGCAAGGCCGAGGAATTGCTCAAAAGCCTGCCCGAATCGACGCCGATCGAAGTGAAGCGGCAGATCGTCGAGGCCTCGCTCAAGGCGTTCGGGTTCGACATCGCGAAGATCGTCGGCGCAGCTCAGCAGCAGCTCAAGGCGCTCGAGACCTGGGTGCGCCTCAATGAGCAGCAGACCGTCAAGGGCATCACCGACGCGCAGACGCAGATAGCGCAGCTCGAAGACAAGGTGATCTCGCTCAAGGCTGACATCACCAAGCGCACCGATCAGCTCGCCTCGCTCACCGCCGCGGCCGAGGGTCGCAAGGGCCAGGTGCACCGCGTGCTCGAGTTCTTCAACGCGCCCGCCGCCAAGCCGTAATCTTCCGCCGTTTTCCGTAAGTCTGAGGGCCGATCATGAAACTGACTCCGTTCGGGAAGTTGTTCATCGTGCTGGTGGCGCTGGGTGTCATCGGCTTCGTGGCGTTCAAGAAGTACGGCGATCAGCTGCGTGATTGGTCGGGCGCCACCAAGAAGACCACCGACGGCACGCCCAAGCCCGACACCGACGTCACCAAGGACGACTTCAACCAGGTCAACGCGGGCATCAGCGACGCGCCCCGCGACGGCAACGTCAAGGTCCAGGGCGGCGTCACGCCCGGCACCCAGATGCTCAACCGCCCGCTCAAGGTGGGCATCAACACCTGGGCCGGCCACGCGCCCGGCATCGTCGCCAACGGCGGCATGAAGCCCGGCGGCGCCAGCTCGCTCTACAAGAAGAAGTACGGGCTCGACGTCGAGTTCATCCTCCTCGAGGACCCGAGCGCCAAGCTCGCCGCGTTCATCAAGGGCGACATCGACATCATGTGGGACACCGTCGACTCGTACGCGCGTGAAGCGAGCGAGCTGAAGGAGAAGGGCCTCAAGGCGCGCTCCATCATTCAGGAAGACTGGAGCCGCGGCGGTGACGGCATCGTCTCGCTCAAGAGCATCAAGTCGGTCGAGGACTTGAAGGGCAAGCGCATCGCCAGCACCAAGTTCACGCCCTCTCACTGGCTGCTGCTGTTCCTGCTCTCGCAGTCAGGCCTGAGCCCGCAGGACCGCGCCGACATCGAGAAGAACGTGGTGTTCACCGCCGAAGCGCCGCAGGCCGCCGCGATGTTCAAGGCCGGCAAGGTCGACGCCGCGGTCACCTGGGAGCCCGATCTTTCCGGCGCCGTCACCGCGCGCGAGAACGAAGCGCACGTGCTGGTCTCCACCACTGCCGCGACCAACGTGATCGCCGACACCCTGGTGGCGCGGCAGGCGCTGATCGACGAGTCCCCCGGCGCTGTCCAGGCCTTCGTGGCCGGCTGGTTCGATGCCATCAGCGTGATGAAGGAAGATCCGCAGAGCACCAACTCGCTCATCGCCGACGCCCTCAAGCTCACCACCGACGACGTCTCGGGCATGCTCTCGGGCCTCAAGCTGACCTCCTACGCCGACAACGCGCTCTTCTTTGGTCTGTCGGGCCCGAAGTCGTACTTCGACTCGCTGTTCAACGGCGCCTTCGTCATCTGGCGCAAGAAGGGCGTGGTCAACACGGTCGTCGACGCGCAGGACTTCAAGGATCCCCGGTTCGTGCAGGCGCTGGCGAAGGACTACGCCAGCCAGAAGGTCGAAGAGTCGTTCGCGTTCAAGGACAAGCCCAGGGTCTCCGACCGGGCGATCGTGAACAAGAGCCTCTCGATTCACTTCACCACCGGCTCCGACGAGATCATGCCGGGCAGCTACTTCACGCTCGACTCGCTGGGCGACACCATGCTCGCGTTCGGCAACACCTACCTGCAGGTCGAGGGCAACACCGACAGCCGCGGCAGCGAGACGGTCAACAAGACCCTCTCGGCCAAGCGCGCCGACGCGGTCAAGGCGTACCTGGTGAAGAACTTCAACCTCGACGCCAAGCGCTTCGTCACCGTCGGCCAGGGCAGCGCCAAGCCGATGGCGCCCAATGAGACGGAGGATGGTCGGGCGCTCAACCGGCGCACGGACATCAAGGTCGTCCTCAATGCCCAGTGAG
>JAYVNA010000467.1:0-13555 GCA_043758715.1 Archangium sp.
CAAGCACTTCATCTCGCGCGCCGCCAGGCAGTTCGGCAAGACGCCCGAGCCCACCCTCACGCCCGAGGCGCTGGGGCTGCTGCAGGGCTATGCGTGGCCCGGCAACTTGCGCGAGCTGCGCAACATGCTCGAGCGCGCAGTGCTGCTGGCCAATGATCGGTTCATCGGGCCCGATGATTTGCCCCTCGACAAGCTGACCGCCACGCCCCTGATTCGTCCGGTCAGCGAGGCGGCCGCGGTGGTGATGCCTGACGGGGAAGATGAACGCGCCCGGGTGATCGCCGCGCTGGAGCAGCACGGAGGCAACCAGACGCTCGCCGCGCGCGCGTTGGGAATTTCGCGCCGCACCATGCTCAATCGCCTCGACGCGTACGCGATTCCCCGCCCTCGCAAGGGCAAGTAATCGAAAGCCGCTAAGGCAGAGATCCCGGGAGTAGGGTGGCCCGCATGCTGCTCGCCGCGATGACCTGGATGGCGCTCACGGCGACCGACGCCGGGGCACAGACGAAGGTGACGATGCACCAGGCCTTCGAGGCCCTGGTTCGCCTGCAGGGCGTGGCGTCGAACCCGGCGGCCCTGCGTGAGGCGAAGAACGCGCCGAACATCAGCGCCGACCTGAAGACGCTCGCCTCGCTGCCCCACGCCTTCCCCGCCGACACCACCAGCCAGGAGCCCGCCACCGCCGCGCTCGCCGCGCTCTTCTCGCGTTACGTTGAAGAGACCCGGCAGCACTTCGAGGCCCACGAGACCGACGCGGTGGCGCTGCGGGTGCGCACGCTCACCAGCCTCTGTTTCACCTGTCACACCCGCGAGCGTGCCCCGACGGACTTCGCCGACACCCAGAAGCGCCTCGACGCACTCGGCCTCACCGGCCTGCCCCGCGCGCAGATGCTCGGGGCCACCCGGCAGTTCGACGACGCGGTGGTGGAATACCAAAAGCTGCTCGCCCAGCCCCCGAAGAACGAGCGCGGCCTGCTCGAGTACACGCGCGCCCTGCAGGACACCCTGGCGCTGCTGGTGCGGGTCAAAGACGACGCGCCCGCCACCCTGGCGTTGATCGATTCGCTGCTGGGCAAACCCGAGCTCGCCCCGTTTCTCAAAACGAACCTCGCCTCGTGGCGGCGTGACGTGACGGCGTGGCAGGCCGAGAAGTTCGATGCCCGCAAGGCGAGCCCTGAAGCGCTAATGGCGCGCGCGCAGAAGTTGATGGGGGCCGCGAACACCGGCGGCAGTCCTCTCTCGACCGACGAGCGCAAGGACATCACCTGGCTGCGCGCGTCGGGGTACTTGAACCTCGCGCTGGGGAAAGACCCGAAGCTCAAGAATCGCGGGGAAGCGCTCTATCTGCTCGGAGTCTGCGCCAGCTCGCTGCGTTCCCCCTCGTGGTGGGACCTCGACCTGCTCTTCTTCGAGACCTGCGTGCGGGAGAACCCCAAGGCGAAGGTGGGCAAGCGCTGCTTTCAGCAGCTCTCCGATCGCATGTACCTGGGCTATACCGGCTCGGCCGGCACCCTCATTCCCGACGACGAGCTCGCGCGCCTCAGTGAGCTGCGCGCGTTGATGGAATGATCAACCCGCGACGAACAAGCCCAGCGCCAACGGCCACTGCTCGTCGACCCAGCCTTCTTTCCAACGCATGCCCGACTCCACGCCCCAGGCGCGCAGCTCGCCGAGGTTGAAGCGGTGACTGGTCTCGGTGCGCACGCTCTCGCCGGCGGCGAAGCGCACCTCGAGCTCGAGCTTTTTCACTTTCACCGTGCAGGCGCTGCGGGCGCGCAAGTGCGCTTCCACCCGCCGCAGCTCCGCGTTCCACTTCGCGTCGTAGGTGAAGTTCGGCAGCTCGAAGTCCGCGCCGAACTCGCGATTGAGGCGCACCAGCGCGTTGCGGGAAAAAGCCGCGGTCACGCCGAGCGAGTCGTCGTAGGCGGGCAAGAGCCGCTCGACCGGCTTCTCCAGATCGGCGCTCATCAGCAACGCGTCACCAGGTTCCAGCGCGCCGCGCACCTGGCGCAGAAAGGTCACCGCCTCGCCGCGATCGAAGTTCGAGAGGTTGCTCCCGAGGAACAGCAGCAGTCGCTTGTGGCGGGGCCTGGGCTGCGGCAACCGGGCGAGCCCCGAAGAGAACGTCGCCTCGAGCCCGGTGAACGCGAGCCCGGAGAGGTCATCGAGGTGCCGCGCGCACGCCGCCAGCGCCGCCACCGACACGTCGATGCCGATGAAGTGCGCCGCGCTCTGGCGCTGCAACACGGCTGCGGCCACCACGCGCGCCTTGTTGCCGTGCCCGGGGCCCAGCTCGATCAACTCGAGCGGACTTCCCAGCAGACCCAGCGCCTCGGCCACGTGCTTGCGCAACAAGGCCATGTCGACGCGCGCCACCGCGTACTCCGGCAGCAGCGTGATGGCCTCGAACAGCGCCGAACCCAGCTCGTCGTACAGCAACGACGGCGGGAGCGTCTTCTGTCGTGACACCAACCCCGCTCGAATCAGCTCATCCATTTCCTTCCCCCTCATCCCTCGCCACCAGCCGGAACTTCGCGAACACGTGCTGGTAGTGCGGCTGAAACCAATTCCTGAATGACGGCCGCAGGAAGACTGCATCAGTGCGCGCGCTCGCGCCCTTCATCACGAAGTGTTTCCCGTCGAAGAAGTCGGCCGAGTAGCCCTTGTAGAACGGCAGCGGCGTGAACCCGGGAAAGGGTGCGAACACGGTAGAGGTCCATTCCCAGCCATTGGCCCGCAAGTCGTGCACCTCGAAGGCGCCTTCAGCAGGCGCATGGCTGCCGCTCGGCTCGGGGTCGAAGCGCGCGCTGCCAAAGTTGCCCTGCGGCATCGGGGTCGCTGACGTGCGCAGGCTCGAACCGAACGCGGCGCGATGCCACTCGGGTTCGGTGGGCAGCCGGGCCTGCTTCCACTTCGCGTAGGCCGAAGCTTCCGCGTGGCTCACGTAGACCGGCCAGTCCCCGGGCAGGGGCACTTCGCCGAACATCGCCAGCCAGAACCAGCGGCCGTCGTGAAAGCGCCAGAAGGCCGGGTGGGTGAGGTGTTCGCGCTGCAGCCAGGCCCAGTCGTCCTCACGCCACAAGGAGCGCTCGCGGTAGCCGCCCGCCTCGATGAACGAGAGCCACTGCGCGTTGCTCACGGGCAGGTTCTCGAGGCGGAACGCGGGCACGTCGACCAGGTGGCGCTCGTATTCGTTGTCCCACCCCCGGAAGGGCGCGGCCGCGCGCGAGAGGCCCAGGCTCGCCACCCCCGCGGGAATGGTGATGAGGGCGCTCTGGACCGAGGTCGAGCCCACCTCCGGCAGGGGGCCGGGCTTCTTGAAGCGCGGGTCGAGGCGCTGGAGCAGGTAGCAGAGCGTCTCTGCGTGCATCAGGCGGTGCTCGATGGCCATGCGCGGGGCCCAGCCCTCTTCGAGCCAGCCCTGGAGCGGCGCCTTCTCGATGACCTCGTCGACGGCGGCGCGCGCCTGCTTGATGAAGACCTGCAGCGCTTCCATTCGGGGCCAGTCGAGCGGGCCGTCGGTGGGCACGTTGCCGCTGGTGGGGTCGATGCCGAAGGCGAAGAGCCGCTCGAAGGTGGGGTTCAACGAAGCCTGCCCCACGGCGTCGCGGCACAGCAGGTTCCAGTCGAATGCCTCGAGGTGTCCCACGTAGAAGACCAGCCGATGCCGCTCGGAAACGGGCCGCTCGTACAGGCCTTCCGCGGTGACCAGGTCGAAGAGGGCGTCGGTCTGCGCCCGGGCCGCCTTGAGCTGGGTGGTGAGGACGTCCCGCATCATTTGAACTCTAACGAGCCGAGTCGGCGCCGACCGCAGTGTTCGGGGGTTGCGCAAATATCGGGGCATGACCAGAACGCGACATGGAGTCGAGCGCGGCGAACGACAACAAGGCTGTAGATCCCGCGATCGCCATCAGCGCGTTGCTCCGTAACCGGCAGGAGGTCAGTGACGAGGTCTTCGACTCGTTGCTCAGCGAGCTGCCCCGGAAGAAATCACGGACGTATTGGTCGAGCGTGGAAGCGGCGCAGACGGCCTCACGATTGCTCCGGGAAGCGGGTGCGACGCAGGTGCTCGATGCCGGTTCAGGCGTGGGAAAGTTTTGCGCGATCGCCTCGCTCGACTCTTCGCACCGGGTGTGGGGCGTGGAGCGGCGGGGTGAGTTGGTGTTCGAGGCCCGGCGGCTGGCGCAATTGCTCGGGGCCGAGGTGGTCATCACCGAAGGCACGCTCGACAAGGTCGATGTGTCCGAGTTCGACGGGTTCTATTTCTTCAACCCGTTCGGCGAGTACGTCGCGGCGGACGAAGATCGCTACGACATGGGCAGCCCCCGGTCGTTCGACGCGTACATCAAAGATGCGCGCCTGGTGGAGCGCTGGTTGCGCGCGGCGCCCGTCGGCACGGCGATGGTGACGTACAACGGGCTCGGCGGGCGCATCCCCGTGTCGTATCGGGTGAAGCACACGACCCACGTGCGCGACGACACCATGCGGTTGTGGGTGAAGGAAAAGCCCGACACCTCGCATGAGGCGTACATCGAGATCGAGGAAGAGCTGATTACCGCGACCGAATTGGCGCGCCTGGCGAAGGAAAACGGCGCGGGGTTCGCAGACAGTCCGTTGGTGCGGGAGCTGTCGACGCCTGGCGAATGAGCGTCACTTTCCGTTCATGCCGACGGCCCAGCCCATCGAGTAGCGCGCGTTGATTTCGCTGCGCGGCTGAAAATCATTCGCGCCGTAGCGATAGGCATCGAGACCGAAAGGGCCGAAGTATCCCGCTTGGTGAAGCGCTTCCGCAGCGCGCTGGGCTTCGGTGGTGAGCCGCTCGAGTTCGATCGGCATCAGTTCGCCATCGTGAGCGAGCCGCGATGACTGCCACGCGCCGGTGTCATCGACTTCCTGAATGGTCGGCGCTCCGAAAGTGGCTTCGCCTGTTTCGTCGAGCGAGCCGTGAAGCGCGCAGTCGAAGACGCGTTCGAGCCAGGGTTCGACTTGCAGTCCTTCACCGGATCGCAACGAGGCATCGATCCACGACTGATCAGCGGGCAGTCGATCAGCGAGCCGCAATTTTCGCCGGCCACGTCCCGCGTAACCGAACGGACGCTTGAGCAGCCAGGTGTCGTGATTCGGTGTGAGCAGTGCTGCGAGCTCGTGTTCGTTCTCCGCGTAGCCTGCGCCGGGAAGGGTCTGGCCGAGGTCATGATTGAAGCGGCGGTGGTTGACCGTGCGCAGCACTTCCATGCTCGGAACAGGTGGAAGCTCGACGCCTGCGCGTTCCATCTGTGCGAGCGCCCAGCGGGTGGGGCACCAGGCGCGACCGACGAGACCGGGCTTCAGCTTTTCGCCGGAACCCGGAAACAGAATTTGATCGCCCGGGCTGATCAGTGCCCCAAGGCGAGGCAGCAGGCTCTCGATGCGAGCGATCATTGCCCCATTGGGCGTGTGAGCACCGGGGTGCGCGAGCTCATCTTCCGCGTCGAGGTTGAAGACCCAGGCCGCATGCCCTCTCCCCCGCGGGGAGAGGGAGACAGGGGTGACAGGGGGAGTCATCGGCTCTGCCATTGCCCCAGCGCCTCGAGAAACGCCTCGGGATACCCCGCCTTCCTCCGTGCCTCGAGATTGAGCGAGGCACCCCTGGTCATCGCGGGCGTGATCGGCTCAGGCAACAACGCGCGCCACGTCTCGAAGTCGATCCCCCCGCTGAACACCTCGAACCAATGCAGCCCGAACGCTGCATGCGCGATCTCCTCGTGAACGATCTGCGCCTGAATCGTGGCCGCCCGTTCATCACCCGCGGCGGCGAAGTACTCCGTGAACCGCGCACCATGATCGAGGTTCCCACCCTCGAACCCGATGCCCATGCGCGCGACGAAATGAAGCGGCGTGATCTCAGCCCCGGGAACGCGTTCCCAGAACCAGTCCTTGATGGGCATCGACCCGAACGGATGCCCGAGGGTGATCAGGTGATCGCGGTACAGCTGCAGGTGCCGCACCTCGTCTTTGCAGATGCCGATCAATCCACGCCGGAACGGCTCGGGCGTTTCGGGAAACGCGAGCACCGCCCACGCCATCAACTCCGCGGCCTGCAGTTCATGATGAAGGAAGGTGTGGAGCACCTCGGCGCGCTTGGTGTCGTCTTTCAAGGCGCCAGGTCGCGCCGCCTTCTTCCGCTCCGTGCGTTGCACCAACTCGGGAGGACGACCGGGCTTCTCGATGAACCAGCGCTGAGGTGACGACGCCCATGTCGAGGGGGGTGAAGGCGGCGCGAGCTTGGTCTCGAGCGACGTCGAGGTGACGTAGTCCCAGGCCCAACGCTCGACGGTTCCTTCGGAAGGCGACATCGGTCTGCACCCTATCAGCGCGCCCAGAACGTCTCGCCACCGACGACCCGCGAATACGGAGTGAGCAGCCGGTCCCACCCATTCCGGGCCTGCACGAACTCGCCAGCACATCGCTCGCGTCGATCGGCGGGCAGTTGGGGACCGAGGTTGCCCGCCTTCTCAGGACCTGCACCCCAGGCGAGGCACACGACGAGCGTTCCCGCGTTCGGGTCCCAGTACGCGAGGTCCGCGCACTCCTGCACCGTGAACGCGAGGGGGCGGCGCAGGTTGATCACCTCAGACATCATCAAGGCGACCGCGTCGAGCGGACGATCTCTGAGCAGCCACGCTTCAACCGTGTGATGCGAAGCGGCCGCTGGCGCGTAGCTGACAGTGACCGTGCGGTGGCCGAAGCCGCTCGTCCTCGCGTACGTGGGCGCCGGCACTCGTTCCCTCGCAACGGGAACGCGGCGATGGCGGCAGCCCGAGAGCGCCATCATCAGCACGACGATTCCGACGGCGCCCCTCGGCATGCGACCCCTTACGTGACGAGGTTCGGCACGTCGAGTTGTGTCGCTGGTTGGTGGGGGCGGTGGCCGCACCCAGGGGGCGTGGGGTTTCGGGTGACGCACACCTTTGCCCGAGTTGTGCGGGCCTCTCGGCGCGCGGCTCGCGTCACCCCAAACCCCTGCGCACCTCAAGGCCTTTTCCGCGAACCGCAAACCTCACCGCTGCATCCCGAGCGACCCTGAAGGCGCTCGTACCCACGCGATCGCTCTCGACCTGAGCTCCACGGGCGCAGTCTCATTCCCTGAGACGCCCTGCTGCCGCGTCGTCGCCCCATCCGCATCCACGCCTCTTCGACGACGCCTCCCGCTCGGAGCACGGCTGGCGGTCAGCTTGCACCGCCGCTCCCCGCGCTCGCGATCTCCGCGGGCCATCAACGGGAGCGGATGATGAGCGACATCAATTGGATGGGACCGAGTGGCATGTACGTGGCGTTCGAAGACGCGCAGGTGCGGGTGGAAACGGAGCAGCCCGTTTCCAGCGCGCAGGCGAAGGCGTTGGCGGCGCGGGTCGAGCGCGCGTGGGTGGCGGACAACAAGACGCAGCGCTGGGATGATCAGAAGGTGCTGCGCGACAAGCTCACCGTCGCGGTGCTCTCGCCGCGGAGCTTCGCCGAGTTCACGGGCGACCCCACGGGCTCCGTCGCAGGCGTCACCACCGGGCCTGACACCATCGTGATGCCTGATCGTCTCCTGGGCGGCGCCTCGGGTGACGACGAGAACACCATCGCCCACGAGCTCGCGCACGTGCAGGACTTCCGCGAAGCGGGTGACGCGATGAACTCGGTGCCGACCTACCTCGAAGAAGGCAAGGCGGTGGTGATCGGCGACGCCTGGAGCAAGGACCGCGCACACCTCCAGCAGTCCGCGCGCACCATGGCTTCGTTCACGGGCGATGACGTGGCCTACCTGCTCCACAACTTCCGCACGGCGAGCGCAGAGCGGAGGCCGCCGCAGTTCGTCTACGCAGGCGAAGTGATGGGCGCGCTGTTCGTCGAGTACCTGGCGACGCACGTGAAGAAGGACGCGGTGGTGCGGATCTGTGACGCGGTGGAAGCGGCGGGTGATGGCAAGCGCTTCACGGAGGCGTTCAAGAAGTCGTTCGGGATCTCGTTGACCGAAGCCGAGCGGCGCTTCACGGAGTTCGTGCGCGCGACCGAGGGCGATCCCCAGCGGCGCCTGGCTGGGACGCTCTACGGCGGCTGAGTCAGTGGGGGCCGAAGAACAGCGGGAACGGCCTGGCGTCGTCTCCCGCGACTTCGACCCCACCGTCCTCGAGCCAACGGACCTTCATGGTGTCGCAGTCGACGTCGCGTTCGGTCGCCAGGGCGCCCCAGAGCCCGTGCCGATCGACGACGTAGATGCTGCCCTTGCACCCGAGCAAGCCGCGCGACCACAAGGAGGCCTCGCGCGTGCCATCGGGAGAGGTCGTTGATTCCGCATAGCGCCCGTCGAAAAATGGTACCCACGCCATCGTGGCCGCGAAACCACCGGCGGCACCGAGCACGACCAACAGCACCAGCACCACGGTCAGCCGCGTCTTCAACCGCCCCGTGATGGCCGAGCCCAACAACGCGAACGCGGGAATGATCGGCAGCGACAACGCCAGGGCCGCCAGCAGGTGCTCACCCCGCGGCGTCAGGCGCAGCGCAGCAGAATGTTGATTCACCCACTGCCAGCTCAGCGCGCGCACGAAGCACGCACCCATCAACACGCCCGAGATGATCGCCGGTGCCCACAGCCGGCGCTGCGGGCTCACTGCTCGACCATCGCGTGCAGCAGCTTGAGCTGAATGTTGATCTTCAACGAATCACACCGCTGGTGCACCACCTCGGACAGGTTGTTGAACAGCAGCGAGCTGTTCTCCTGCGTGTAGTACCCGCTGATGGCGCTGATCAGGCTGAGCATGTCGGAACACAAGCTCAGGTAGAGCAGGTTCTCTCCGCGCACGGCGACGGGCACGCCCAGCACGTCTTTGTTCGACTGCAGCATCGAGACGATGCTCACCAGCGAGTTCAGTTCGTGGAACTGCTTGCGATACGCGAACACATCGATGCCCAGCAGCGCGAGGAACGCGAGGCCGATGTTCACCAGGATGGAGAAGAACGCATCGACTCCTTGAAAGAGCTCGCTCGCCTCTCCGGAGCTCAGGTGAAAGCTGCCTTCCGAGATGGTGCGCGGGTGCGCGTCGATCACGTTCGCGGCCTGGGTGAGCAGGCGCGGCGTGAGGCCCTGGCGCGCCACCAGGAACGTCTTCACCGCGTACGTTTCGACGGCAGCGGGGGGCAGCGGCGGATCGACCCGCAGGTGGCCGCGCGGAATGGCCTGCGGAGTCAGGTAGTCGAAGCGGCTCGCGCGCGCGCCCAGCGAAGGTGACTCGAGGTGAAAGCCGGCCTTCGCCAACCGCTCCGCGCCGGCCAGCGCCTTCTCGTCGCTCGGGTCCTTCACCACGAAGACCGCGTCGACGTCGTCGGGCACCACGTAGTTCTCGTTCGCGGTGACGTCCTTCCACGCGTGCAGGTACGTGACGGGAACCGACCACGCTCCGAAAAACGCGATCGCCACCGAGTGGCTGCCTTCACCCTCAACCGACGTCAGCACCTTCTTTACCTGCATCGGCCCGGTGATCCGATCGCGCACGAAGTACATCACCAGCTCGGGCGTGGGGCTCTCGAGCCGCAGCAGGTGCGCAGGAATCGGTACGCCGCCCTGAATGAAGCCGAGGTCGACCTCGCCCTTCGTGAGCAGCGCCGCCGCTTCGCGCGAGCCGCTCACTTCGACCACGTTCACGTTCACCCGGCCGTCAGCCGCGAGGTTCTCGCGAATGAGCTCGGCGTCACGATCGGGCAGGGCCAGTGAGAGCGTCGAGACCTTGAAGAACTGCAGGTAGAGGAAGGTGAGCAGCCCCACCAGCGCCGCGCCGAGGAACATCACGGGCAGGCGATGAGGGCTCCAGGGCCTGCGCATGGAGACGGCGATGCGCTCGGCCTTCTCGGCAGCGCCCGCCACCATCCTCGTGGCGCGCTGAAGGCCTTCGTGGGTGGGAAGTTCCTTCTGCACGCGGTCGGTCAGCGTGGTGGCCTGGCTGATGATGGGCGTGATCAACAACCGCACGGGCGTCACGTCAGACGACATGCGACGCAACCTACCGCTAGAAAGGGCCGATGCTCGACGAGATCCTCCCGTACGCGCTGGTGCCGAATCACCCGGGCGTCTTCATCTGCGGCTGCTTCGAGCGGTGGGTGTCGATTCAGCTGCAAGCGCTGCGAGGTCACAACCTCGCGTGGGCGTTGATCGAGACCAAGCGCCTCCTCCCGGGGCAGCGCGCCGCCGTCATCGGGGGTGGCTTCGCCGGGCTCGCCGCCGCCGCGGCGCTGGGGCGCAAGGGCGTGCAGGTGACCTTGTTCGAGCGCGCCCCCCAGCTGCTCGCCACCCAACGCGACAACCACACCCGGTGGATTCATCCCCACATTCACGAGTGGCCGCGGCCGGGTTGCCGTCGCACCAGCGCCGGGTTGCCGTTGCTCGATTGGCACGCGGGCCTGGCGGCCGACATGGCGGCCGAGGTGCTCACCGCGTTCGAATCGGAGACGGTGCAATCGAAGATCACCGTGCGCACCGGCAAGACCACCACGCTGGGTGAAGGCCCTTCGGTCTCGGGCGAACGCTTCGACGCGGTGGTGCTCGCCCTGGGGGTGGGCATCGAGAAGACCTTCGGCGCGCTCCCGCTCGCGTCGTACTGGAGCGACGCCGACATCGGAACGGTGCGTGAAGGACCTGCGCGCCATCACCTGGTGACGGGCATCGGCGAAGGCGGGGTCATCGACACGCTCTACTTGCGGCTGAAGAACTTCAGTCACGCCGAGCTGTCGGACCGGTTCGCTGAAATCGACGGCATGCGTCCGCTCGAAGAAGAACTGCTCGCGATCGAAGGCGAGCTCGCTGGCCGCACCGATCTGGACGCCAACGCGCATTTGCAGGCGCGGCATGACGGGCTGGTCGTTCCTCCCGCGGTCGACGCCTTGTTGAAGAGCCGGCTGCGCAGCGACACCCAGGTGACGCTCAACGGCCCCGAGCCCTTCGCGCTCGCGCCCCGGGCCGACCTGTTCAACCGCTTTCTCATCTCGCGGCTGCTGAAGCTGGGAGGCCTCGACTACGTGCCCGGCCCGGTCGCCGAGGTGGTGGCGAATGGCGGCGGGTGGAAGGTGACGCTCGTTGGCGGCCGCGTGCTCGAGGTCGATCGCGTGAACGTACGGCACGGCACGGTGCCTTCACTGGCGGCGGCGTTTCCCGAAGTCTGGGCCGCGTACGCGCCGGTGCGACGCGCGCTGCCGCACCTCACTCCGCGGCCTGCGTGGACCGAGGGGTATTTCAGTGTTCCTGCAGCACCGCGACCGCGCCGGTGATGCGATCGATCTCGAACTTCTGCGCCCAGAGATCATTGCGGCCTGACACGAACGTCTTGCTCAAAAGCGTGCTGCTGACCGGCACCAGCCACGCGACCTGAAAACCATCGGGGTCCTGGTAGCGCTCGGCCTCTTCGACCGTGGTGAAGATCTTGAACTTCACTTCCGGGTCGTCGCCATTCCACACGCGGCTGGTGGCCATCGCGTCGACGTCGAGCCCGCCTCCCGAGGCAATCTCGTAGGCCTGCAGCACGGGCGCGCCGACCTTCGGGTCTCGCTGGGCCGCGGCGGTCGCTTCGGTCTTCGACAACCAGGTCGCGCCCGTGGTGTTGACGGTGCCGATCAACTTTGCCGCCGCGTTCGAGACTTCTTTCTCGATGGCATCGACGGTGACGCGCGCGTTCTTTCCCCCGGCGGCGCGCAACGCATCAGCGGCGGCCTGCACCGCGGGAGACGCCTTCGCCTGCTCCGCACGGGAGAGCACGGCATTGGGCCCGGCGGCCTTCTGGGCGTCACGGCGAATGATCGCGCTCAACACGTTGGTGACATCGGCGACGCTGGTCCTGTGAGCTCGAGGCATGGCGAGCATCCTCGCACAGGACGCGCTCACGGGCATGCCGCTCGACTACTCGGGAACCAGGTTCGACGAGCCCTGAACGCGCGAGGCCTCGATGGCGGCCGTGAGCTCGATGCGTTCTTCATCACTCAGGTTCGGGTTCTGCAGCAGCGCTTCGAGCGGCTCTCTCAACTTCGGTGATGCGAGCGCTCGCGCGGCCTCGAACAACGCCACCCCGACGAAGCCACGCTCGAGCTGCGCGCGCAGCGGACCCAGCGCCCTCGCGTCTCCGCGCAGGCCCAGGCCCATCACCGCTTCATCCCGCGTCGGTTCATGCGCGTCGGTCAGGCGTGCCGCGAGCGCAGCCCGAATCTCCGGGCCATCGACGAGCGGCAACTGCGAGCCGAGCGCGAAGGTCGCCCACTCACGCAGCTCATCGACCGGGTCGCACGAGAGGGTGATCAACGCCTGCAGCGCCTCGGGCCGGCTCGAGCGCCGCACCGCATGCAGTACCGCTTCCCTCACGGTGTCGTCGGCATGGCTCGCGAAGGGCGCGAGCAGGCTGATCACCTGATCATCGTGAAAGTCGACGCACGCGTTGGCGATGCACGCCAGCACCTCGGGCGCGGGGTTCTTGCTGACCATCTTGGCGAACAGCTCGATCGTCTGAACCGCGAGCGGCTGCGCTTCCCGGCCCAGTGAGCGGAGCACGTCGGGCACCAGCTGCTGCAACCCCACCTCGTCACGCTCCGCCAACGGAGAGACCAGCGCCCACACTTCGGCCGGCTCCCGGTCGTGCAGCTGCGAGACGAGTTCCCAGTACACATCGGGATCCCCGGCTTCGTTGGTCGCTTCTTCCCGCGCACGGGCGAAGAGTTCAGCGGTGGTGCTCATGCCGTCTTCTCCTGACGCAGGGTGACGGCCCACACCCACGCGATGAACAGGGCCTGGAACGGAAGCCGCGCCCAGAGCGCCCACGGTTGCGCGTCGAGCCCGGCGATGTGGCCATTGATCGCCGCGTAGATGTTCGCGGGGAAGACGGCGATGAGCAGCGCGATCAACCCCCAGCCCGCGAACCGCCGCGTTCGAGGGACGAGGACGCCGAGGCCGCCGAGTATTTCGAACACGCCCGCGAGCAGGTTGAGCCCTTCGGGGAAGGGCAACACCGGCGGCATCATGGACAAATAGAAGGCGGGATCTCTGAAGTGGTTGAGACCTCCGGCCACGAAGAACACCGCCAGCGCCCAACGCCCTACCTTCGTCACGAACGCGCCTCGAGCGTTTCAAACGCGCGTTTGATCGCCGCTGACAGGGGCTGCGGAACCTCGGCTCCGTGGCGTCTGGCGAACGCCTCGAGCGCGAGCAGATCGCACACCGCGCCCAACCGTTCCTGTTCGGCGCCGAGGTCGGAGGTGCCCAGCCCCAGCCACTCGCGGGCGTACCGAACGCGCCTCAGGGTGCGGCGAAGGCGGTGCAGCGCGGCTCCGTCACCCGGGGGCAGGGATCGTCGCAGCTCCTTCACCTTCTCCTCGAGCCGGGGCAGGGCGCGCTTCGCCTTGCGCCGTCGCGGTGGGGTGACGGCTTCCAAACCTTCGCGCAGCGCGCGCCAACGCTCAGACCCGAGCGCGCTCAGCGCCTCTGTGATGGCGTCTTGCCTGAGGGCCTCGCGTGCGTCCTTCGTGAGGACCTCCGAGAACACGTCGAGGTCGCGCA
>JAYVNA010000468.1:0-4491 GCA_043758715.1 Archangium sp.
TTTCGCAAGCCGGTCACGTACCCCGACCTCGTCATCATCGAGGCCTCTGTGGTGAAGCTCGGGAACACCAGCTTCACCATGAACTACCGCGCCGTGAGCGCTGCGTTGGGACTGGCTGCCGAAGGCGAGGCCATCGTGGTGTTGCTCGATGCGGCCGGGCTGAAGATGGCGCTGCCAGATGAGCTGCGGCGCGCGATCGAAGCGCTGGAAAAGTAAGCCCCGGGGCGACCAGCCGCCTTCGGGTTTCCGACTCCTCAGCTGCGGCGTGCCAAGCTGAGCGACAGGAGGTTGACACGATGAGACAGCGACCGGGGTTGACGTTGTTCCTGCTGGGCAGCGTGCTGTCGCTGCTCGCGTTCATTGTTCAGCAGTTCGGGCCGACGATGCCCCAGGGCCTCTCGCCCTTCCGCCCGTTGCTCACGCCGGAAGCCATGACGGTCTTCATCACCTTATGCCTTTCGGCCTTCGGGTGCTTCCTGGTGGCCGTCGGCCGGGTGTTCATTCTGCTGTTTCGGAGTGACCTGAGCCCGCAGCAACGCACCGATGTGCTCATGGGTGGGGTGCTGGGCTTCTTCGGCTTTGTCACAGCGCTGGGGGTGCTCACGCTCTTCACCCGCGGTCGCCAGCTGCGGCGGGGAGATGCGCTGGTGCTACCAGGGTTGGGGATCGGCCATGACTGGGCTGCGCTGCCAGTGGAAGGCGCCGCGGCGACCGCGCACGTCGCCAACGCCTGGCGCGAGAACGGGCGCGGCGAGCACGCGTCGGTGGCGGCCTTCGCGCAGCTCACCCTCGACCTCATCAGCGTCGGCGCGCCGCCTCAGTTGCTGGCCGATGCCCAGCGCGATGCACTCGACGAGGTTCGTCACGCCGAACTCTGCTTCTCGCTGGCGAAGGCGCTCGACGGTCAGGCCCAGAGCCCGCAACCCTTCCCTCAGGCTGGCAAGACCCGCGCGCTCCCGCCGACCCGCGCGCTGGCCCTGGCGCGCCTGGCGATCGATTCGTTGCTCGAGGGGGCGCTGCTCGAGGGCTACTCCGCGCGCGTCATCGCGAAGCTGACGTCGCGGTGTGAAGACGCGGCCACCCTCAAGGTGCTCGAGGAGCTGGCCGCAGACGAAGGCCGCCACTCGCGTCACGGCTGGGACGTCGTCGAGTGGTGCCTGCTTGCAGGAGGCGCACCGGTCGCCCGTGCCTTGCGCGGAGCGGCCGCCGCCATTCCGAAGGAGCCCCGGGTGAGCGCTGGCTCGGCTGCCGCGCGCGGAGAATGGGAACGGCATGGCATTGCCGGCGCCGACCTCGAGCGCAGCACCTTCGGCGAAGCGCGAAGCCACACGCTTCGGAGGGTCGACGAGCTCACGTCGCAGACGCTTCGGGCCGGGTGATCCGGGCGATTCTCAGTCGATCCAGAAGTACGAAGACGCCACCAGGCTGCGGTTGGTGATGACCTTCGCCTTCAGGGCGAGCGCCGCCAACATGCGATCCTTCTCGGCGTAGCGCGACTCTTCGGCCTGCCGCAGCTGGGTCAGCTTGCGCCGGTACTCGCGCTCGAGCCGTTCGGCGACCGCGCGCGCCTTCACCCGCTCGGTCGGATCTTCGACGTCGAGCACCTGCTTGCGCGCCATTTCCCACTCACCGAGCGCCCGCTCGAGCTGCTGACGGGGTGAGAACAGGCAGTCCTCGGCGAAGCGGTCGGCGCGATCCTTCGCGGCATCAAGCTCGAGCATGTTGCGGCGTTCGGCCGTGCGGGTCAGCTCGTCCTTCACCGCCATCAACGCCTTCTCGTGCTCCAGCGTGGGCAGGTTGGGCGGGGGCGTGCGGTCTTTTTCTTCGCGCGCCGAAGCCCGGGGCAACGCCTCGGCCTCGGTCCACGGCACCACCCGGAAGCCTTCGCCGTACCTGGTGCAGACGATGTGCACGAGGCGCTCTTCGGGCTTGAGGCCGGTGAGCTCGAACCGGTACGCGTACCACCAGCCCTCTTTGCCCTGCAGGTTGCCCAGCTTCGCCGGCAAGGTCGAACCGTCGAGCACCAGCGCCGTCACCGCGTCATTGGTGCGGGCGCGCACTTCTTTGGCTGCGAGCGCGAGCTGGCGGCGGCCGACGGCGGCAGTGCCGAGCACCGAACCCGTGAAGTTCTTCTCGGCCTGCTTGCGCTTGCTGACCGCCTCGCGCGCAGCGTCACTGGCCACCCGGAGCTTCTTGCGCACGTCGCCATCGAACTTCTCGATCAGCGTGGCGCGCGTCTCCATCATCTTCTGATCGATGCGGCTCTCGAGATCCTTCCGCAACGCATCGAAGGCGGCGTTGATCTCGTCGGGCAGCCGGCACGACTGGTAGATCTCGAGCACTCGCTTCTCGAAGTCGACGCCGCTCTCGAGCGCGCCGAGGATCTCGTCAGAGGCGCCGAACACACCGTCGAAGAGGTTCAACTTGCGCTCGAGCAGCTCGTACAACCGCGCGTCGGCGGCGTTGCTGCGGTTCAAGAAGTTGAGCACCAGCACGTCGCGCTGCTGACCGTAGCGGTGGCAGCGGCCGATGCGCTGTTCCACCCGCTGCGGGTTCCACGGCAGGTCGTAGTTCACGACCAGGTTGCAGAACTGCAGGTTGAGACCTTCGGCACCGGCCTCGGTCATCAGCAGGATCTGCTTCTCTTCCTTGAACTGCCGCACCAGGTCGCGCCTGGCCTCAGGCGTGCCCGCGTCACCGGTCAGCTTGCAAATCTTCCCCGCCCAGCCGGCGTCCGAGAGCAGGGTGAAGAGGTACTCGAGCGTGCGCTTGCTCTCGGTGAAGATGACGGCCTTCTCGGGCCACTGGTGCGCGCGCGCGACGGTGAAGACGCGATCGATCGCCCGCTTGAGCGCCTCGCCCTTCGAGTTGATCTTGATCGCTTCGGCGCGGTCGGCGAACTGCTTGAGTTCCCAGACCTCGCGCTGAATGTTCGCCAGCTCGCCCTTGCTGGCGCGCGGCGCTTCTTCCCAGTCTTCGGCTTCCTCGCTGAACTGCTTCGCCTCTTCAGGCTCGAACAGCATCGCGCTGGCCTGCTTGCCGAGCTTGGTGGCCTCGAGGCGCGCCTGCAGCGTCTCGGACAGCTTCCGCAAGGTGGGCGCGATCGCGTAGGTCGAGGAAGCGAGCAGCTTCCGGTACACCATCGTCAGCAGGGTGCGCTTGCCCGGCTCGATCGCCGCGCACTCGTTGCGGCGCAGGTACTCGCTGACGTCTTCGTAGAGCCCGTGCTCCTCGGGGAGCGGGGTGAAGTCTTCGACCACCGAGCGGCGGTTCGTGTACTTCACGTACTCGCGCACCTGGCGGCGCAGCGTGCGCTGCACCACCGGAGCGATGCGCGCCCGAATTTCCTTCTGCCCCTGATCGGTCAGCCCGCCATGTTCGGGGTCGATGGGGTAGTGCGCGCGGAACGCCTCTTCAGGCCCGAGGATCGACTCGTCGATGATCGACATGAGGCCGAACAGCTCGCTCATCGAGTTCTGCAGGGGGGTCGCGGTCAGCAGCAGGCGCGGCGACTTGCCCAGGCCCGCCTTGAGCGCCTTGCCCATCTTGTTGCTGGGCTTGTGCGCGTTGCGCAGGCGGTGGGCCTCGTCGATCACCACCAGGTCCCAGTTGATCTGCGAGAGCAGTTCCTGGCGGAACGCGGCGAACGGGTGCGAGGCGATCACCACCGGCACCGGCTGGTCGAAGGCGTTGCCCGTGGCGCGCACCGTGCGGCCGTCGACCACGATGGAGTCGAGGTCGAACTTTTCCTTCAGCTCCTGCTGCCACTGCGATCGCAACGTCGCCGGCGCGAGCACCAGCATGCGCTGTTTGCCTTCGCTGGCGAGCTGGGCGAGCACGATGCCCGCTTCGATCGTCTTCCCCAGGCCCACTTCGTCGGCCAGCATGCAGCCGCCGCGCGAGAGCGATTCCATCGCGAAGACGGCTGCCTCGAGTTGGTGCGGATTGAGGTCGACCTTCGCCTCGGCCACCGCCCTCATCACGCGCGCCTGCCCATCGGCAGTCTTGCCGGTGAGCTCCTCAGCCATCAGCCGCTCATGAAAGCGGGTGAACGGCCGGGGACCTTGAGGGGGTGGGGGAGGCACGGCCTCTCCCGGGATTCGGGGCATCTCCGACATCAGGACGAACATCTTGATCAGGCGGAACCGCCTGTAAAGCCAGAGTTTTCCGGGGCCGATTTACCGCCTCCAGCGCGATTCGCAGATCGGGTGCGAGAGCGGCGCCGAAGGTGGTTTGGTGTAGGTAACGCTATGGATCGTCGTAGGTGGGGCTGAGGTACTTTTTGAGTTTTCGATCGACGTAGGTCTGCACCTGGCCTCGCCAGGGCCATCCCGGGTCGTGCGCGAAACCCACGATGCGCGTGTCGTTGATCGCGAACATCGCCTGGATCTTGATCCCGTAGACGCTGCCCGAGACGAACACGCGATCGCCGCGCCACTCGTGGGTCACCTGAAAGCGCTTCTTCCAGTACGCCAGCAGGTACGAGAGCCG
>JAYVNA010000469.1:0-4486 GCA_043758715.1 Archangium sp.
TGCTGATCCTCGCGCAGACCGTGACGCGCAGCTACGAGACGCTGATCAAGCAGCGCAAGCTGGGCTGAGCCCAGCCGCGCCTCTCGCTACTGAATCTCGACGTTGAACGAGACGCGCTGCGCGCTGTACAGCGTGAACGGCTCGGCCCACTTCGACTGGCCCACCGTCACCTGAATGCGGTGGCTGCCTTCGTAGACCGGGATCTCACCCTTGATGGGCGCGGTGCCGATGCGGTTGCCGTCGATGAACACCGCCGCGCCTTCGGGCGCCTTCACCGTCACGAAACCCTTCTCGAAGGTGTAGCTCTCTTCGACCGCGTCAGCCTTGAGCGTGATCGCCCGCGTGGTCGAGATGCCCAGCGCCTTGTTCTGCAGGGTGAAGACCTTGCGGCCCGGAGGCAGCTTCCCGCTCCAGGGCGTGCGGCCCAGAGACTTGCCCTCGAGCATCAGCTCCACGTTGGGCGAGCAGGTGATGCTCACCGGCACCTCGGAGACGACCGCGGCCACCACCGTGGGCGCGCCTGCATCGACGATGGCTTCCGGAGCCGCTGCGAGCCCTGCGTCTTCCACCACCACCGCCGCTTCGCCTGCGTCAATCGCCGGGGCCTCGCCCGCATCGATCATCTCGAGCACGGCGACTTCGGGAGGCCGGCCCGCATCGACCGCGGCCACCGGCAGCGCGACCTTCGGCTCGAGAATGTCGACGCCGGGAATGGGCTCGTTCGCCTTCTTCCACGCCCACCAGCCGGCGATGATCGCGATGAACACGGCGAGCGCGATCAACCACCCCATCGAGCTGCCTTCGTCCTTCTGCGGCTCGTCGTCGTCGTCGGGAGGCTGGGTCCAGGCGCGCTCGGGCGCCTTCTGAGCGGCCGGAGCAGGCGCCGCGGGCTTCACGGGCGGGGGGGCAGCGACCGGTGCAGGCGGCTTGGGGGCAGGCACGCCCGGCGGAATCATCGCGGCCGGCACGTCGATGGCCCGCATCATAGGCACCGTCTCGCGCCGCTCCTGATCGGCCCACTGGCGGCGCACGAAGTCGGCGATGCCTGCGTCGATGGTGTGACGGCGCGCCGCCCGCAGCTCGTGGCTCTGGGGGAAGAGCGTCTCGAGGAACTTGGCCAGCTCTTCGTCGGTGGCGATCTCGGCACCGGCGGCCGCTTCGAGCGCTTCGCGCATCGCCAGCGGGGTGGGGTAGCGATCGAGCGCCTTCTTCGCGCACGCCTTCTGAATGATCGGCTCGAAGTTTTCCGGCAGATCGCCCGGAGTCGCCGGAGGAAGCGGCAACGTCAGCACCGCGTGATCGAAGTAGTCGGCCTGCTCCGCCCACGGCACCACGCCGGTGAGGCACTCGTAGAGCGCGATGCCCAGCAGGTAGACGTCGGTGGGAATCGAGACGGCATCTCGGCCGCCGATGATCTGCTCGGGCGCGGAGTGCACCCGGCGGCCCTTTACCCGTTGCCCACCCAGCTCGCGGGGCGCGAAGGCGAGCGCGCCATAGCCCGTCACCTTGGTGACGCCCTGGAACGAGATCAGCAGCGTCTCGGGCCGCAGATCGCCGTGCACCAGGGGCGCGCCGTCATCATTGCCCGCGACGTGCGCGTAGTGCACCGCGGTGCACGCATCGAGAATCACCCGCGCGGCCACCCTCGGCGGCATCTTCTTGCAGGTGTCGAGGATCTTCCGCAGCGACTCGCCGTCGGCGAACTCCACGACGCGCGCGTGGCCCTCGTCGAGCTTGCCGAAACCCATCACGGTGACGATGTGAGGGTGATCGAGCATCGCCGCGTGCTCGGTCTCGCGTTTGATCTTCGCGAGCAGCATCGGGTCTTTTTCGGCCGCTTCAGGCACCCAGATGATGACGACGGGGCGTGCCTTGTTCTCTTCGTTGATGGCCAGACCCAGGAACGCTCGCGAGCCCTCACCCGCCTGCAGGGGGCCCAGCGCCTGGTACCGGTACGCAGTCATGGCGGCAGGCTACGGGGGTCCCGGCCGCGCGCCAATTCTTCTCTTTCGAAGAGGGCTCCTCAGAAGGGGAGCGTCAGGTAGTACCCCCGGGGGCCGCGCTTCACGAGCAGCAGCACCGAGGGCTTCCCGCGGGCCTGAATGATGGCCTCCTTGAAGGCCTCGGCCGTGGGCACCGGCTGCTGGTTGACACGCAGCAGCAGGTCACCGGGCTCGAGGCCGATGCGGCTGGCGGCGCTGCCGTCGCGCACCGAAATGATGCTCATGCCCCCCTGGGCCGCCTTGAGCCTCAGGCCCAACTTCTCCCACACGGTGGAATCGACCAGCTTCTGGGGGAACTCGATCGGGCTGACCTCCACGCCGAGCTCCTGACCGGCCCGGAAGAGCTTCACCAGCACCTGGCTCTTCGCCGTCACCCCGCGCAGCCGGCTGCGGAGGTCGTCAGCGTCTTCGATCTGCGTCGAGCCGACCTGCACCACGATGTCGCCCCGCTGAATGCCCGCTTGCTGCGCCGGGCTGCCTTCGTCGACCGAGGTGATGAGGGCGCCGTAGGTGCGGTCCCACCCCAGTCGCTTCGATTGTTCGAGCGAGAGCGGCTGCACGTCGAGGCCCACCCAGGCCGGCCGCACTTTGCCGAACTGGGTCAGCTCGTTGACGATGCGGCGCACCTTGTCGGCGGGGATGGCGAAGCCGATGTTCTGAGCGGAGGCGATGATCGCCGAGTTGATGCCGATCACCTCGCCGTCCATGTTCAGCAGCGGGCCGCCGGAGTTGCCGGGGTTGATCGACGCATCGGTCTGGATGAAGTCGTTGAAGACGCGATCTTCCTGCCGAATGGTGCGGCCGAGCGCGGACACCACCCCGACGGTGACGGTCTTCTTCAGGCCCAGCGGGCTGCCGATCGCCACCACGCTCTCGCCGATCATCAGATCGGAAGAGGTGCCCAGCTTCGCGGCGGGCAAAGGCGTCTTGGTGTTCACCTTGAGCACCGCCAGATCGGCGTCGGCGTCGCTGCCGATCACCTCGGCGTCGAGCTGCCGGCCATCGGCGAGCACCACGTGAATCTGCGACGCACCGCGGATCACGTGATCGTTGGTTACGATGACGCCGGTGGGGTCGATGATCACGCCCGAGCCGAGGCCCTCGACCGCGCGCCGCTCTTCCTGCGGCCCGAAGAAGAAGTCATCGAAGCCGCCCCGGCGGAAGCGCGTCTCCACCACCTGCACCGTGCCCACGTAGACGACGGCGGGAGAGACCTTCTCCACCACCTGCACCACGGGGCTTCTTCGAGAGCTGACATCTCCCGCGACCAGCGAAAGCGCCACCACCAGCAGTGAAGAAGTCACGCGTGCACCCTCCAACGGCGCCTGCCGGCCCAGGCGAACGCCAAGCTCAGGAACAGCACCGGCGATGAACCCATTCCACAACCACAGCCCGCGGGCGGCAGGGGCGGGTTGACCCCGCCATCCGTGCCCGGGCCTGCGTCCACGGGCTCCAGCGAGCCGGCGTCGACGCCCGCATCGACCCCCGCGTCAAAAGTTCCTCCGCCGAGCGCCGCCACGCAGCTGGCGACCTCTTCGGGGGTGCCGATGCAGATGCCGGGGCGCTGGCTCAGGGAGGCCCCGTTGGCCCCGCGGTGGGTGTTGATCACCGCTGCGACGAACGCGCCGCCGGTGACGTCGACACGCTGCCCCGCGGTCACCCTCACCACCTCGGTGTTCCGGCCGCCCTTGCGTGCGGCGATCAGCAGCACCATGCCGTCGAGATCGTTGCCAGCGGTGAGCGGGCTGTCGACCAACGCCGCGGTCATGGTGGCGCGGCCCGCGGCGGCCATCGTGTAGTACTGGGTCGAGGCGTAGAACACGCGCGCGGCATCAAGCCGGTAGGGCGGGGTGACCTGGTTCATCGTGACCTGGGGCCAGGTGCCCGCGCTCGCCCAGGCCTGCGTCGAGTCAGCGAACGAACCCAGGTACAAATTCCAGCGCGCGAACTCCGCGAACTCGGCGGCGAAGCTCGACTGGTAGTCACGCTTGAGCAGCGCATCGAGCTGAATGAGCCAGTGCGGGTTGGCGACATCGGCCGGCTCGGACGGGTGGCCTTTGCCGTTCTCGAGCAGCTCCCACAGCTTGCGGATGATCGGCTGCCCGTATTTCTCAGAGAGGAACTCGAAGAAGATCGCCGAGCCGTACGCAAACGACGGCACCGGCCCCGACGGCGGCGAGTCGAGCGATCGATCGGGCCGGCTCATGAAGCCGCTCAAGAACCCCTCGAAGTCGTTCGTCGACGGATCGAACTGCTCGGTCGCCCACACAGCCGTGCCCTCGGAGATGTTGACGCCCTGATTGTTGTCGTAGGCGGCCTGGATCGCGTGGAAGTACTCGTGGCTTCCGAGGATGCGCGTCGCGACGGTCGCGTTGGGGTAGTCGTAGCCGACGAAGTCGTTCTCCTGCACCACGTAGCCGATGCAGCGATCACTGCCTCCCGAAGGACACTGATCGACGCGGAAGGCACCGTCGGCCGCGCGG
>JAYVNA010000470.1:0-4476 GCA_043758715.1 Archangium sp.
CTCGGAAGGATCGAGCGCGTTGTTCTTGTTGGCGTCGCTGCGCCAGAAGAGGGGCACGAAGCGCTCCTGCGCGCGCGCGTTGAACTCGAGGCGCGAGAGCGAGGTGTACGTCTTCTTCACCGGGGCCGGCGCAACGGGAGGCGGCGCGGCTTCCACTTTCGCTGGCGTGACTTCGACGTTCTTGGGGGTGCACGAAACCAACGCCAGGCCGCACGAAACTGCGAACAGGGATTTCTTGAGCATGGCCGCGCGAGTAGCACGGCGACCCTGATCCCCTCGCGGTGCATCACCGGACACCCCTCATCTGTCGCGGGGCAGGACACCTCTCGCCAATCCGACCTGAGTTCGGTCGGATCTGAAGCACCGTCTGAAATCACGACAGTCCGGCCAGTGGCGCACGTAACTACTTGAATTAACAACGCGAGACTCTCACCCGGGGAAAGACACTGTCAAAGGCAGATACACGTACATGGAGGGTGCGCAGCTGCACCTACCTTAGATTTCATGCCTGATTTCATGGTCTTAGATCTGGCAAGGCGCGTGCTCTAGGGCCAGACGCACGATCGGCCCGGTGGGGGTTGGGTCGTGCCGGGAGCAGCAACATGAAGCAGGCGATTGTCGGTGCGGTGATGGCGGTTCTGGCGACGGGTTGTGGACTCGCTCAGGGCAGTGTTTCCGATCAGGGCGAAGACGTGAAGGTCAGCGGCTCAGGCCTCACCTGGGAACAGTTCCGCTACGGCACGGTCTTCGTCGAGCCCGGCACCGGCCTCTTCATCGCCGACCACGACACTCCGTTCTCGAGCGAGAAGCAGCTGCGAGAGTTCTACGAGATGAACGTTCGCGAAGGGCAGCTGATCGTCAACCGCATCGGCACCGCTGACGACAAGTGGAGCGCCACCGCCAAGCTCAACATCAGCTACTGCATCTCGAACAGCTTCAATGGCAACAAGGCGCAGGTGATTCAGGCGATGGCCGACGCCACCGGCGCCTGGGCCGCGGTCGCGAACATCAAGTACGTCTACGTGCCCGCGCAGGACGCGAACTGCACGGCGAGCAATACCAACGTGGTGTTCAACGTCGCCCCGGTGAACGTGAACGGCCAGTACCTGGCGCGCTCGTTCTTCCCCGCGGAGACCCGGGCCAATCGCAACCTCCTCATCGACAACACCGCGTTTGGTGACCCGAGCGTGAACTTCACCGGCGTGCTGCGCCACGAGCTGGGCCACACCCTGGGCTTCCGCCACGAGCACACCCGCCCCGAGGCCGGCGCGACGTCGTGCTTCGAAGACAACAACTGGCGCGCGCTCACCTCGTACGACTCGTCGTCGGTGATGCACTACCCCCAGTGCAACGGCACGGGCAGCTTCACTTCCCTCGCGCTGACGGCGATGGATGCGCAGGGCGCCGCGGCGCTCTACGGCGCGCCGGGTGGCAGCACGGGCACCGGCGGCGGCGCGGGCGGCGGCACGGGTGGCGGGACCGGCGGCGGCACGGGCGGCGGCACCTCGGCCGGCGAGACCACCGAGACCTTCACCGCGACGCTCGCGCAGGGTGGCAGCAAGGCGTTCGGCCCCTTCGCGGTCGTCCCGGGCAGCACCTTCCACGCGGTGCTCAGCGGCACGGGCGACGGCGACCTCTACGTTCGTTTCGGCGCGGCGCCCACGGCTTCGACCTTCGCCTGCCGCCCGTACCTCGACGGCTCGGCCGAAGACTGCAACCTCACCGTGCCCAGCACCGCGACCGCCGCGTACATCGCGGTGAACGGCTACACGGCGGTCACCATCTCGTTGTCGGTGACGTACACCCGGAGCTCCGTCACGCCGCCTGCCACCACGGGCACGCCGCGCACCTCGACGGCCTCGGGCTCGGTGGGCAAGGGGCAGCTGGTGCAGTTCAACCCCATCGCTGTGGTGCCTGGCTCGCAGCTGACCGTCACGATGAGCGGCACGGGTGACCCCGACCTCTACGTTCGTTTCGCCGGCTCGCCTTCGCTGACCCTGTTCGATTGCCGCCCGTACGTCGGCGGCGCGAGCGAGACCTGCACCGTGACGGTGCCGGCCACCGCCTCGCAGTTCTACATGGCCATCAACGGCTACACGGCCGGCACCTACAACCTCACCGCCAATTACGTCGCTCCGTAATCCCACCATCGGGGCGACGTGCGAAAGCCCGCATCTCCTCAGGGGGATGCGGGCTTTCGTTTGTCCTCAAACTGTTTTCTAACTGCGAAGATCCATCTTCCCGACGCCGGCCGCATCGACGCCCGCGCTCATCTCGACGATGTTGCGCTGAACGATGCGGCAGGTTCCCAGCTGCGGCTCTCTGACCAGCAGCACCGCTGCCGTGGAGTGCGCCATCATCGTCAGCGCCTCCCACACGTTGGTGCCCGGCTCGACTTGAACACTGCCCACCAGGGGGATGTCTTCGGCGGTGGTGGTCGGCGACTGCTCCGCCATCCAATTCGCCACGGACGTGAGCTGCACGCCCTTCACATCGCCCGTCAGCTCACGAACCAGGACGTACCGTGCGCCAGCTTCGGCGGCGAGCTCGGCAACTCTTGCCAGAGAGGTGGTACTGCGCACTGCGAGACATTGCTCCAGGGGGAGGTCGCGCATCTGCATGGTACACGTGTCTTGTGCACGTCACGGGCCGCCCTTTTGGGAGCATCAACCGCCCACAACCACTGACAACCGTCCCCGCAATATTGGGGTTGATTGCAGTCATGCACGTTTCAGGGTTGCAACCGACGTCAGGGGGCCGCGCACCGAGGCAGCCCTGACAGGGCAGCGCCGTCATGGGCAGGCACGACTTTGACGTCGGGCCGGTTGACCTGAAAGGCGTGCAGCAGCCCGATCGAGGAGGAGAGTTCCCCGAGGTCGTCGTCGACTGCGCGCAGGGTCTTGTGCGCCGGGAGATCGACGCCGCGAGAGGTCCAGGTGGTGTCGCCCGAGAACAGCCAGGTCACGCCGCCTTGTCCCCGCACCAGGAACGCCGTGCTCCCCGGGGTATGGCCAGGCAGGGGCACCGCCACCACCGCGCCGTCACCAAAGACATCGAAGCTGCCGGGAAAGCCGTCGATGGCCGGGCCCTTGAAGTCGAACGCGAACATGTTCGCCTTGGCGCGCTTCAGGTGATGCGCCATCACGCCGTGATCGAAGAAGCCTTTGAAGGGGGAGACCCAGTCGAGTTCCTTGCGGGCGATGAGCACGCGGGCGTGGGGGAGGTCACCCAGGGCGCCGGTGTGATCCCAATGCGCGTGGGTGATCACCGCGTAGCGCACGTCGGAAGGGGCCATGCCGGCCTGCTCCATCACCTTCACCAGCGGGGTTTTCGTGCGCTCGGTGCCCATCACGCTCATCACCATCGGCCCGGCGCGGTGCAGATCATCGGCAATCGAGAGCCCGAACGCGGGGTCGATGATCAACAGCCCGGCGGGGTGCTTCACCGCGATCGAGGCGATGGCGAAATTCCACCTGCCCGCGGCGGTGTCGGCGACGCCCTGCCAGCTGGGCCGCTCTTCACTTTCCTGCACCAGCACGCACAATTCGACCTCGCGTGCGCTGCGCTCGGTGCGATCGACCACCAGCGAATCGGGCACCACGATCTCGGGCGGCGCGCACGAAACGAGCGCACTGAATGCGGCGGCGGCGAGGAGGCTGCTTTTCACCATGGGGCGGGGCACCTTTGGTTCATGAGGGCGTTTGCCTTCCGCCCTCACTCAGGCCGCTTTGCGCGGCGGCTCGGGATCGGGAGAGGGCTCGGGCGGCCACTGCCCGACCGTGGTCTTCAGGCGCAGCAAGGTGACGTTGGTCTCGTGCGTCTGGCGCTGGGGCTTGAGATCTTCGAGCACGCGCTCGGCGACCTTGAGGTTGCGGGCCATCGCGCCCCCGGCCACCAACTGCACGGCCACCGGAATGAGCAGCCACAGATACCAGAAGGTCATGGTCAACAAGGCGCGCAGCCCGAACGCTACCGCCAGACCCAGCGCGAGCAAGCCCGTCATCTGCCAGGTCGAGCCCCATCGCTCCGCGCTGGAAGGCCAGACGTAGGCGAGGGGAAATCGGCGGGCGAGCGCCAGGCCTTCGGGGGGCAGGGTGTTCAGCTTGTCGACGTTCGCTTCGAGCAACTGGCGGGCGCGGCGGGTGCGGCTGCGGGTGGCGAGCACCATCAACAGCCAGCTGGCGAGGAACGCGAAGCCGCCCCACTGCGGAGCGATCGCCCACGCGAGCGCCGAGACCACCAGCAACCGCTGCACCACGTTGAGCGAGAGCACCATCGGCGCGGGGTCCTATCAGCGCGCGACCTGCTCGACCCAACCTTCTGCAGCCGGGAAGGCGGTGACGAGCTCGCTTTTGGGTTCGTTCAGCGGCTGCGTCCACACCGTGACGTGAATCGCCGTGCCATCGCTGAGCGTGTGGTGCTCGGCGTCATCGGGTGGAGGTTTCTCCCCGGCGGCGCGTGGGTCAGGCTCGATGA
>JAYVNA010000471.1:0-13495 GCA_043758715.1 Archangium sp.
CAGGCCTCTGACTGGTTGATGCTGGGGCTGGCGATGTTGCCGATGCTGCTGCCCCAGGTGCTGCCCATCTCTTTACTGCTGGGCGTGATGATCGGGTTCGCCCGCCTGGCGGAAGACGGTGAGCTCACCGCGCTCGCTTCGGTCGGCGTTTCGGCACGTCAGCTGGCCCGGCCTGCGCTGGTGCTGGGCGCTGGCGTCTGCGTGCTGCTCGCGGTGACCGTGTTCTTCTGGAAGCCGTGGGGCATCGCGCAGATGAGGCAGACCGCGCGCGAGGTGATCGAGCGCAACGTGTTGGGCGATCTCAAGCCGGGCACGGTGCGCGCCGATCTCCCCGGCATCGTCTTTCACGCCGAAGAGGTCTCGCCGGGGCCTACGTGGAAGCGGGTGTTGATGATCGACGAGCGCGATCCCTCGAGGATCTCTGTGCTCTCGGCTCCCAGCGCCCAGGCCACCTTCGCGCACGGCGTGGGCATGCACTTCACCGATGGTGTGCTGGTGCAGCGCACCTCGCCTTCTGAATATTCCACCACCGAGTTCAAGCAGGGCACGCTGCTGCTGAGCGTGGCCGACGCGCTCAATCGCCGGAACACCTTCCGCTTCGGGCACGAAGAGCTCTCTCCGATGGACTTGTTGCAGTCGGCCCGCGAGACCGAAGCCAATGGCGGCGACGCGGCTTCGTTCTGGTCGGCCTTCCACTTTCGGCTCTCGCAGCTGCTGGCGCCGCTCGCGCTGGCGGTGCTGGCGACCGCGGTGGCGCAGGGGGGAAGGCGTCGCGCCACCCGCACCGCCACCTTGATCGCGCTGGGCGTGTACCTGGGTTTTTACGTGTTCTCGCGCGTCGGCGTGCAGCTGGGCGAGCGCGGCTTCATGCCGCCGTGGGTCGCGGGGCATTTCCCGGTGGTGGTGGCCTTCATCCTAGGCATCGCGATGCTGGTGCGGGTCGAGCGGCGAGGGGTGAGATGAAGTTGCTCGAGCGCTACGTGGCGCGCCTCACCGCGGGCCTCTTCATCACGCTCACCCTGGGCGTGGTGTCGCTCTTCCTGGTGATCGACTTCGGTGACTGGCTTCGCATCTACGCCGGAAAACCGGTGGCCGACGTGGCGCTGCTCTACTGGTATCGATCGCACGTGGCGGTGGTGCAGTTCGCGCCCGCGGCGTTGGTGTTGGCGGCGGGGCTGTGCGTCACCGTGGTGCGCCGCCGCGGAGAGTGGACCGCCTTGCGTGCCCTGGGCGCCTCGCCGGCCACCGTGGTCAAGCCCGTGATGGTGGTGGCGATCGCCGCCGCGCTGGGGCTGGTCGCCTTTCAGGAATTCGTGGTGAGCCAGTCTGGCCCCAACATCGATCGGCTGATGGTGGAGCGCTTCGATCGCTGGGGTGACTTCCTCACCGTCTATTCCCCCCGGCGCTGGTTCAAGGTGGGCGATTCGCTGCTCAACGTCAGGGGCGAGCAGAACCCGGAGCGCCTCGAAGACGTTCGCCTCTTTCAGATGGGCTCGTCGGCGCAGCTGGTGGGGTGGATCGAAGCGGGCCATCTGACCTGGCTGCGCGACGGGCACTGGAAAGCCGACGACGCCACCGAGCTGCGTTTTTCGGGGGCGCAGGCGAGCCCGGGCCGTCAGGGGTCGTTCGAGCTCGAGCTGCCGCTGCGCCCCGAGGTGACCGAGCTCGCGGTGGGCCGCCCGGAATGGATGCCGCTGACCGTGTTGCAGCGGCAAGTGGTGTTGATGAGCGCGATGAAGCTGCCGACCGAAGCGACCCGCTTTGCCATTCACCAGCGGTGGGCGGCCCCCCTGGCCGCGGTGCTGGCGGCTTTGATCGCCTGCCTGGTGGGGCTGCGGGGGCAACGCAGTGCCTCGGTGCCGCGCACCTTGCTCGAGGGCGCGGCGCTCTACGGCGGGCTCTTCGTGGTGGGCATGATCTCACGCAGCCTCGCGATCAACGGGCGCCTCGCGCCTTCTTTGGCCGCGTGGCTGGCGCCGCTGGTGCTGCTCCCGGTGGTGGTGTGGCTGAGCCGCGTCACTTCTTCTTCGAGAGCCTGAACGCCGTGAACGGGTGGAGCGCGCGCTGCCGTTCATCCATCGGCCAGTTCAGGGGCGTGGAGTATTCGTAGAGGTCGGCCAGCTCGAAGGGCGGGCCTTCGTTCTCACCCAGCCACAGCGCGTCGGAACCCTGAGGGAGGTTGGGCTGAGGCCACAGATCGTACTGGCTGCGCCGGCCTCCGAACGTGGTGGCGGGAACGCCCCCGTAATACGAGGCCTGCGCGCTGAGCTGATAGCGGCTGGTGATCACCGGCACTTTTTCTTCGGCCACCTTCTTCAAATACGCCCAGCCGTGAAGCTTCTGCACCGCGGGGAAGGTGAGCACGCGCCCCATGGGGAAGAGCAGCCCCCCGGCGCCGACGGTGATCACCGTGACGTTCAACGCGAGCGCGGCGATCTTCCAGCGCCTGAACGAGGTCAACGCGAGGCCCACGCAGGCCGCGATCCACGCCGCGGCCGTCCAGTTCGCTTCGCCGCGCGCCTTCCACGAGGCGTACCCGAAGAACACGAGGGGCAGCAGGGCCGCGACCTTGAGCACCGCGCTCCCGCGCTCGCGGGCGAGCCACCAGATCATCAGGCCCACCAGCACCGGCCCGCCCATCAAGAGCTGCCCGCCCAGAAACTCGAGGAAGGTGGAGAGGCCGCCGCCGCCCCAGACCAGGCCGTGCCAGAGCTGAAAGCGGAAACCTTCCCACTCGTTCATCGCGTTCCAGATGATCGTGGGCGAGGTGATCACCAGGGCGATGAGCGTGGCGAGCGCGAGCTGCCGCGGGCGGCGGAAGAAGACGAGCAACACCGGCAGCCCCAGCAAGATGCCGTTGTACTTCGACATCATCGCCAGGCCCCAGAGCAGGCCGGTCCACACCGGTTGTTTGCGAACGATCGCGATCAACGCCGCGGCCCAGAACGCCAGCAGCGGTGCGTCGGGCGTGCTCAGCGTGCCGAGCAGCGTCGCGGCCGGTGTGCTCGCGAAGAGCGCAGTGGCGACCCAGGCCTGCTCGCGGGTGCCTCCCAGTTCACGGGTGAGGCGGTGCACGCCGTAGAGGGCCGCCGCGCCCCAGAAGAGCGCTCCGAAACGAATGCCCAGCACCGCGATGCTCCAGGCGATCACCGCGGGGTGATCGAAGTACGCGAGCTGCGGGTGCCGCGACCAGGTCCAGTAGTAGGCCTCGTCAGGGTAGATGTCGGTGCCGAGTGCGAGCGCCACTCTGAGGAAGAAACAGAGCGCGACGATCACCAGCGGAGCGTTGGCGCGCAGCCACGTCACGTTGCCCCCAGCGCCCGCCGGTACACCTGCAACGTCTGTCGGGCGCAGTCGTCCCACGAAGCACGCGAGGCCCGCTCACGGCCGGCCACCGAGAGTTCGCGGCGCAGCGCCTCGTCGCGGAAGACGCGCAGACACGCCTCGCGCCACGCCAGCGGGTTGTCAGGAGAGACCAGAATTCCCGCGGCGCCGACCACTTCAGGGTGCGAGCCCGAAGAGGAGACGATCACCGGAGCGCCGCAGGCCATCGCCTCGAGCGCGGGCAAGCCGAAGCCCTCGTAGCGGGAAGGCACCAGCACCGCGCAGGCGCCGGCGTAGAAACGCACCAGCTCCTCGTCGGGCAGGGGCGAGAGCTCGATCACCTTGTCGCTGAAGCCGATCGCCCGTCGGGCACCACGCCCCGCAAGCAGCACCAACGGCGCGGGCAGACCATCGGCGATCGACAGCAACACGCTCAGGTTCTTGAACGGCTTGATGTTGCCGACGACGGCGAAGTACTTCGGCGGCAAGCCCCGGCGCGCGCGGAAGTCTTCGAGGTCCTGGGCCACCGGGGCCCGGAAGGAGGGATCGACGCCGTTGCCGATCACCTGGAAGCGTTCGGGCGGAAAGCCGAGGTGGGCTGACAGCTCGCGGCGGCTGAACTCGGAGACCGTGATCAACGCTTGAGCGCGCGAGGCCCGGGGGCCCACCACGGTGCGGTAGTAGGCGGTGCGGCTGACCGACGCGCTCTCGGCGAGTGCGAGGTGATTGGCGTCGTGAAGCGTCGCGACCATTTTTCCCGGCCACAGCGCCGGCACCGAGAACGAAGTCGCGTGAAAGAGGGAAGGGCGCTGGCGGAGCAGGTCGGCGAGCAGGGTGGGCTGCTCGAAGATCGAGAGGAACTCCGAGGTGGCCTTCACCATGGGAATGCGCGGCGTGAGCTCGCCGAGATCGTCGGGCACGCCCTGCGGAGCGGTGAGGCCGACGAATTGCCAGCCCGGCTCCAGCGCAGGAATGCGGCGCGCCAACTCGAGCGCGTACCTTGCGATGCCATGCAGATGACCGCGCACCATCCGCAGGTCGATGAGAATTTTCACCACGGAGCGAAACCGTGAGCAGCGGGACGCTGCGCGAGACAGATGGGAGCGCAGCGGACAGCTGGCCGAGGTGACGCGACCCAGATCACGGAGCGGAACCGTGAGCAGCGAAGCGACGCGGAGGTGAACAAACCCAAATCACGAACGCAGCGTACACGCCCGTCGGCGTGCTAGTCGCGTTTCGAGCGTGGAACCGCCGGTCGAAATCCCAGCAGCGTTGCGATCGGCCCGCGTGGCGTTGGTGCACGACTGGCTGATCACCTGGCGGGGCGGGGAGAAGGTGCTCGCCGCGATGGCCGAGCTCTTTCCCTGCGCCCCGATCTTCACCTTGTTCCACGACCCGAAGGACATGCCCGCGAACATCGAGTCGCACCGCATCGTCGCCTCGGTGCTCGATCGCATTCCAGGCGCGCGCAGCCGCCACCGCGAATTCCTGCCCCTGATGCCGGGGGCGATTCGCCTGCTCGACGTCGGCGAGGTCGATCTGGTGATCTCCTCGAGCCATTGCGTCGCCAAGGGCATTCGGGTGCCCCCAGGCGCGAAACACGTCTCCTACGTGCACGCGCCGCTTCGCTACATGTGGGATCGGTTCGACGATTATTTCGGTGAGGGCAAGGCCTCGCTCGCGGTGCGCCTGGCGGCCCGGGCGCTGAGGCCCGCACTGCGCGCGTGGGACGTGGCCACCTCGGCCGGGGTCGATCGGTTCGTCACCAACAGCGCTCACGTCGCCAGGCAGGTGGCGCAGCGGTATCACCGCACCGCGCGGGTGATTGCGCCTCCGGTCGAGCTCGAACGCTTCACCTCGCTGTCCCTCGAGGGAGGCGGAGAAGGCGGCTACTTCCTCTGCTTCGGCGCGTTGGCGCCCTACAAACGAATCGACCTCGCGATCGACGCCTTCCGCCGGAGCGGACGCGAACTGTGGATCGCCGGCAGCGGCCAGTCGGCCCAGTGGCTCTCGAACCTGCCTCCGAACGTGAAGGCCCTGGGGCAGGTCAGTGACGCGCAGTTGCCTGAGTTGCTGCGCAACGCGCGCGCGCTGGTGTTCCCCGGCGTCGAAGACTTCGGCATCACGCCGCTCGAGATGCAGGCCTGCGGGCGACCGGTGATCGCTTTCGGGCAGGGCGGGGCGCTGGAGACCGTCACGCCGAAGACGGGTGTGTTCTTCAAGGAGCAGACGGTCGACTCGTTGCTCACCGCGCTGGCGGAGTTCGATGCCTTCGAGGCCGGCTTCGAAGCAGCTGACGCCCGCGAGCAGGCGCTTCGTTTCTCACGAGCGGCCTTTCAGCGCGCCTTGCTGGGCGAACTGAGCGCGGCGCTCAGCCTGCACGCGGCGTGACCGAGCACCACCTCACCGTCGACGGTGCTGGTCGGAACTGGAACCCACCCGCGCGCCAACCTGGCGTCGAGGAGTTCATCTGCGCTGGGTTGATGGTCCCACACGGAGACCCCGTTCATTGCGCCCAGTCAGGTCGTATCGAACGCGAGGTACTGCCCCTGGTTCCACTGCATCACCACGTCGTGGGAAAATTCGTCCTGCACCACGACCTCGGCGATCGGGGCCGGGGGCACGAGCGCAAAACCCCAGCGCACCACTTCCTGCAGTGACCCCAGCGGCAGCACCTGTTGCTCGAGCAGCGCGCGCCGCTCGGCGGTGACCAACCCGTTGTCGATGAGCCACACGCCTTCAATCCTCTCGTTCATCGCGCACGAAGTCGAGGCACCTCCAGCTCAGCGCTCCAGCTCGACGGCCTCGATCACGCTCTGACCATTGCGCAGCACCTCGATCTCGAAGCGCCGGGTGGTGCCCAGCAGCGGCATCAACCCGAAGACGCGCTCCAGGCTGTCGAGCGTGGTCCCATTGACCCGGGTGATCACGTCGCCGGCCTGGAGACCGAGCCCCGCGGCGAGCGACCCCTCCTTCACCCAGCGCGCGCGAAAACCGCTCAGCCTTCCGCCGACCATCGCGGGCAACAGCTGCGCCTGCTGCATCAGTTCCTGCGGGTTGGCCAGCATGCGCTCCACGATCGCGCGCGAGACGGATCGCGCCGGTGAAAGCGCCGCCCCACCAACCCCGGGCCTCGAGCCGATTCGTTCCAGCCGGCCCAGCCTGGCGACGATCAACAACTGCTGTTCGATCGCCACCACCTCGACGCCCTCGCGCACGTCACCGACCTGCAACGTCACGCTGCGGGTCCCGCATTCCACCGCGGCGAAGGAGAGCCCTTCGCGGGACCGCAGGGTGCCCAGCAAGCGCCAGGGCAGCGGCGAGGGCACGGCCTCTGTGTCTCGTCGCGCCTCGCTCGAGTGCTCCAGCCCCAACAGCTGTTCGAGCTTCTTGCCGTCGAGCGGGGTGGCGAAAGCGTTGCCCGCGAGCAGGAAGGCCACCGTGATCGATCTCATGCGATCGCCACTCAGCAAGCCCGGGGCCGCGCGGAAGCCCGCGTTCAGATTCGCCCCGAGAAGCGAGCCGCTGCCACTTCGTCATCGGCGGGGGCGGCGTACGTGCCGGCGTGTCAGGGGCGTGCTAGAGCCGCTCCCCAGTCGTGTTCACCCGCTTTCAGCGTTTCTACAACTCGATCAAGCTCGTCACCGACCTGGTGGCGCTCACGATCGCGTTCGCAGCGGCCTGGTACACGCGCTTCACCTGGTTCCCTTTCGAGACGTTGCCGCCGTGGGAAGAGACGGTGCAGACGCTGTTGCTGGTGCTGGTGATCTTCCCGCTGATCTTCCGCGGCTCGAACCTCTACACGACCAACCGCGGCCGCACGCACATCTCGGAAGTGTTCGAGGTCTTCAAGGCGACGGCGCTCTCGACCCTGGTGCTGGTCGGCGTCTCGTACTTCATCCGCGAGCGGTACAGCCGCCTCACGGTGGTGATCTTCGCGGGCTTTGCGCTGGTCTCGGTCTCCTCGGTGCGGCTCGCCTTCCGCGCGCTCTTCAACGAGCTGCGAAGGCGGGGCGTCAACCTCAAGACCATCCTGGTGGTGGGCGCGGGGACCCTGGGCCAGCGCGTGGTCGAGACCATCGAGCTGCACCGCGAGCTGGGCTTCAAGGTCACCGGCCTGCTCACGCGCAGGCCCGAGAAGGTCGGCACCCGGGTGCTCAACGTGCCGGTGATCGGGTTGTTCTCAGACCTGGCGCGCGAGCTCGACAAGCAGCCGGTCGACCAGGTGATCCTCGCGCTGCCGCTGGAAGAACAACCCCAGATGCGCGAGCTGATGGAAGTGCTCGCCCAGCGCACCATCGACGTGAAGGTGGTGCCCGATCTCTTCAGCTACGTCACCTTGCGTGGAGGCCTCGAAGAATTCGGTGGCCTGCCGATCATCAGCTTGCAGGGCGCGCCGCTCGAGGGCTGGAACCGCATCGCCAAGCGGGTGTTCGACATCCTCGTTTCGAGCCTCGCGATGTTGCTGCTGGCGCCCGTGATGGGAGTGCTGGCCGTGATGGTCAAGCTCACCAGCCGCGGCCCGGTGCTCTTCGCGCAGGAGCGTATGGGCATCGATGGCCAGCTGTTCCACATGTACAAGTTCCGCACGATGAAGCCCGACGCCGAGAAAGACGGCGCGAAATTCGCGACCGCCGAAGACCCGCGGCGCACCAGCATCGGCACCTTCTTGCGGCGCAGTTCCCTCGACGAAGTGCCTCAGTTCTGGAACGTGTTGGTCGGTGACATGAGCCTCGTGGGCCCTCGCCCGGAGCGCCCGGTCTTCATCGAGGAATTCAAGAAGCAGATTCCCCGTTACCACCTGCGGCACATGGTGAAGTCGGGCATCACCGGCTGGGCTCAGATCAACGGGCTGCGCGGCAACACCAGCATCAAGGACCGAATCGACTACGACCTCTACTACATCGAGAACTGGTCGCTGATGTTCGACCTCAAGATCCTCGTGCGCACCGCGCTCGGCGGGTTCCTCTCGAAGAACGCGTACTGATGCTGCTCGCGCTGGCCCTCTCGATGATCGTGGTGCAGGCGCCTCCCGGCAAGGCGCCCAGGCCTCCTGGTGCGGGGCCCACCGCCTACGATTCCGCCAAGCTGTTCTTCCTGGCGGGTGATCTGTCGACCGCGCAGGAATGGGCGCGCCGCGGGCTCAAGCGCGAACCCAAGACGTGTGTGCCGCTCAACAAGCAGCTGGCCGAGTACAACTTCCTCGCCAATCACATCGATGACTTCACGCCCGATCAGGCGCGCGACTTCCTCGAGCTCGATCGAAAGATCTCGCCCACCGTGCGAGGGCGGATCACCGAGAAAGCCTTTCATCACTTCGTGACCAAGCCGCTCGAGCTGGCCCAGGCGCAGGCGAAGGGTGACGTGCCTCGGGCGATTCAGCTGCTCGACGAGGTGCTCTACGTCGATCCGAAGAACCCCGAAGCGCTGGCGTTGAAGGCTCAGTTGAAGGACGGCCCTCGCAAAGACGCCGGACCCTGACGACCGCGGGACCTCAGAGCTTGTTGAGGTAGGGCGACGTCATGGTCTCCATCGGGACGGTGCGGCGCTCGACCTGCGTCACCTCCAGCCCGACCGCCCCCAGCACCCCGCCGAAACGCATCACGCCCGCGTCGAGGTGTCGTCGCTGACGAGAGCTCAGCGTCCGGCGCGACGGCGCCAGGCCAGTGCGAGCGCCAGCAGCCCTGGAACCCCCAGCGGGGCGGCGGCGCAACCCACTCCCGTCACCTCGGTCTGCGCGGTCGTGAGCGTCGCTTCGCCGGCGTCTGCGATTTCCGGCCTGCCCGCGTCGGGCTCACCGGCATCGGCGATCAGTCCCGCGTCTGCACCTGCTCCCGCATCGATCAGACCTGCATCCGCAGGTCCGGCATCGGGAGGCATCAGCGGCCCCGCATCGACCCCGGCATCGGCGTCAGGAGGAACGTAGGTACTGCCCGGGCCCACCAGGGTGACCGTGACGCGAAGCAGCGTGGGCATGTACTTCGCCGACTCGGTGGCGCCCACGTTCTCGGGCGAGGGCTTGCCGTTGGTCGTGTCCTTCAAGATGAGCGCGATGTGGCTGGCCCCCTGCGACCAGTTCACCGACGCGTATTGGTAGAAGTTCGTGAAGGGCGTGACCCACGTGTAGACGCCGGGGGTGGTGTACGCGGGCGCCTGGTCGGTGCACGCATAGCTGGGCGAACCCTCGAAGCAGATCTGAAACCGGGTGGGGGTCGCGGTCGGCTTGGTGAACACCTCGAGCCGCACCACCGCGGTGCCGTGGGCGTAGTCGACGGGCGAGGTCCAGTTCAGCGGGGTGCCGGGCAAGGGAACGAGCCGGTAGTGAGAGTCAGTCGTCGTCAGCGCTGAGTGCGTGTACGTGACGTCGGTCACCACCACCTGCGCGGCAATGCTGGGGAGCGCGATCACCCAGAGCCAGATCGTATTTCTCACGTGCCTCCTCGTTCGCATGGACAGGGTTTTCTCGCGTCACCGAGGTGCGCTGCAATTGTGAACTCGAGTGCTCACTTCCGGCGGCGCAATCGGGAAGCGCGGAGGTCGTACCTCGGGCATGCGCATGCTCACGATCCTGGCCCTTGGCGTCGCCGTCAGCTCCACTGCGGCCCTGGCAGCCACAGAATCTCGGAAAGTCGCGGACTTCGCGGGGATCGAGGTGGGTGGCGGGGTCACGCTCGAGGTGAAGAAGGGCGCCACTTCGCTGACGCTCGACGGCGCACCTGACGTGATCAAGGCCTATCAGACCGAGGTGAAAGACGGGGTGCTGCACATTCGCAACACCTCGAAGAGCTGGTTCAAGAACCAGGACATCACCATCAGGGTCACCACCCCGAGCCTCTCGCGCCTCGAGGCGAGCGGCGGGGTGCACGCCACCCTCACCGATGTCGCCGCGCCGAAGTTCGCCGCTGAGCTGTCCGGCGGAGTCGAGTTCGAGGCGCCGAAGCTCGCCGTCGACACGCTCGATCTGAACGCGTCGGGCGGGGTGAACATGACGCTCTCCGGCAAGGCGCGCGACGTGCGCATGAACCTCTCGGGCGGGGTCGAGCTCAAGGGCCAGAGCCTGGAGATCGCCCAGGCCACCGTGAACGCGAGCGGCGGCTGCACCGTTGACGTCACCATCAAGGAATCGGTCGCCGGGGAGATCTCCGGGGGCGTGGGGCTCAAGGTGCGCGGCAGTCCTCCGAAGTCGCGCGTGCACGCCAGCGGCGGTGCTGACGTCCAGTACGTCGACTGAGGTGTTACGTGCCTGCACGCGGCGCCTCAGTAGGATTGCGGCTTGCTCACTCTCTTGATCACCGCGTTGACCGCAGCAGCGCTCGACCCTACCGAGGTCACGACCGATTCATTTGCTCGCTGCGTGAAGGCGGGCAAGTGCACCGCAACGGGCCTGACCTCGAGTGACTGGGGTCCGGCTGCGCAATGCAACTCCGGGAAGCGAGGCCGCGAGTTGCACCCGATGAACTGCGTCGACGTGGGCCAGGCCGCCGCGTACTGCGCCTGGGCCGGCCAGCACCTCCCGACCGACGAGGAGTGGGAAGCCGCGCTGGGGTCGGCGCCCTACCCCTGGGGTGACGAGCCGCCGGAGCCGAAGCGCTTGTGCCAACGAGACGCAGCCCTGGGCGGCACCTGTGCCGTGGGGGCCTTCCCCGCGGGCGCGACCGCCGAGGGGCTGCTGGACCTCGCCGGAAACGTGGCTGAATGGACGTCCACCCCGGTCTGCTCGAACTGCAGCGCCTTCGTGCATCGGGGCGGCGCGTTCGGGGGCAGTTGGGGCAGCGCCGTGCGCGAGCGCTTCGGGCACCTGCGCGGCCACGACGAGGGAAAGCGGCGGGGCAGCTATCTGGGCTTTCGCTGCGCCGCGGGTGCCGGACCTGGGCTCTCGACGCGCGAGGGGCCCACGCCGGCCACCGTGAAAGTCGACCTCCGCGTCGTCACGCGCCTCGACGGCTCTGGCAACCCGCTGTGGACGCGCGAGTTCGCCGATCGCGTCCTCGCTGAGGCGACCTCGCTCTCGCACGCGGATCTGCGCTTTGAGCTCGCCTCGTATGCCGCACAGCCCGATGACGAGCTGTTCGCGGCCGCCAAGCAGGAACCCCTGCTCGAATGGCTCGCGCACGACGCGACTTCGGGACATTTGAGCGTGCTCATCTCCAACCCCACCACCACGGGCTCCGCAGGTCTGGCGCTGCTCAACTCAGCTGCGAAGGATCTCCAGCCCTTCCTGGTGATGCGCTCACGGAAGAACAAGGGCAACGACGTCGACGTCTACGAGTGCGCGTCCATCCTGCTCCATGAGTTCGGGCACACCCTGGGCTACCAGCACGACGGCACCACCGAGGCGATGCCCTGGCCCGCCGATGCCTGGTGGAACCTCTCACCCGCGCGACGACGCGCCGAGGTGCTCGCCCGGTGGATGGCGCTTCGTGACGGCGGTGCGCCCCCGAGCGCGCGTGACGCCTTCCGCTGCAAAGTCGGAGCGCCTCAGCCCGAGGTGAACCGGCTCTTCGATTCACCGACGGTGGGCTCGTCCGCCGAGTGCGCGCAGCGTTGCCTCGACTGGCCCGGCTGCGTCGCCACTGCACAGCCGACCCCGTCGCCGGGGCGGTGCTTTCTCTACGGAGAAGACGCCCGCTCGAGCAAAGGCAAGAGCTGGAAGAACGTCGACGTCTGCTGGCGCAAGTGAGCCGGCGCGCAAGAACGAAAAAAGCCGCTTCAGTTTCCTGAAGCGGCTCCCCCTCCCGAGAATCAATCGACAGGGCCGCTCTTCGCGTCCGCCCCGTCTGGGCTCACCGTGACCGGCTGCCCTTGTTTCTCCAATTTCTCTCGACCGTTGCTTTCGGGTCTCCGCTCAGACCCTTCATCACCGGGCGAGCCTTCTCGCCCGAGCCAAACCCTCAGGCCCGAGCGGAGGTGCAACCGATTTCAGAATTTCAGCTGCAGCCGGTGGTCGCGCCGCAGTTGTGGCACTTGTAGCAAGCGCCGTTGCGCACGGTGATGGTGCCGCAGACAGGGCAGGGCGGCGCGTCAGCCTGGTTCAAGAACGCCGACTGCATTTCCTTGCTGGCGGGCGCCGGGGGCGAGACGCGCGGCACGTGAGTGGCCGCCACCTTCTTCGCCTCGACCTCCATCAAGGACTCGGTCTCGCCTTCCGCGGGCAGGAACTTCAACGACAGCCAGCGGAAGATGTAGTCGGTGATCGACTTGGCGATCGGCAGATCGGGGTTGTTGGTGAAGCCCGACGGCTCGAACCGCGTGTGCGCGAACTTGTCGGCGAGCACCTTGAGCGGCACGCCGTACTGCAGCGAGAGCGAGATCGCGGTGGCGAACGCGTCCATCAGGCCAGAGACCGTGCTGCCCTCTTTGGCCATCGTGATGAAGAGCTCACCGGGCTGCCCATCTTCATACATGCCCACCGTGAGGTAGCCCTCGTGGCCGGCGATGCTGAACTTGTGCGTCACGGCGCGGCGCTCATCAGCGAGCCTTCGACGGGCGACGCGCTCGACCACCACCTGCGGCGCGGCGACGGTCACTTCGGCCTTCTTGTCGTCACGCTTGGTGTTGAGCGGCTGGCTGCGCTTGCAGCCGTCGCGGTAGACGGCCACGGCCTTGAGGCCGGCGCGCCACGATTCCATGTAGGCCATCTCGATGTCTTCGACGGTCGCGTTGTGCGGCAGGTTGACCGTCTTGGAGATGGCGCCCGAGAGGAACGGCTGGGCGGCGCCCATCATCTTGATGTGCCCCATGTAGTGGATGGAGCGGACGCCCTTGTTCGGCTTGAAGGCGCAGTCGAACACGTCGAGGTGCTCGTCTTTCAGACCGGGCGCGCCTTCGATGGTGTCGTTCTTGTCGAGGTAGCTGATGATCGCCTCGATCTCGGTGCTGCGGTACCCGAGCTTCTGGAGCGCGAACGGAACCGTCTGGTTCACGATCTTCAGCATGCCGCCGCCGACCAGCTTCTTGTACTTGATGAGCGCGATGTCGGGCTCGATGCCCGTGGTGTCGCAGTCCATCATGAAGCCGATGGTGCCCGTGGGGGCCAGCACGGTGACCTGCGCGTTGCGGTAACCGAACTGCTCACCGAGCTGCAGCGCCTCGTCCCAGACCTGCTTCTGGGCTTCGAAGAGCTTGGGCTCACCGGTGACGGGCAGCTGGTAGGCCGCCTTGCGGTGCTTGC
>JAYVNA010000472.1:0-13415 GCA_043758715.1 Archangium sp.
CTTGCCGATCGAGAAGTCTTCGAGGTCGACGTAGTCGAGCGCGTACTCGGGGTCGTCCATGTCGTGCAGCAGGCGATCGATGTTGAGGCGAATGATGTCGGTGACGCCCGAGATGAGCCCGTCGGCGATGCGCGGCAGCATCTCGGAATCGAGCGCGATGCGCTTGCGATAGCGGATCACCGTCTCGGAGAGCTCGGTCTGGGCCACGGTGACCAGGTCGTCCTGCATGCGCAGGCGCGCGATCTCAGGGGGCACCTGCACGGCGTCGCCGTATTCGACCTTCTCACGGCACACGCCGACGTCGTCCTGGGTCACCGGGTCGACGATCACCGTGGTGCGCTCGTAGAGCAGCTTGCCCATGTAGGAAGCGACCAGGCGCCGCAGCGCTTCCTTCATGCGATCTTTGAACATGTACCCGACCACGGCGAGCATGAAGAAGTTGAAGCTCGCCTGCGGGTAACGCGACTGCGCGAAGAGACCGACGCCCAGGGCGAAGGCCATCGAACCGCCGGCGGCGATCGCGAAGAGCACCTCTTCCCAGGCCTTGCGCTTGCTGCTGCGCTGCACCTTGAGGAAGAGAATGTTCATGCAGAACTTCTTCAGGAAGCCGACGCGGTGCGAGTACTCCTCGTTGTCGCCTTCCGCCATGAGCACCGAGGGCAGCTTCTTCGCCCGCCGGTAGCTCTCGTCGGCGATCACCACGTCCATCAGCTCGCGGCGCAGCTCGACGTAAACGCCTGACCGCGGCATTTGTTCCATCTGCACCACGATGCGGCGGAAGAACTGTTCGACCGCGAGGCTCATGTACTCGTCGACCAGGCGCAGCGCGGCGGGCACCTTTTCGCCCAGATCGTATTTTTCGCTGAGCTGGGCGCAGGTGGTGCGGAAGCGCCTCAGGATCTCCTGCGAGGAGTGGATCGACTTTCGCGCCAGCGCCATCAGGTGCTGCGGGGAATCTGCGGGCGCGCACTTGTCGGTCTCGGCGCCGCGCAGCAGCACCGCGCATTCCTTCTTCATGCCGCGCGAAAACCGGCGCAGCGCCCCGCGCGTGACGCAGGCGAGCATCTTGGCGTCGTAGACGACCTCGCTCACCGGCCCCATCAGCCCCAGCGGCAGGCGCTGCTCGAGCTGCACCAGCGGCGAGTGCGCACCGGTGAGGATCTCGTCGAACGCCAGCACCGGCGTCTTGAGCCGCACGTAGTTGTGGAGGTCGGCGTAGAACTGATCGCGGCTCCACGTCTCGGCGTCGATGTTGAGGCTGCGAGGAATGAAGAGGAGCGCCTCGACCAGGTACTCGGATTTGGGGTCGGTGCCGCTGGGTTGGTACTCGAGCTTCAGCTCGAACTGCTTTCGGTCATGCACTTCGACTTTGCTGTCGAAGAGTTCGGCAGTGCCCAGATTCGCCACGCCTGAAATCTATGTGACAACCATGTGACATGCCACTCGCTGCCCCACAGGTGGTGAGCCCACTTGCCGTTTGACGGGAGCCGTCAACCATGGGACTCCGCGCGCGAGGAGAGTTCCCATGCCGGCCTGGTTGTCGAACCTGCTCGCGATCGCCCTGCTGCTCGGTGCGATCGCCCTCGTGCTCTCCCGTTTGCCCAAGGTGGAAGTCGGGCACAGCGAGGCCTTCAAGCGGCGCCGCTTCTGGAACTGGTTCCCGCTGGGAATGACGTACGCCTTCCTCTACTTCGGCCGATACAACATCAACGCGCTCACCACCGCGCTGGGCACCAAGACCGACAACAAGGCCTTCGGGATCATCTTCGCGGCGGGCACGATTATCTACGGGCTCTCGTTCGTCATCAACGGGCCGCTCGCCGACAAGCTCGGCGGGCGCATGACGATTCTCATCTCGGCGATCGGAGCTGCGATCTCGAATCTGGCGATCGGCGCGTTGGTCTACGCGAACGTGTCGCTGGGCTGGTTGCCGCCGGGCGGCCTCGTGCTGTGGCTGGCCGTGCTCTACGCGGTCGACATGTACTTCCAGAGCTTCGGGGCGGTCTCGATCGTCAAGGTCAACGCGGCCTGGTTCCACGTGCGCGAGCGCGGCGTTCAGGGCGGCGTGTTCGGCATCCTGATCTCGTTGGGCATCTACTTCGGCTACGACTGGACGGCGGGGATCGCCAAGATGCTCCCCGAGGCCCCCTGGATGGTGGCCATCATTCCGGGCGTGGTGCTGTTGGGTGCGTTTGCGATGGCGTACTTCCTGGTGCGCGACACCCCCAGCGACGTAGGGCACCCCGACTTCGAGGTGGGCGATGCCACGGGCCAAATCCACGAGAAGGCCAGCGTCGTGCAGGTGTTCTGGAAGATGCTCAGCAACCCCGTAATCTTGACCATCGTGCTGATCGAGTTCTGCACGGGGTTTCTGCGCAACGGCGTGATGTCCTGGTACCCCAAGTTCACCGTCGCGGTGTCCTGGTCTGACACCTTCGTCTCCGTGCACTGGGGGCTGCTGCAGTGCGTAGGCGGAATCCTGGGCGGGATGATGGCGGGGTTGATCTCCGATCGACTCTTTCAGTCCCGGCGCGGCCCGGTGGCGTCCGTGCTCTACGGCGGCATCACGGTGGGCGCGATCGCGATGTACTTCAGCCTCGGCTACCCCTGGGTGGGCTGGGTGCTGGTGTTCATGGTGGTCAACTACATCGGCGTGCACGGCATGCTCTCGGGCACCGCGAGCGCCGACTTCGGTGGGAAGAAGAACGCGGGGGTGGCGGTCGGTATCATCGACGGCTTCGTCTATCTGGGCACCGGCCTGCAATCGCTCATCGTGGGCATGTTGCTGCCGAGCGGAGAGGCCGCGAAGGTGCCCGCGAATTGGATCAACTGGCCGATGGCGATGGTACCGATGGCGATCATCGGGCTGGCCCTGTGCACGCGGGTCTGGAACGCGAAGCCCCAGTCCAAGCCGGCCGCCGCTCCGCAGCCGGTCGCGGCCGTTCAGCGCGCCTGAGCGACCCTTCAGCTGATCGACGCGGAGCGCTGAGCTGTGCGGGGTGTTCTCTTCGGCATGGACGAACTGCATGAAGAGGTCGAGGCGCTCGAACAGCAGTTCCACCGACAACGTGAGGGAAAAGAGGTCGAGAGCCTGCTCCGCCGGTGCGAAGCCACCGCGCTGCGCCTCGACGCGCTCGCGATCGGCGCTGATCGGCGCTGATCGGCTGGCGAATCGCGTTCGCGCCGGCGTGATCCCGAATTGCCGTGAGCGCCTGGGGCTAGACCGAGACTGAGGTGGTGGAAGAGAGCGGCACCATGGCGCTCGCCGGCACCCGCGCGAGGAAGCGGTGAAAGGCGAGCTCGGTCTTCGCGTCTTGAATGGTGCCGTCGGTGAGAGCGGCCTCGAGCGCGGCGCGGGTGCGCCACTGGGTCGAGCCACCCTCCTCGAGCGGGCTGCCGTCGCCTTCGGGCGTGCCGGCGATCAGCCCGGTCACCTCGACGGCCGTGAGGAAGATCTTCTCGCTGATGATGCCCGGCGCCACGAAGAACGGCGGCCCGAGCAGCTCGATCTTCTCGACCGGCACCCGAAAGCCCGCCTCTTCGAACACCTCTTCGCTCGCACGCTGACGGACGCCGTCGAGCCCCTGATCCGCGCTCTCGAGCAGGCCCGCGACGATCTCTTCGCAGAACAGGTGCGGGCGGTCGTCAGGCACGTTGGGGACTTTCTCCCGGCGAAAGTGCGCAGCGGGGCGAAGATTCTGTCGCGTGAGGAACTCGGGCCCTGAATTGCCCCGGCGCCACACCAACACCGCGACCGCGTCGAGGCGGGGGCGATCGACGACATCGACCCGGTACACGTCTGACTTCGAGCCGTCAGCGCGCAGGTTTCTCACGCGCAACCGGCGCACATGGAGAAAGCCTTCGTCACAGCGTCCGGTGGAGGTGAAATCCTCCACGACATCGAGGTCTGTGACAGGCGAGTCAGACATTTCTCACCGCTTTACCAGAGCCGCGTGGGCGCGTATGTGACCGAACGGTTGAGCAGGCCTCCCCCGACCCCGGAACCGTCATGAAGCAGCGTCCCCGCGTCGGCTCGATTGGATCTTCTGCAGTGCTGATGGCCTTCATCTGCGCCGCGATGGTGCAGACGTCGTGCCTGCCCACGCTCGAAGGCTACGACGTCAAGCTGGCCGGTCAGCAAGTGCGCCTGACCATTCTGCACACCTCTGACATTCACTCGCGCCTGCTGCCGTACGACTACAACCCGCTCAAGACCGACACCGATCTCGGCATGATTCCCGAGGCGGGCCCCTTCGGCGGCGCGACGCGCATGGCGGCGCTGGTGCAACGGGAGCGCTCACGCGCCGATCGCGTGGTGCACCTCGATTCCGGTGACTCGTTCCAGGGTGCGCCCATCTTCAACCTGAACCTCGGTGAGGTTGAGTACAAGTTTCTCTCGCTGATGGGCGTCGACGCGGCGGTCATCGGGAACCACGAGTTCGACTCGGGCGCCGCCAACTTCACCAAGCAGGCGCGCGACGCCGCCCGCTTCCCCATCCTCGCCGCGAACTACCAGTGGGAGGACATGAACCAGGCCGGCAGCAACGCGACCGCGCTCTACACCGCGCCCTACGCGCTCAAGAACGTCGGCGGCCTGCGGCTGGGCATCATTGGCCTGGGCAACTTCGGTTCGCTCAACTCGATCATCGAGCAGGGCAACTCGCTGCAGGTGATCCCGCTCGAGCAGAACGAGACGGTGCGCAACTACGTGCAGTTTCTCCGCGGCTCGGTCGACGTGATCTTGATCACCAGCCACGCCGGTCTCACCGAAGATCAAGATCTCATCGAGGGCTACGAGGCCTATTACGAGTGGAGCCTCGCCAAGCCTTTCGCCGAGCGCGCCACCCTGCCCTGGGAAGTGCTGGAGCGTTTCGGCGCCGAAGACGATCTGAAGTCGGTGGTGCGCGTGCGCATTCCGGGCGTGGAAGGGATCGACGCCATTCTGGGCGGCCACCTGCACATCGTGCTCAACCCGCCGCAGCAGCTGACCGACCCCGCCGGCCGCCGCGTGATCTTGAGCCACGGTGGCGCGTTCTCGAAGTACCTGAGCCGCATCGACGCGGTGATCCAGATGCCGCCGCAGAACGGTGACGGCGAAGGTGGCGAGATCGTCAGCTTCGAGCACCGGGTGTTCCCGATCGACTCGTTGTGGTGCAGCGAAGGCCTTCACGACTACTACCGGTCGCAGTTCTGGGGCCCGGGCGAGTTCGTCGCTCAAGATCGGGTGAAGGCGGGCGTCGCGGCCTGCAAGGAAGTCGAAGATCGAAACACCACCCAGCTGCTGGTGCCCTACCTCACCGAGCTCGACGTGAAGCTGAACCTCACCTCGCTCTTCGCCTACGCCCCGCGCAACATCGAGCGCCGCAACAACGCCACCGGTGGTGACAGCCCGCTGGGCAACGTGCTCGCCGACAGCATGCGCCGCCGGCAAGGCGTCGAGTCGGAGGTCGCGCTGACCAACTCCCTGGGCATTCGCGACAACCTCTACGCCGGGCCGCTCACCCAGGAAGCGATGTTCAACGTCTTCCCCTTCGAGAACACCATCAACGTGATGTTCCTCTCGGGCAGCGAAATGCAGGAGCTGTTCGACTTCATCTCCGAGCGCTCCGCGTCTCGTGGCTGCGGCGCGCAAGCGCAGGTCTCCGGGGTGCGCTTCACGATGGACTGCGCCCAGGTGCAGCTCAACTTCCTGCGCACCACCTGCAACCCCGCGGGCGACGCCAGCGACTGCCCGGGCGACGACCGCACCGGCCGCGCCCCGTGGCAGTGCCTCTCTGACGAGACCTCGTCGACGGGCGGCCGCTGCTGGGCGCACCCGGGCACCAACATCACCATCAACGGGATCCCCCTGAGCAAGAACGAGACGTACCGGGTGGCCGTCAACGACTACATCGCGCGCGGTGGCTCGGGCTTTTTGGTGCTCAAGCGCAACACCACCCGCATCGAGACGGGCATTCCGCTGCGCGACTCGGTGGTCGGCTACATGCAGAACTTCTGCAGCTGCGACGAGGTGATCGCCAACCGCACCGACGCCAACGGCAACGTGATCGGCGCCAAGGGCCAGCCCTGCGGCAACCGCGACCCGCTCAACCCGGAGCACTGGGTGGTCGAGCAGCAGGAACGCGCCTTCTGTGATTCGGCCGCCGACTTCCGCGACAAGCTCTACGAGACGCGCGGCAACTGCAGCTGCTTCGACGTCTTCCGCAAAAACGCGGTGGCCTGTCAGGCCGGCAGCGAAGACTTCACCGCGCAGGCGGAGTTCTGCAAGAGCGTGCTGCCCGCGGGCCCCACCCTGGGCCGCTGCACCTGCCGCCAGGCGCTGCTGGGCGACCCGCTGTGCGGCAACGTCACGCGCGCGGTGCGCAACCTGTGTGAGAACCCGACCAAGTTGCCGATCGCCATCGGCACCGACGACGGGCGCATTCAGAGGAGAGTGAAGTGATGCGACTTTCCCGCCCCCTCGCCGTTGGTGTGCTGCTCGTATTGAGCGGCTGTCCCCTCGACCCCGCGCCTGCGCCGTTGCCGCTGAGCAGCTTCAAGGTCGAGGTGGTCGGAGTCTTCGAGCGCACCGGGAGCGTGCGCAACCCGCTCCCCGTGGTCACGCCCTGCGCGACCCGCTTCGGCAGCCAGGCCGCCGTGCCCCCTGAAGCGAAGGGCAAAGCCGACTGCCGCTACGTCATTCCGCGCGGCGAGGCGGAGTTCGACATCACCGCCACCGCGCTGGGCTTCGATGGCGCGCTCTACCCGGACTTCAACGGCTCGGTGAGCTTCAAGGTGATTCCCGGCGATCTGCCGCCCGATCTGCGCGCGCGCTGGTCGATGGCCGCCAGTGGCCTGGTGACGGCGACGGTGCGCGCGGTGCACCCGTACGCCGAAGCCCGCGTCTGGGTGGAAGACGCGCCCCCGCGCAACCTCTACGACGGCGGCGTGGTCGACCCCAACTCGCTCCCCCCGGTGTCCGAGCGCTCGTACGCCTCGGGGACTTCCGACATCGTCTACTTCGCTGACCAGACGCTGCAGTCGCTGCAGATTCCCGGCGAGCTCGACAACCGCAGCTCGCCTTTTGCGGGCAACTTCGTGGTGGTGGGCAAGAACCCCAGCTCGGGCGACACCCTCAAGCAGAACTGCAGCGACGACCCGGCACGCAATGGCCGCGAGTCGTTGATGGTGGTCACCGGGCTCGACCCCGCCGGGTTCTTCGTGACGGACATCTCGGCTTGCCGGGTCAAAGAAGTGCTCGCCGATGCCGTGGGCAACACGGTGCGTACGGGTGAACCGCCCGAGCAGTGCTGGATCGCCACGGCCGATGGCGGGCGCGAAGAGAGCCTCGATGGCGGCTCCGGCACCTGCGGCATTTCAGAGAAGGCCTGCAGGCGCCGCAGCGACTGCCCCGGCTACTCGCCCGGCACCTTCGCTTCGATGTTCGTCTACAACTACAACTTCCCCGACAACCTCGACGAAGGCGACCTGCTCTTCACCCTCGCGGGCGGCGTGCAGGAATTCACCTCGACCACCCAGCTCGTCTTCCCCTCGTGGACGACGGCCGAGCGGGTGCGCCGGTTGCCCGAAGACCAGTGGAACAAGTGGCTGCAGTACGCGAAGCCCTACGATCTCAACGGCCGCACCTGCGGGCAGGACAACGCCGCGGTGCCCTTCCTCACCGACTCGTTGTGCGGCCACAACCGCCGCAACATGAAGATGGAGAGCCTCGAGTCGGCGCTGGTTCGCCTCCGCCGCGTGCGCTTCCCGCGCAAGTTCGAAAACTGCGACTTCAACGCGAACGGGTCCGTGCCGTTCTTCTGCGAGACCAAGCCGCCCGGTGAAGACTGGCAGTGGTCGACCTGCAGCTTCGACGCGCCCGAACCCGAGGCTGATCGGGTGGAGCGCGTGTGCAACCACGACTGCGTGATCGGCCTCAACAAGAACGCGGGAATCATCTGCAGCGAAGAGTCGACCTACAAGGGCTTCGGCCAATACGTGGTCGAGCTGGCGCCCCCCGGCCCTTCGTCGCAGGGCCTCGACGACGCCCTGACCCTGCGCATGCAGACCGCGGTGGCCCGCCTCTCGCCCGCGAACGATGCGGGCCAGGCCGCCAACCCCTCGGTGCGCGTGATGGGTTACGGCGCGGGGACCGAAGTGGCCGTCACCTGCAGCAAGCAAGCGCACTACCGCGTGGGCGACGCGGCCGTGGTGGCTGCCGAGACCGACCTGCCCATCGCCCCCGGACAGACGGTGCGCGTGGGCTTCTCCGGCACCGACTCGTCGATCGCCTTCCAGGCCATCAGCGAGCAGGCCACCTGCACGGTGGGCATCAACGCGCACACCCGCATCAACCTCATCACCAAGGACGCGGTGCCCGAGCTCGAGCCCGACTGCAGCGAGGTGGACCCCGACGCGGAACGCGCGCGGCAGTGCCAGTACCTGCGCGGCGCCGAGTTCGACATCATCGGGCACCTGCGCCAGGCCCAGCCTGCGCGCCCCCGGTGGATCGTGATTCCGCGGGCGGTCGACGATCTGTGCTGCTACCCGGGCCCGGGCATGGAATGCCCCCGTCCGATTCGTCCGTGCCGCTGAGTTCTTCAGTTTTGATTTTGAAGTGAGCCGTTTCTGCAGTGGGAGGGCCGAGAAGCCGTGGCCCGGGAGAGAAAAGTGAAGCTGGTATTCAGGTCTGTCGCCCTCGTGGCGGTTCTGTCGTGCGCAGCGTTCGCCGGTGACTTCATCGATACGCGCATCGCGTTCGCAGTCGCCAACTCCAACGTGTTCGTGAAGCCTGGCGAGACGACCCCCAGCGAGCCGGGCACCGGCTTCGGTGCCTCGAAGGCGAACACGCAGTTCTACGACAACTTCAACACGCGCTTCAGCGGGTTCGAGACGCTCTCGAACATCTCGCTCTACAAGAAGAGCCCGAGCTTCTTCGAAGGCTTCGAGGCCGAAGCAGCGCTCAACGTGAACGTGCTGACGAACCCGTCAGGCGCGATCTCGCTCTTCGACAACGCGAGCTTCGTGAAGCTCAACTACCGCCCGGCGGGCTGGGGCGCGAAGGAAGACATTTCCTTTACGGGCTTTCCGGTCTCGGCCGACCGGTTCCGCCTCGGCTACGCGTGGAAGACCTCGTGGGCGGGCGACGCGGCCTTCACCTACAACCAGGGCGGCGGCTTGACCTCGACCGGCCGGCCGGTGGCCGTGCCCGGCGCCAAGCTCCAGGTGACGCGTGATCGCTGGTACGCGTTCGTCGGCGCCAAGACCGGGGTGCTGCTCAACGGCCTGCTCGCGGTGCAGGAGCGGCAGTACGCGGTGATGTTCGGCGGCGGCGTCGACGTGCTGAAGAACTTCCGCATCGAGGCGAACGGCGGCTACTTCACCCGTGGCATCAACCCGGTGCTCGCGTCGCTGGGCGTGCGCGCTCCGGTGAACGCGCTGGGCGGCTCGGTGCAGTTCAGCCTCTTCTCGGACACGATTCTTCCGTCGCTCGATCTGCGCCTCTACAAGAACGACCCCGACGTGGCGGCCCGCTTCTTCACCCCGGAGCGTTACCCCGGCGGCCTGAGCTACCAGCTGACCCTCGAGGGCAGCTTCCTCGGGCAGACGCTCGCCAACCCCGAGCGCTTCGCCAGCACCCGCATGCAGCCGGCCGGCGCGTTGGCCCTGCAGGCGCGCTTCAAGTACGACTTCTGGCGCTTCTACGGGATCGGCCTGATGCGCACGCTCTCGTTCATTCAGTTCGATGTGCCGGGCGTGATCCCCTTCACCGACTTCTCCGACGGCGAGAAGGTCACGCCTGAGCTGTGGTTCGCGATCGGTGGCGATCGCTTCCTGCCGGCGCAGCACCTGACGATCGGCCTCGTGGTCGGTCTGCAGTCGACCGCGTCGCGCACCAGCCCCGACCTGCAGGCGGGCGGCAACAACCCGATTCCCGGCCTGCTCGGCACGCGCACCCAGGTCTTCCGCGGCGTGAACGATCCTTCGACGTTGCCGGTCGGCGATTCTCCGGTGCCGATCTTCTCGGTCAAGGGCACCTTCAAGCTCGACATCAGCGACTACTTCGCGGCGCTCGGTGAGGTCTTCTACAACTACGACAACAACCGCGTGACCTTCCGCGACTCGGTCGACTTCATCAGCCAGCCGGTGTTCCAGCAGCCCAACCAGCTGGGCTTCAACCTCGTGATGCAGGCGCGGTTCTAAAAAGTATTTGCCCTCTCCCCGACCCTCTCCCCCGCGGGAGAGGGAGTTCAGGAAAAAGTTCAGAGGCCGAGCTGCTTGGCGATGATCTCGTTCATGATCTCGCTGGTGCCGCCGCCAATGGGCCCCAGGCGCGCATCGCGCCAGTGCCGCTGAATGTCGAACTCCATCATGTAGCCGGCGCCTCCGTGCAGTTGGAGCGAGGCATCGGCGAGCCGGCACGCCATCTCGGTCGCCACCTTCTTCGCCATCGCGGTCTGCCCGAGCGCCCACTCGCCGGCCGCGTGCAGCCGCAACGCGTGGTACGTGAGCTGACGGGCCGCCTCGAGATCGGTCGCCATGTCGGCGAGCTTGTGTTTCGTGAGCTGGAACTTCGCGATCGACTGACCGAAGGCCTCGCGGTTCTTCGTGTATTCGATGGCGGTCTCGAGAATGTCCTGCCCCGCGCCCACCGCACCCAGAGCGAGGGACAGGCGCTCCCACTGAAAGTTGCCCATGATCTGCGAGAAGCCGCCGCCTTCGGTACCGAGCAGCGCACTGGCAGGCACGCGGCAGTCTTCGAACGAGAGCTCGGCCGTATCTGAAGCGCGCCACCCGAGCTTCTTGAGCTTCTTCGAGACCGTGAAGCCCGGCGTGCCCTTCTCGACGATGAACATCGAGAGACCTTTGTTCCCCTTCGAGGCAGAGCCCCCTGGGGCGACGGCGTCGGGTGGCGAACCGATCTTCGCGGCGACGATCACGTAGTCGGCGCGCACGCCGCTGGTGATGTACGTCTTGCTGCCGTTGATCACGTACTCGTCGCCCTCACGCCGGGCGGTGGTGCGCAGCCCCGCCACGTCGCTGCCGCCCGAAGGCTCAGTCACCGCGAACGCCCCGATCCACTCGCCTTTGATCGCCCGCGCCAGGTAGCGCTGCTTCTGGGCCTCGGTGCCGAAGAGATGAATCGGCCCGGTCGCGATCGTCATCTGGGCCCCCAGGCCCGCCGCCACCCCGCCCGAGCCGCACTTGCTGAGCTCCTCGGTGGCCACCGCCTCGAAGAAGAACCCCGCGTTGGAACCGCCGTACTGCTCTTCGTACTTGAGGCCGAAAAGGCCGATCTCCGCCGCCTTGCCGTAGAGCTCGCGGGGAAATTCTTCCGCCTCCTCCCAACGGGTGATGTGCGGCTTGAGTTCCCGCTGCACGAACCTGGCTACGGTGGTGCGAAAGGCCTCGTGCTCCTCGGAGTAGGTCTGAAATCCAGAGCTCATGACGCCAACATTGACTTAAGAATCAACACAGCGCGAGCGGCGGAGACCTCTTGACCGAATTCGAGCCCTGAGTGATAAGCCCGTAATTCCGGCGCCATAGCCAAGCGGTAAGGCAAGGGTCTGCAAAACCCTCATTCCCCGGTTCGATTCCGGGTGGCGCCTCAAATGAAGCCCGGAGCCTTCCGACAACGGAGCTCCGGGCTTCGATCTATCTGATGCGAACTCCTTGATGCGAAAGCTGCTGCTGCTCGCCACGCTGGTTCTCGCCGAAGCCGCCCTCGCCGGCGACGCGTTGGACCTGCCGCCTGCGCCCAGTGAGCTGTCGACCAAGCGCCTCGACTTCAAAGGCGGCGCGCCGAGCATTCCGGTTCGGTTGATGGAAGGCAGCACCGAGGTGACGCTGGCCGGTCGCGGTCGGCTGCGCTTTCGCCTGCCGGGCACGCCCGAGCGGTTGATCGAAGGTCCCCCCGGCATGGAGTGGAAGGTCAAGCGGGTGGCCGGCACGCCCGCGGCGATCGTCGCGCGCATTCAGATCGCGGAGATCCCCTTCAACGACAAGCTGGGCCTCGCGCAGGCGCAAGAGGAGTGGTCCTCGCGCGGGCTGGTGCTCAAGTCGCAGATCCTCGGGGGCGTGTACGGCATCGCCGGCAAGGTGATCGACAACCGCCGCTACGTGTTGGTGGTCGATCAGCCCCCTGCCCCGCCTGAATCCCTCGCCGCGCAGCAGGCCGACATCCTCAAGAACTTCCAGGTGCGCACGTCGCTGCTGGAAGACGTGAAGGCGAAGGGCACGATCAAGTTCGAGCTCATCGACGGCAACGGCAACACCACCGCTACGGTCGACGGGCAGCTCTCGGCCGAAGCCCCCGACGGCGCGCCGATCGAAGTGAAGCGCGTCGAGTTTGGCGTGGGCTACGACTTCCACAACTTCGAAGACCGCGCGTATCGCGGCACCGTGCTGCTGACCGCCGATCGCGCGGGGAAGATCGCGGTGATCAACCAGGTCGATCTCGAAGATCTGCTCAAGGGCCTGGTGCCTTCGGAGATCTTCGCCAAGGCCCACCCCGAGGCCTTGAAGGCGCAGGCGGTCACCGCGCGCGGCGAGGTGCTGGCGAAGATCGGCCTCAAGCACCTGGGCGATCCGTACCTGCTGTGCACCGAGCAACACTGCGCCGTCTACAAAGGCGTCTCGGGGGAAGCGCCCACCACCAACGCCGCCGTCGAAGCGCCGCGCGGTGAGGCCAGCTTCGACGTCAACGATCGCCTGATCGACTCGGTCTACAGCGCCGTGTGCGGCGGCCACACCGAGAACAACGAAGTGGTCTGGGGCGGGGTCCCGAATGCGTCGCTGCGCGGCCGGCCCGACATCATGCCGGGCAAGCCCATTCCTGCTTCCCCCAAAGAGCTGGGCAAGTTCCTCACGACCGACGCGCAACACGCCTGCAAGGTGTCCACCTTCACGCAGCAGTCGAAGTACCGCTGGGAAAAGCGCTTCACCGCCAAAGAGGTCGACGACAAGTTGGCATCGTTGAGCGTCGGCAAGGTGATGGCGATGAACGTCACGGAGCGCGGGGTGTCAGGCCGGGCGCGCCTGCTCCAGATCTCTGGGGAGGAAGGCGCCACCACGCTTCGGGGTGAGCTCACCATTCGCCGCACCTTCGGCATGCTCAACAGCGCCATGTTCGAGCTCAAGTCAGAGAAAGATCTCAGGGGGCGCCCGACCGCCTGGATCTTCACCGGGGGTGGTTGGGGACACGGGGTGGGCATGTGCCAAACCGGCGCCATTGGCCGCGCGGAGGCAGGCCAGACGTACCGGCAGATCCTCGACCACTACTTCAACGGCGCACAGGTGGCCCGAATCTACTGATTTCATTGGTTAACCTGGGCGGGACACCCGCTGCGGGGAACGGCGCGGGCTCGTTATGATGTCGATGCGCGATGCTTTCGCCTCGACCCCCACGCCAGGACTCCAGCGGCTCCCGAGCCGCG
>JAYVNA010000473.1:0-13412 GCA_043758715.1 Archangium sp.
AGGCGCGGCTCTTCGATGCTCCCGCGGGCGACGCCCAGGAACATGCCCATCTTGAGCTCTTCGATCTTCTTTCGATCGCCGATCGCGACGTTGAGGCCGACTTCCTTGGCCATCGTCTTGGCGGCGTCGGCGAGGATCGTCGGCGTCATGGTGCCGGCCGGCTCATTGACCAGGTCGCGCGCCCAGTTGGTAGCCTGCGCGATCAGCTTCGCGGTCGCCACCAGCGCGTCGTGGTTCTTTTCCTTCTTCACGCCCTCGGGGAGATAGAGCGCAATCTTCTCGACCTTCGGCGCGTTCTTCTCCTCCTTGTTCTGCGTCTTCCAGCGATCGTAGCGGTAGCTGCCCAGCTCGAAGCCTTCGACCACGGCCTTGACTGCGTGCTCGAGCTCGCGCACCACCGGAAGCTGCACCGCGACGTTCTTCGCCTTCACCCGCGCCGCCGCCTTCACCGCGCGGCCCGCAGCCAGACGCAGCAGCTCAGCGGTGAACTTCGCGCGCGCGCCCAGGCCCACCAGGATCACGCGGGTCGCCGGCACCTTGCCATGCGTGAGGAAGACGAAGGTCTGCTCGGCCTTCCCCTTGAAACCCTCGGCGATCGCCGTCTTGAAGAAGAGCCCCTTGGTGCGCTTGTCGATGCCGTGGAGCGCCTTGGGCGGGCTCTTCTTGTCGGTGAGATCGGTATCGAAAACGGGGAAGACGAGGACGTCTGCCTTGGCCTTGGAGGCGTCAGCAGCAACGAACGAAAAATTCATGAGGTACGACTCCTTCGGGGGGCGGAAGCCCGCAGACTGTAACCAAGCGCCTACCAAGGGCTACAGGAAAGGACACCGCCGCCACGCGCGGGAGGTATGGTCGCCCCGGCTGTATGTCCGCACTCCTGACGCACCTCACGGCGGTCGAGCGTCTCGCCGCCCATGTCAACGCGCTCCCCACGGAGTTCGCCCGCGCGTTGGGCGAAGACCTCGAGTACGCGCGCTTCGGGGCGGCGCTACCCGAACTGCCGCGTTTCGGCGGGTGGATTCAGGGCGTCGACACCTGGCTGGCGCGCGGTCATCGCCCTCACTTCACCGAGCTGATGGCGGCGCGTTCGCCTGTTCACTTCGGGCTCAAGGCCGCTGAGCTGGTCTCCAACGGCGCGCTGATCGGCGTCGACGCGGGGCTGGCGTGGTTGGCGGGGTACTTCACGCAGCTGTGTGTCTCTCGCGCGCTCGAACCGGTGCTGCAGAAGCTGCTCGCGACCCAGCGCCGCCAGGGTGAGCCTGAGACGGTGGCGCGCGCCCGCATCGAGTGGGCGCAGTCGTTGTTCTTCATGCAAGACCTCCACGGCAGCTCGCTGGTGGGCACCACGGCGGTGCGCGCCAAGCTGCAGGTGCGCAAGGCGAGCAGCGTGAAGGGCATCGGCCGCGGCTTCTACGAGCTGATTCGCGTCGCCTCGCTCGACGCGTTCGGTGAGGCGCCTTCGAAGGTCGAAGTCGATAATTGGGTGCGTGGGCTGTACCTGTTCTCGCTGGCGCTGGGCTCTCCGCTCGGCCGGCTGCGGGCGTTGCCCACCGGGCATCTGTCGACCCGCGAGCTCTACCGGGGCGAAGGCTTCGACGTGTTCGCGACGGTCGACGTGGGGCTCGAGCGCGCGCGCGAGTTGCTCACGATTCTGGGCGGCATGATCCGGCGCAACAGCTGGACTGCGCGATCACGCAGCCGGTTCCTCGAGGTGTGCCCCGAGGGTGCGCCGTCGCAGGTGATCAAAGTCATCGCCGCCTGAAAGTCTCCGCACCGCGCAGACGATTCTTCAGGGCAGCGTGATGTTGCTCACCACGTCGGCCATGGTGGTGTTGACCGTCGAGTTCGGTGCCCCGGCCGCGAACGGATTGACCGCCCAGGTGAGCGCGTCGGTGATCGGGTTCGCGCCGTTCGCGTTGGTGAAGATCTTGAGGCTCACCGTCGAGTTGCCGCGGAACGAGGTGCCCGAGAACGCCGCGCGCGACGTCATGGTGGTGTTGTCCTGCATGAAGATCACCGGCATCAGCACGGCCTGAATGCCCTGCGAGATCGACGCGGTCTTGGCCGCTACGATCCCAAAGCCCAGGCCGCCCGTGGGCGCCGACATCGCACCCAGCACGATGTCACCCGAGATGGTGACCGGGCCAAACGCGAAGTCCGCGATCGTCTCCTGGTCCGCGAGGATGGTCACCGGCTGCAGCGGGTTCGCCAGCAGGTTGATCGCGATGCCGCCGTTGGCGAAGCCGAACAACGAAGGCACCGGGTTCACCCGGCCCGGCATCAGGTCGGTGATCACGTACGGGTACTCGGTCTGATCGGGCGTGGTGAAGATCCGGTAGCCGTTCTGCAGCTGGGTCAGCAGCGCCGCGGGGTCGAGACCGCCGCTGAGCGCCGAGGGATCGAGCAGCGACATCTGCAGGTTCTGCAAGGCGGGGGGCTTGGGCAGGGTGATGGTGCCGCGCAAGGTGCCCAGGCCTGAAGAGGAAGCACCCAGGTAGATGCGCACGTTCTCCGGCCCCGCCTTGTACGGATCGCTCAGATCGAGATCGATGGTGGTGGTCGCCGACTGAAAGTCGAGGAACGGAATGAGCGCGCCGTCGTCGTTGCGATCGGAGATCGCCGTGAGCCGCTGGGCTCCGGTGTTGAGGCCGGTGAACGAGAACGGAATTTCGCCCGGCATCATCGGCTTGCCCAGGTCGAGCAGGCTCGTGTTGCGGAAGAGGCCCGCGGCCTTGTTCACCGCGAAGCCGCCCACCACCACCACGCCCGAGATGGTGCCCCTGGGGCCGCCGGCGCGCGTCCACGTGCCTTCCTGGAGCTCTCCGTCTTTGCCATCGACCGAGGCGAAGTACTTCACGGTCACGGTGGCAGGCACCTGCAACGTCAGCGGTGACGGGCCCGACACGCGGCCCAGCGAGCTGGTGCGGGGGTCTTCGCCGTTGGTGCTGAAGTAGACGGTGGCCGGCCGCTCGGACGTGAAGGTGACGGTGATCTCACCATTGAAAGGACCGGCGGGCGGGTCGGCGATCACGCGAGGCGGAGCGAGCTCGGCGTCGGGATCGATGACCAGGGGCCCGGGCTTCTGACCACAAGCAAACGACCCCACTGCGAGAGCCACGACGAGGAAGGGAAGGCGCATGTTCGGCGCGCATAAGGCTCGCCCAGAAAGCGAAAGTCAACGCAACGGTCACCGCGCGATGTCCGCTTCCATCGCCTTGCTGGCCGTCTCGAGGCCGTTCTTCACCTGCTCCGAGACGGCCTCGAGCAACTCGCACGTGGGCGCGAGCGCCGAGAGATCCTGATCCATGTCGGTCAGCGGGCACTTTCGGGCGGCGAAGGAAACGCGAACGTCACGCACGTGCTCATCGCCGCGCAGCAGGGTCACCAGGCATTGCGTGAGCACCAGGCCATCACCGGTGTTCCACGCGATCCACTTTCCGATGATGACGCCGCTCTCTTCGTTCTCATCGCGCACCCCGCCGCAGTGCTTCGCGGTGGCCGCCAGCGCACGGGTCCACGCTTCGGCGGGCTGCCTGGTGCTGAAGTACGGCTGCGGCACCGAGTAGGTGTTCAGAGAGCAGGCACTCAGCAAGAGCAAAACCCAGGCGTGCTTCATCGGCGCTTCTTCTCGGTGAGGTCGCTGTTCACCAACGGAGAAAAGAAACAGTCCTTCTTGGTGTACTCGTCGAACGAGAACGCGAAGCGAAAGCTCGCGGCTGATCGCTGGTTGCAGTCGGTGCGCTCGCAGAAGCGGCAGGACACGCCGATCGGTACCGCGTCTCGCTTGAGGTCGGTCGTGGGAAGTCCGTAGGCCAGGTACTTCGCGTTCTCGGCGTGCGTGCCCAGGCCAATCGAATACGCGGTGCCCCGCACGATCGTCCCTTCGATCGGCTGCAGCTGCACCTTGGCGAAATCGAAGTACGTGGTGCCGTCGGGCATCGCCGAGTACTGCCGGGTCAGCTGTGAGGGGTTCAAGAACGCCAGGTGCACAGCCCACTTGCCGCAGTTGCCGCTCGAGGCGAACTTGATGCCGGTGCCCGAGTACCGCTTGCTGATGTTTCCGGCGATGTCGGTGCGAATGAAATGAAACGGCAGCCCGCGGCGCTTGGCGTCGGCGAGGTTGCACACGCGGTGCGCGATGGTCTCGTAGGTGGTGCCGAAGATCGACGCGAGCAGCTCGATGTCGTAGCGGGTGCGCTGCACTTCCTTGAAGAAGTCGCCGTACGGCAGCATCAACGCGCCCGCGAAGTAGTTAGCGAGGTTCACCTTGATCAGGCGAGGGGTCTCGGCGTGGCGGGTCTTCGCGCCCACGATGCGCTCCACCAGCCGGGTCTTGTCGAGCGTCATCAACCCGAGCGTCGCGGCGATCTGGAACTTGAGCGGCTGCTCGGTGAGCAGGGGCGAGACGTCGAGCCGCTTTTCCTCCAGTGACAACCGGCGCACCACCGAGCTGCCCTGCGGCGCTTCGGCGATGCGGGTGACGATGCCGAAGCGCGCTTCCAGCAGCTTCATCAGCGTGCTCGCGCCCAGAATGCGCTCGTTGCCGAAGTCCTGGCGCATCGACTCGGCCTCTTCCTCGAGCTCGGGAAAGTAGTTCTGGTTCGCCTGGAGAAAGTCCGAGACCTCGTCGAAGGGCGAATAGTCGAGCCGGGCCTCGGGGTTTGCGCCGGCGCGGCCCTGCTCTTCACTCGAGAGCTGGGCCATCACGTTCTCGAGCTGCGAGCGGGTGTTCTTGTAGAGATTGAACAACGCCGCCACCGTGCCCGCGAGCTTCGGCTCGGCCGACAACGACTGCAGCGAGTCTTGATCGAGGTTGAGGGTCTTGAGCAGCGGCTCGTCGAGGAGCTTCGCCAGCCCCTCGTCGACGCGCCCATCACCCAGCTGCGACATGAACTCTTCGGGGTCGACCTGAAAGAAGCGCAGCGCCTTCCACAAGAGAGGGAAGGGCGTGACCCGCTTCCCCTTCTCGATCAGGTTCAGGTACGCCGGGCTGACGCCGAGCTCGCGCGCGCAGTCAGCCTGCTTGAGGTTCTTCGAGAGCCTGACGGCGCGAAGCCGATGGCCGACGTTGGCGTTGAGCGCGTTCTCATTCATCTCGAGCGCTCGCGCTGCCTTTCAACCGACTTCGATCAGCTCGATGTCGAAGATGAGCGTGGAGTTCGGAGGGATGACCGGCGGGTACCCACCGGCGCCGTAGCCGAGCTCGGGGGGAATGGTGAGCTTGCGGCGGCCACCGACCTTCATGCCGGCGACGCCCTGATCCCACCCCTTGATCACCATTCCCGCTCCGAGCTGGAAATCGAACGGCTCGTTGCGATCACGGCTGGAGTCGAACTTCGACCCGTTGGTGAGAGTGCCTGTGTAGTGCACGGAGACTGACTGGCCCGACTTCGCTTCTGCGCCGGTGCCGACCTGGAGCTCTTCAATTTGGAGAGGCATGGGCGACCACCCTACCGAAATCAGGCCGCCGACGGCAGCTCCGTAATTCCCTGGGCGAGGAGGGCGATGCCCTTCAGATCTTCGATCGCCTCCCCCAAATACGGAGCGGCGATCGCGAACGCGGTGGACGGCACCTCGCCCTGAAGCTGGGCCAACAGCGCCCGATCACGCGCGACCCGGGTCAGCTCGAGCTTCGCGAGGACCTTCAGCTTTTCCATGCCCGAGCGCATCGGCGTCGATTGCTCGAGCGTGAGCGAGTCGGGATCGACGAAGCCATCAGTGCGCACCCAGCTGCGATTCAAGATGAAGCCGGCGAACGGCAGCCCCATGCCGGTGATGCGATCGCGGAAGTAACGGGCGTCGGCGAGCGCGGCCTGATCGGGGCTGGTGACCAGGAGGAACGAAGCGTCTTGCGAGGTGAGCAGTGATCGCACGCCCTCGGCATGCGCGCGCATCGGGCCGAACATGCCGCCCATCGCTCCGAGGAATTCCTGGATCTCCTGGAAGAACTCCGCACCGAAGATCTTGTTGAAGACGGTGCCGATGAGCTCGGTCGCCTTCTTGAAGATGCCTCGCGTCTTCGAGGGCATGAACAGCGACAAGATGCGCTCATCGAGAAAGCGCGCGAGCTTTCCTGGCGCCTCGAGAAAGTCGAGCGCGTTGCGAGCGGGCGGGGTGTCGAGCACCACCAGATCGTAGCGACCGCTCTGTGACAGCTCGTAGAGCGCTTCGGCGGCCGTGTATTCCTGCATGCCCGCGACGAGTTCAGAGAGGTGACGGAACAGGCGGCTGTCGAGAATGCGCTGTGCCTGCGCCGGGTTCGGAGCCATGCGGCGAACGAGGCTCTCGAACACCACGTCGGGGTTGAGCATCCACGCGTCGAGGGTGCCGGTGGTGACGCCGGCTTCGAGCAGGCGTTCTTTCGAGACCGAAGCGGGCTCGCGCATGTGCTGCGAGAGACCCATGGCCTGCGCGAGCCGCTTGGCCGGGTCGATCGTGAGCACCAGCACCCGGCGACCCTGGCGTGCGGCGGCGAGACCGATGGCGGCCGCGGTGGTGGTCTTGCCGACGCCCCCGGCGCCGCAGCAGACGATCACTTTCTTCTTCTCGACCAGCCGGCCCAGCTCGGAACTCGACGACATGAGCGGCGGAGCTTAGCCACAACGTGCCACCTCCAGTGCACATCGCTATGGGGCTCGCGCGCACCAGCTGTAAGCCGATTCGCGCGCTGTTCCGGGCGGTTGGGCGACGGCACCCACCTTGCTTTGGGGAACGGCATGCGCGTCCTGGTGCTCAGTTGCTCACTCGTCATTCTCGGCTGCCAGGGGCAAGTCAGCGACCTGGGCGAGCGGGGTGATCGTGACGCGCCGGTCGCCACCATTCGCGATCGCAGCGGCCCTGAGATCGTCGCTTTCGCTTGCACCGCCACCACCGTCGCGACGCGGGAGGCGTTCAGCTGCACCCTCGAGGCGAAGCACCCGACCCACGAGAATCTGCGCTGCAGCCTCGAGCCAGGCGATGGCCGTGAGGCGCTTTTTCTGGGGGACTGCACCACCGCCCTCACCACGCAGTTGCGCTACTCGAGCCCCGGCAACCTGCGCCTCACGTTGAACGTGCTCGACCAGAAAGATCGGCTCTCGAGTCGCACGTTGAACCTGCAGGTGACGGGTATGCCCAATCAGCCACCCGAGGTGGTCGGACTGACCGCCTCGAAGATGTCGGGCGTGGCGCCGCTCGAGACCACGCTGACCTGGAGTTCGACGGACCCCGAGGGGGACGCGGTCACCTGCGCTCTCGATGTCGGCGCGGACGGGAGCATCGAACACGCTCAGGTGAACTGCGCGACGTGGGCGCTCGAACTGCGCACGGTCGGTACGATTCCGGTGAAGGTGATCGCGACAGACAGCGGAGGCCTCACGAGCAATCGCATCGTGACGATCACGGTGGCGCCTCCGACGAAGGACGTGCGCATCGAGTCGATCGAGTTCGGACAGACGGTGATGAAGGCTGATCTGACGCTCGTGCAGGACAAGCCGGCGCTGCTGCGCGTGACGGTGCTGGCGAATGAACCGGGCTTGTCGACGGTGGTCGAGGTCGTGGCGAAGCAGGGTGCCACCGTGCTGGGGACCGAGCGCCTCACGGGGCCAGCGATCGTGCCGCAGGTGGCGAGTCCGGGCGATCTCTCGAAGTCCTTTCGGTTCATGATGCCGCGCACGTGGCTGGTCGCTGGGCTGTCGTTGAGCGTCAAGATCGATCCCACCGATGCGCTCCTCGAGGCTGACGAGTCGAACAACCTGCGGGTGGTGACGCCTGCGATGGGGCGCGACAACGTGCTGCACCTCACGGGGGTTCCGGTGGTGATCGGGACTCAAGCGGCGAGCTCATTCGAACTCGATGACACCATCACCAGTCTCTGGCCGGTGAAGTCGGTGGAGCAGAAGACGCGCGCGCCCTATACGTTCACGGGCACCATCAGTGGCAGCGATGTCTCGGGGTGGGGGCAGCTCCTCGGAGAGATCGCGCAGCTCGCCGGAGCCGATGGCAGCAATCGCGCGTATTACGGCTTCGTTCCCGCGGGCGGCAACGGCATCGCTGGCCTGGGCTACGTCGGTCAGCACGTCGCGATCGGTCTCGATGGCTATGGCAGCGTGGCGGCGCACGAACTGGGTCACAACTTCGGTATCAACCACGCGCCGTGCGGTGGGGCCGCGGGAGCGGATTCGAGCTACCCGTATCCCAACGCGCAGATTGGCTCTTGGGGCTTCAACGGCTCGCAGCTGCTCGCGCCTACGCAGTACGTCGACCTGATGAGCTACTGCCAGTCGACCTGGGTCAGTGACTACAACTACGCCAAGGCGCAGCAGCACATGGAGAACAGTCAGACCTTCGATCCCACGGCGGTGTTGCCGGCGATCGTCGCGGAAGACACCGTGCTCATCTCTGGGCGGCTCACGGCGAAGGGAGCGGTGCTTTCGCCGGTCTATCGCCTGCACGCCTCGCCCACGGTCGCGGCTGAAGATTCGGACACCCGGTTGCTGATCACGACCGTCGAGGGCCGGCAGCTCGAAGTGCCGGTGAAGCTGATGCGGCCGGCTGAGGGCGACGAACTGCACTTCTTCGCGGTGATTCCGTGGCCGGGTGAGTTGGCTCGGCTCTCAATCGCACGGGGTGGGGCGGTGCTGGCATCGCGAGAGGGCGCTCCGCTCGCGGCTGTCGACGTCAGCGTGAAGCGCGTGAGCACGAACCAGATTTCGGTCACGTGGTCGGGAGGGGCCACGGCGACCATCGCGCACCTCGGCGCGGAGCGGACCACGCTCACCATCGGAGCGATCTCGGGGGTGGTGTTGCGGACTGATGGGCTCGAGGGCGGCGAGTACGAGGTGAGCTTGTCGAACGGGCTCAGTACCCGGCGGGTGCTCGTCGAAACGCCTTGAGGGTGCGTGGTGGCGGTTCGTTCTCGTTCGAGCCAACGTCGACCAGGCCTCTCGGCGCGGGCTTTTTTGACGAACTCACTCGAGCTTCGACTCATTCAAGCCGACTCAAACCCGCACAGACCAGGCGGCTGGTCCGTGGGAGTTTAGGTCGAAGCGTCCGGACAGCGCAGAGCCGAAGCCTGCGTCACCAGGTCAACGAAAGCCGGGAATTGAGGGGCCTGCGGGTCTCGTCACCCAGGTGCGCGAGCGACCCGACTGCCTTCCTCGAGGCTGTTGTCTACCCGAGCAGCTTCACCAGGTTCCGCGAAGCCTCAGCGCCCACGCCATCGACTTCCGCGATCACGACGGAACCCTGCGGCCGTTTTTCCTTCAGCAACTCCAGCGCCGAGCGCGCGCGATCGATGCGCTTCATCTCTCGCGCCCCGAACACGGCCGCTGGCAACGCCTTCAGCAGCGCCTCGCGTTCTTCACTCGAGAACGGATCCGCCGGCACCCGGTTCACCACGATCGCGGACACGGGCAGCTTGTGCTTCGCGAGGCCCTTCTCCAGTTCCAGCGCCTCGGTGACCGGCAGCGTCTCAGGCAACGTCACGATCACGCACGCCGTGATCGCGGGATCGGTCAGGAACGCCACGCCCTCGGCCGCGGCTCGGTAGATCGGACCACCCGGAATCACGCGCGTGAGGAACTCGGGAATCTGCGCCAGCGCGAGCGCGTGACCTGTCGCCGGCGAATCGATGATGCACACGTCGAACATCGGCCCACCGCTCGGGTGCTTGCGCTTGGCGAGATCGAGCATTCGGTACATCACGCCCATGTCTGAGAACCCGGGCGCCGCCGAAAGGAACTTCTTCAGCCCCTGGCTGCGCATCGCCGTATCTGCGAGCAACTTGAGCGGCAGCGCGTCCTGCAGAAAACGCAGGTGGCCCATCGTCGGCGTGAGCAGCGCGACCCAGAGATTTTCGCTGACCAGTTTCGGCTCTTCGGTGGGCCTGGTTCCGCCCAACGCCTCATAGAGCGCCGAGGGCGTGTCCGCGCTGGGCACGATCTCCGCGACCAGCACGCGCTTGCCCCGCGCGCTGAAGCCCCGACCCAACGCAGCGGTGATGGTCGTCTTCCCTACGCCGCCCTTGCCGGTGACGATAATGCATCGGCGCTGCACGAGATCGAGGAGGGACATCAGCCGCAGCGAGGCTAACACCTCACTGTCCCGGCCCGCCGTCCCTTCGTCTGTGCTGGCGTGCGCGCGGCCGGCCGCTACATTCCCGCCCGCATGCGTGCCATCAACTTCAGCGCAGGGCCTGCCGGCCTGCCGCTTCCCGCTCTCGAAAAAGCCCGTGACGAACTCCTCGACTACGCCGGTACCGGCATGTCGATCATGGAGCAGTCGCACCGCGACAAGCCGTACGAAGCCGTGCATCGCGACGCGACTGAGCGGTTGACCAAACTGCTCGGCATTCCCGAGACCCATACCGTGCTCTGGCTCACCGGCGGCGCGTCGGCCCAATTCGCGTTGGTGCCGATGAACTTCCTGCCCGCGGGCAGGAGCGCCGACTACGTGATGACCGGCGTGTGGAGCGAAAAGGCCGTCGACGAAGCGAAGCTGCTGGGCACGCCGCGCATCGCCGCGAACACCCGCAACCCCGACGGCAAGTACACCCGCGTGCCCACGCAGGCCGAGGTGCAGTTCGACCCGAACGCGGCCTTCGTGCACTCGACCTCGAACAACACCATCTACGGCACCCAGTTCCACACGATGCTCGACACAGGCAAGGTGCCGCACATCTGCGACATGAGCTCGGACTTCATGTGGCGGCCGCTCGACGTGTCGAAGTTCGACTTCATCTACGCTGGCGCGCAGAAGAACCTGGGTCCCTCAGGCGTGCTGGTCGCGATCGCGCGCAAGGAGTTCCTCCAGAGCGCCCGCAAGGACATCCCGAAGATCTTCCGCTACCAGACGCACGCGGAAGCCGACTCGCTCTACAACACGCCCCCGACGCTCGCGATCTACCTGGTGCGCAACGTGCTCGAGTGGATGGAAGGGCAGGGCGGACTCCCCGGGATGGAGAAGCGGAACCGCGCGAAGGCCGAGCTGCTCTACGGCGCGCTCGACCGCCTGAATGGGTTCTACGTGGCCCCGGTGGAGAAGGCTTCGCGGTCGGTGATGAACATCGTCTTCCGCACTCCGTCCGAGGCGCTCGATGCCACCTTCGTGGCCGAGTCGAAGAAGGCGAACATGATTGGTCTGAAAGGCCACAGGACCGCGGGTGGTATTCGCGTGTCGGCCTACAATGCCGTCTCGGTTCAGGACATCGAAGTGCTGGTGTCCTTCATGGAGCAGTTCGAGAAGTCCCACGGTTGATCACCCGGAGTTCCACCATATGAAGCAGCTCCTTCTCCTCGCCGCACTCTTCGCCGTCCCCGCGTTCGCCGCCGAACTGGAAGGCGTGAAGGTGGCTGACACCGTCACCGTCGGCGACAAGACCCTCAAGCTCAACGGCCAGGGCCTGCGCGTGAAGTTCGTCTTCAAGGTGTACGTGGCCTCGCTGTACCTCGAGCAGCCCTCCAGCAACGCCGCCGACGTGATCAAGACCGATCAGGCGCGCCGCGTGGAAATGGCGATGCTCCGCGACCTCGACAAGAAGACCATCAACGAGGCGATCAAAGAGGGCTTCGAGAAGAACTCCGGCCCGAACATGGCCGCGCTGCAGGAGCGCCTGAACAAGTTCAGCGAGAAGATCACCGACGTGAAGAAGGGCTCGACGCTGATCATTCAATACGTGCCGGGCAAGGGCACCACCGTCGAAGGCGGCGCCGACACCTACGTGGCCGAGGGCAAGGACTTTGCCGACGCGCTCTTCTCGGTGTGGCTGGGCGCGAAGCCGGTCGACGAGGGGCTCAAGAAGGGCATGCTCGGCACGAAGTAGTATTGTCGCTTCATGCGAATTCTGGCGGCGGTGGTGGTGGTGACGGCGGTCAGCGCGTTCAGTCAGCGCGCTCACGCATGCTCTTGCCGGAAGCCCTCTCTCTTCGTGACCGAGCAGGTGGCGGTGAACGCGCAGATCCCCGTGCTCGATCCGTTCTCCACCGACACCAGCTTCACCTTGATCACCGAGGGAGGACTGGCCGTCACTGCTGAGGCGGTCGTGGTGCCCGGGGGGTTCATCGTGGTGCCCACCGAGCCCCTCGCTCCGAACACCACCTTCTGGCTGACTCATGGCGACAACTCGGGGAGCTTCCGCACTGGGTCCCAGAGGGACGACCTCAGTCCGACCACGCCCACCATTGGAGGGTCCAGTCATCACGTCAGCCCTCTGTTTCCGGCAGGGAGCGCGTGCGATCTCGGGGGAGAGGGCTTCCTGATTTCGCTTTCGAGCCCGATCGACGGCGCCTTTTGGGAGGTCTTCAGCGGCCCCACTGCGGCGACCATCGACCTCTCGACTCCTTCGATGGCCATTCGGGTCGATGCCTCGAACTCGTTTTTCTTCGGCGATGCGAGCCTCTGTAGCGCCCGTTTCCCGGTCTCGAAGATGCCGAGTCTCGCCATTCAGATCCGCACGGTGGATCTTGCGGGCAACGCTTCCGAGCTCTCGGAGCCAATGCAGCTCAAGAGCGGTTGCAGCATCACGGGCGGCTCGGCCCTGGTCCTCGCCCTGCTCCTGCTGACCCGGAAGTCTTTAAAACGAGGGGAGAAGAGACCGCCTCATTGATTTTGGTCAAGCGACCAAGGTAGTTTGGTCGCATGACCAAGACCCAGGTCGCGACCCGCCGTGCCGAGCCCCCGCCCGTCCCGGGGGACACTGACGAGAAGGTGCTGCTCGCCGCGGGAAAGCTGTTCCGCGAGAAGGGCTTCGCAGCGACCACGGTGCGCGAGATCGCCGCCGCGGCCGACATGCTCCCGGGCAGTCTGCACTACCGGTACTCCAGCAAGGACGACATCCTGGTGGCGTTGATGAAGCGCGGGGTCGAACGCGCCATCCGCTCCGTCGAGGTCGCCACCGCGGGTGAAGCCAGCGCGATCGAGCGGCTGCGGCTGGGCCTGCGCGCGCACCTCGAGCTGCTCTGCAACGGCGACGACTCGCTCTACGTGTTGTTGTTCGACTGGCGCTCGCTCACCTCGGGCGCGCTGCAGGGCGTGATTCGGGAGCGCGAGCGGCTCGAGTCATTCTGGGAAGGCCTGCTGATCGAGGCGCACGCGTCGGGCACCGCGCGGCCGCTGCTCGACATCGAGCTCGTTCGGCACTTCGGCTTCGGCGCGATCAACTGGGTGGCCACCTGGTACCGCCCGAGCGACGGCCGCACCCCTGCGCAGATCGCCGATGCGTTCTGGAGCTTCCTCGCGTTCGGGCTGCTCCACGAGAGCGCTCGCCCGCCGGATCTCGACACCCATTTCGCTGCACTCCTCGCCGCGAGCTTCAAGAAGGGCAGCTGAAACGATGACCACCATGACGACGATCGGCAACCTGCTGCACACCGTTCCCCTCGTGCGCGACGCGAGCGCGAGCGGAAACCTGGCTGTCCTCAAGTCGCTGCTGGGCC
>JAYVNA010000474.1:0-4439 GCA_043758715.1 Archangium sp.
GCCGGCGCCCACGCTCGCAGCGAACTCGGTGCCAGGGGAGGCGCTTCGACCCGGAGCTCGTACTCGCGCGGCGAGAGGTCGAGGCTGAACCCGCCGTCGGTGGAGGACTCGCGCTCGCCATCATTTCCGGCGTCGAGCGCGGTGGCGCTGATGGTGTACTTGAGCACCAGCTCGCCCGTGCTCGCGCGCACCTCACCCGAGAGCACCGAGGCATTCATCATGCGCAGCTCGATGCCTGACTGGCCGCCGCGGCCTTTTCCGCGGGCCTCGAGCAGCCCCTTCTTCTTGGCGAAGAGCTCATGTTCCTCTGCATCGACTCCCTCGAACCGGAAGGTGCCGTCAGGAGCGCTGTCGACCGTTCGCCACTTGTCCCCCGACAGCAGCGACACCCGAACCTCGCCCGCGGGAGCGCCGGCCTCGGTGACCACGCGGCCCGTGAGGGGCTCTCCATGGGCGAGCGCGATGGTGACGCCTGTCCGATCCTCGTGCTTGCTGATGACGCTCTCGACGAAGCCCATTCCTTTGGGGGATTCCGCCGACAGCTCGTAGTCGCCGGGCCGGAGTCGCTCGAGGTGGAACTCGCCCTTGGCATCGGCGTTCACGGTGCGCTTGCGATGCATGCCCTCCAGCTTGACCGTGGCGCCGGGCACGGGGGCTCCGTCGGCGAGGACGACGCCGGTCAGCGCCCGGGGCACGCTCAACTCGAGGGTCAGCGCGCTGGAGTCGTCATCACGCGCCTGTTGGTGATCGGGCAAGAGCCCGCCCTGCATCCCCACCACGGCGTAGGTGCCTTGCGGCAAGGGCCCCAGGCGGAACTCGCCTTGGTCGTCAGCCACCGCGTCGAAGAAACGGCTGTGCGCGGCGAAGATGGCGGTGACGAGCGCGCCTTTGGCAGGCTTGTCGTCGCTGGTGATCACCTTGCCCTTGATGAAGCGGCCGGCGCTCAGTTCGAGCTTCGTGTCTTGCGCGTCGCTCGCGACGTTGCCCAGCCACCCCACGCCATCGGGCGCATCGGCGAAGAGCGTCAGGGTGCCCGGCTCGAGGCCGGTGAGGGTGAATGCGCCTTTCGCGTCGGTGGTGGCGCGCGCCAGCGGAGCGCTCTCGCCGGTGCGCGCGGCGACCAGCTCCACCAGCTGACCTGACGCTTCGGCGCAGCCGCAGGAGAGCAGCATCTGACCGCAGTGGTTGTCGCACTTGCAGGGGAGATCGGAGAGCACCTCCTCGCCGTGCGCAGCGACCGCGGTGACCGTCACGCCTGGAACGGGTTCTCCTTCTCGCGAGACGACGCCGGTGAGCTGGAGAGCGCCGTGCCTCTCGATGGGCGCATTCCACACCGAGGGTTTCAGCGCCGCCGGGAACGCGCCTTCGTTGGCGGAGGCCGATGCGGGCATGGCCGGATCAACGGCCGGGGTTTCACCCGAGCTCCACCACCACACCAGCGCGACCACCAGCACCACGAGTCCCACTGCTCCAGGCCACCTTCGACGCATACCCGCCTCCGCCACATCCCGAGAGAACGCGGAGGATGGAGAAGGACGGGGTTGGGCACAAGAGGGACCTGTCTCCCTCGCCCTGCGAAGAAGCGGGGAGAGGGCGGGGTGAGGGGCTAATGGGCCGGCTGCGGCGATCGCGCGTTCGCCACCAGCGGCTGGACGATGAAGACGTCGACGATCCACGACAGCACCACGCCGACGGCGGTGCCGGCGCAGTCCCACGCGAAGTCCTTCCACGACGGGTCACCGAAGCCGGCGAGATCGAACAGCTCCTTGGCGATGCCCGCGGTCAACGCGAGGCCCACGCCCACCCCGATGCGCACGCCGCGATCTTCGGTGAACAGCGCGGTGCCGCCGTAGCCCACCGCTGCGATGCCCGCGCTGAAGGTGAAGTGCAGCGCCTTGTCGGGAGCGAACCAGGGATCGGGGTCGGTCTGCGCCAAGGCGACTCCACTCACCAACAGCACGAAGACCAGGCCGATGCGCACGGCTGATTGTCGCACGCCGCTGGCGATCAGCAGCTCACGAACCGAGGTGGGCTTGCGGCCGATGAGCCGCTCCAGGGTCGGGTCGACCGTGGCGAATTCGTTGCGGCGCGCGGCGATGAACATGCCGAGCATGAACTTCGCGGCGCCCGCGGGCGTGCCTTTGGCGATCATCTGCTCGCAGTACGCGTCGTCGCTGACGGTGACGTGCCGGATCTCGCGGCCGGTGAGCTCGGAGGCGAGCGCACACAGTTGGGTGAAGTCGAGCGCCTCGGCGCCCGAGAGCGGCGGCGTGGGGCCTTCGAAGCGCTCGGAGCCGGTGAGGATGACGGCCGCGGCTTCAGCCAGATCGGCGTGCGCCACCCAGGAGAACGTTCCATCGGCGGGCGTCACGAGCTCGCCCGCCTTGATGGCTCCCAGCGTCATCGCCACGGCGGTGGTGGCGTAGAACCCGTTTCGCAGTGAGGTGAAGGGCAGGCCTGATTCGCTCAGCATCAGCTCGGTGGCGGCGTGATCGAGCCCCGGGTTGAAGGCGGAGCTGGGGCTCGCCGAGATCTGACTGGTGTAGAGAATTCGTTTCACGCCGGCTGACCTGGCCACCTCGGTGGCGCGCCGATGTTGCGCGAGCGGGTCGCCGCCTCTGGCCCTCGCGTTCGAGGAAACCATCAGCACCTGGCTCGCGCCTTCGAACGCGTGGCGCAGGCTCTCGGCGTCGTCGAAGTCGCCCTGTCGAACGCGCACGCCGGCGGCGCTGAACTCGGCCGCCCTCGCGGGATCACGAACACTGACCCCGATGTCCCGGGTGCGTTTGAGCAGCTGCTGAACGATGGCGCGGCCGAGCTGGCCGGTGGCTCCGGTGACGACGATCATGGGTGGCTCCGTGAATTGTTATCGATGATAACTGTCAAGTAGTAGCGACGGTAATTCGCGTTAGCAAGTCCGTGATATCGCCGCTAACGAGATGAAGGCCTTGACCACCGTTCGTGAGCGCATCATCGCGGCAGGGGCCCGGATTCTCGCAGCCGGAGGGACGGACGCGCTCACCACCCGGGCCGTCGCCTCCGCGGCGAAGGTTCAGGCGCCCACCATCTACCGTTTGTTCGGCGACAAAGAAGGGCTGCTGGTGGCGGTCGCTGAAGATGGCATCGCGAAGTACATCGCGCGAAAGCGGGGCCACGCGGCGAAGACCGACCCCCTCGAGGATCTGCGCTTCGGGTGGGATCTCAACGTGGAGTTCGGTCTCGAGAACCCTGCGATCTTCTCGATCTTGAGCTCGCAGACGCGCCCGGAGTTGTCACGCGCCGCCTCTGGCGGTCTCGACGTGCTGCAGCGGCGAATCAAGAACCTCGCTGCCGCGGGCCTGCTGCGGGTGACCGAAGAACGCGCGGTGAACCTGGTGCGCGCAGGCGGGAGCGGCACGGTGCTCGCGCTGTTGAGCATGCCTGAGGGCGAGCGTGACCCGGGGCTCTCGGTCGCAGCGCGGGAGGCCGTCATCGCGGCGATCACCTCGACCCGGCCCTCAGTGCGGCCCAGTGGCTTCGCTGGCGCGGCCATCGCGTTGCGCGCGTCTTTGACCGAGGCGGCCCCGCTGAGCGCGGGTGAGCGTCACCTGCTCACGGAACTTCTGGAGCGCCTCGCGAAGACTTGAGCTTTTTGGGGGCCTTCAGCTCCCAGCCATTTTTCAAACGCAGCGTGGCTTCCTTCACCGACAACTTCGAGAGTCGTGCCAACACCGCGGGCCAGCCCTTGTAGTGATCGGTGATGAAGTAGACTGCGGGCAAAGCGTTGATCAGGACCTGCTGCTGCTCGACGTCTTCGAGCATGAACACCACGCTCTTCGTGTCTTCTTTCAGGCGAACAAAGCCCTTGCCGCCCACCAGCAGCGCGGGTGTCCGGTACCAGGTGCCCACTTCGACTTCGGGCAACTTCAGTCCGAGTTTCACCAGCGCCGCCCAGGTCATGGCGCGGAAGGCTAGTACGGCAGATCAGAAGTTCGTTCGCTCTGCTGAACCTCGCCTTGCGCACCGTGGAGAGAAGGAGACGCTCTTCATCGCGGGTGGCCCGAACGTCTCGTACGCGAGCTTGAAGCGCAGCTCGCTGCGGCCGCTGAAGATCGTCGATCACGACGACGCCGCCCGGGTGATCAAGGTGAAGTTCGACAAGAGCCCCACGGTGTGGACGCTCACCATCGACGCGTCGCGTACGAAGGTGGTGTGTGAGTCGCCGGGCGAACCGAGGCAGGTGTTCGAGCGGGTGAAGATTAATCCCAACGCGCTGGCGGGCACCACCGCCTCGCCGGGCAAGTTCATCAAGATTACGTCACCTGCTGAAGGCGCGGGTCTCTACGATTCGTACACGGACTTCACCGGCGAAGTCGCTCCCGAGTGCGAGCGCATCGAGGTCACGTCCCTCAATGCCGCGGGCGAAGTGCAGACGAAGGGCAACCTGAAGAAGTACGCCG
>JAYVNA010000475.1:0-13361 GCA_043758715.1 Archangium sp.
GTTCCGACGAGGCGCCGGGGGGTGGTCGAGGCCGCAGATGGCACGCCCATCACGTTTCACACGCACGGCGAATCGGGCGGGCCGGTGGTGGTGCTCACCAACGGCATCGGCACCACCGAGAACTTCTGGCGCGCGATCATCGAAGAGCTGGTGGTCGATCACACCGTGGTGCACTGGGACTATCGCGGTCACGGCCACTCGCCGGTCTCGAAGTCCAACGACTATTCGCTGCGCACCCAGGCCGACGATCTCGCGCGGGTGACCCGGCGGGTGATGGTCGACGGCAAGGCTCCGGTGCACATCGCGTTCTCCATGGGCGTGGCCGTGCTGCTCGAGCTGTATCGGGCCGAGCCGCACTTCGTGAAGGCGATGGCGCTGGTGGCCGGGGCCCCCGATGCGCCGGGCACGGGCACCTGGTTGTTCAAGTTGCCGGGCAGCCTCGCCGCCGCCCGCGCGCTCGCGGCGCTCACCACGCCGGTGGTGCCCTTGTTCGCGCCCGCGGTGAAGGCGCTGTTGCGCTCGAAGTTTGTGTACCCGATGGCGCAGTTCATGGGCGTCTTGCAGCCTCACGCGCCGCGCGCCGACATCGACGAGTTTCTCTCCGGTATCGCCGACATGGACCTGGTGGCTTACTGGCGCACCCTGCAGGGGCTGCTCACTGCGAACGGCTCTGACGTGTTGCCGCAAGTGAAGGTGCCGGTGGCCATCATCGCCGCCGCGAAGGATCTGTTGATGCCGCTGACCCAGGTGGAAGCGATGCGGCGCGGGCTGCCTCACGCCACCTACACGCGGGTCGAAGACGCAGGTCACGCGGGGCTGGTGGAGAAGGGGTCGGAGATGGCCCGGGCCGTCCGTGACCTCATTCGACGGCTGCCCGCCTGAATTTTCGCGCGGGCGCTTGCGCTGCCACGGGGCGGGTGCGCATCGTTCAGCTCATGTGGACCGCGCTGCTCGATGAGCTGGGACCCGACGCGTTCGTCGCCGCGGAGAACGGCGTCGTCACCTTCGCCAACGTGGTCGCGCACCAGTTGCTCTCGGCGGCGGCGGGCACGCTCATCGGCTCTGAACTCTCGCGCTGGGTGCCGACGGCGGAGCTGGCCCGGGTCCAGACCATTCTGGCGCAGCGCCACCAGGCGTACCCCGATCTCCCCGAGACCTTCCGGTTGCAGCTGGTCGATGGAAAGGGACAGCCACGCATCGTCGACGCGCGCTTCAGCCATCGCGACCAGGTGCTGGTGTTCTCGCTGCGCGACGCCACCGAGAACGCGCGGGGCGAGGCCTTGATGAGCCGGCTGGCCACCCTGGCGCGCTCCGGGCAGGGGATGCAGGGCGCCAACGCGGTGCTCGACGCCGCTGAGCCCGTGTTCCTCGAGCTCGGGTGGAAGGGCGCCTTCACGCACATCGTGCCCAACGGCTCGGTGACCCTGCGCACGGTCGCCTGTCCGCCGGGGGATCCCGTGGGCGAGTACGCGCAGACGCTCTTCAATCGGCTGGTGCCCCGCAGCGCCACCCCCGTGCTCGAAGAGGTGATGCAGAAGGGCAGGGCGCTCTTCCTCGACAACGTGCCCGGGTTTCTCGCGGGGCCGGTGAGCAGCGCGCAGAAGCTCTCGCAGAGCCTGACCGAGGGGCGGGTCTATCGCAGCGCCTGGTGCCCGGTGCGCGATGGTCACGGCGAGATTACCCACCTGCTGGCGATGGCCGGGCGCGGCATGACCGAGCGCGACTTTCTCGCGCTGCAGCTCTTCGCGGCCCAGCTGGGCGAAGCCAACGAGCTTTCCCGCCTGCGCATCGAGTTGGTGCAGCGCGAGCGGTTGGCGGCGGTGGGCGAGATGTCAGCGGTGATCGCCCACGAGATGCGAAACCCGCTCGGCGTGGTGTTCAACGCCGCCAACGGGCTGAAGCGCACGGTGTCGGGTGAGCCGGCGCAAATGCTTTTGACTTCGCTGATGGAAGAGGCCGAGCGGCTGCGGCGGCTCACCACCGATCTGCTCGACTTCGCCCGGCCGAGCACGCCGCCCCTGGTGCCGGTCGCGCTCGGGCCGCTGCTCGCCGAAGTGGCCACCGCCGCGCGCACCGAGCCGACAGCGCGCCGGGCGCGGGTCGAAGTGAAGGTGCCGCTGCACCTGCCGCGCGTGCTCGCCGACGAAGTGTTGCTGCGGCGCGCGTTGCTCAACCTCACCGTGAATGCGTTTCAGCACGTGCCCGAAGGCGGGCTCGTCACCCTCAGCGCGGAGCCCGTGGGTGACGAGGTGTTGCTGCGGGTGGAGAACGAAGGCGCGCCCATTCCGCCCGACGTGGGGCGGCGGCTGTTCGAGCCGTTCTTCACCACGCGCGCCGCGGGCTCGGGCCTGGGCCTCGCGGTGGTGAAGAAGGTGATGGACGAGCTGCACGGCAAGGTGGCGCTGGAGCCGCGGGCGACGGGCGCCTGTTTCGTCGCCACCCTCCAGGTCGCCCAGCCCACCTGAAGGTCACTTACAGCCCGCGGGCTCCATGCTGATGGAGTTGGCGACGCTGTCGGCGTACGAGCTTCCGCCCGCGTAGTCCTGCACCAGGTTCACGTAGGCGATGCGGCAGAACCCGTCGTCGAAGGTCGGGCTCTTGATCCACACCATCCCGTATTTGTAGCGGGAACTCGGAGTGCCGTTTCGCAGCTTCTCGATCTGCCAACCCGGAGACTTCACGCCCACCGCCAGTACTTCGGCGTCAGGCACCTCCGCCTTGATGGCCGCCTCGAGCAGCTTCTCTTCGTCGGAGTCGTGCTGGGTGTACCCGCGGGGAATGTATTTCCCGAGGGTGCGCTTCGCGGCGGCGCCGAGTGCATCGAAGACCGGCACGATGCACGGGAAGTCCTTCTCTGCGAGCTTGTGAGAGCCCAGCCAATCCTTGCGGAACTCGGGCGAGATGCCGGCCAGCAGATACTCGTTGCGACGGTCGCTCAGCTCGCTGACGTAATAGTCACGCAGGCCCGCCTTGTATTCCTCGGCCTCGCGCAGGGTCTTGAGGGCGTCGCCGTAGTGCACCGACCAGAAGCCACTCCCGCAGCCCTTGGGTGGCTTCGCCGGAAGGTCGGCGTGCTGCACGGGGGTGTCGTCGACGGGAATCGTTTCATCGACGCCCTTCTTCTTGCAGCCGCTCAAAACCAGCACCGCCGCCAGCACCAGAGTCGCTCGTTTCAAGGTGGCCTCCCCCGCACATCGTGAGCGCGAGACCTTAGTCAGGTTACTTCGCAGCGGCGCGCGGCAAGACCGTGACATCGACGGAGCGATGAGGCCAGGCGCGCTTGTCGAACCAGAAGCCGCAGGCGGTGTGACCCTCTTTGGCCCCCGTCAGCAGCAAGGTGTCTTCGGTGGCGCCCAGCTCGAGCAGCGGCTCGTTGCACTGCATCAGCACGATCGGCAACGGGAAGACCACGCGCGCGGTCTCGCCCACGCTCACGCTCAGAATGTCGGTGAACCCGCCATCGAGCAGCCACCCGCCGTCCCCGTCGATGAACTTCCACTTCACGGGCGCGGGCGTGGCGAGGCCGGCGTCGGGAACGCCGCCGTCGGGAATACCGCCATCAGCGGCGAGGAGGAGCAGGAGCGCGGAGATCAACATCGGTGGGTTTGCTAAGAGAGTACCCGTGAGTGAGATCGCCGTCGAAGAGCTGGCACGCCTTCGGGCCTTCGCGACCCGGCGGCTGGCCAACCCGAACGGGGAGCAGCTGTGTCGGCACCTCGACGTCAGCGGTTGGACCATCGGCGATGCGCCGCTGGCGCCCTGGGAGATGAGCCTCGGCTTTCACACCCCGCATTGGGCCACGCTCGACGAAGAGCAGCGGCTGGCGCTCAATCACTGGACGTACGCGATGATGTACTTTCGCATCGGCGACGGTGAGCGCTTCGTGGTGCTGGTGAATGACGCGGTCGCCGCGTTCTTCACGCAAGACGAGCCTCAGCTGGCCGCGTTGATGCGCCTGGAATGCGAAGAGGAGATCGACCACATCGCCGCCTTCGCGCGCGTGCTCGACGCCGTGCGCCGCCGTCACCAGATGGGTTCGCTGCGGATGCCGGTCAAGCCGCTGCGGCCCTTCATCGTGAGCAAGCCCGCGGTGAGTTTCCTGGTGCGCACCTTCGGCGCTGACTTCATCACCACCTACTTCCTCGGCCGCGGAATCGTGAATCACATGGGCAAGGCGTTCGAGACCCGGGTGGCCGAGCTGCCCGGGGCCACGCCGCTCACCCGGCTCTCGTTGCTCCACACGGTCGACGAGAACCGGCACATGGCGGTCTCGCGCATGATGGCCGCCTGCACCTACCGGCTGGTGGAACGGCGCCAGTCGAAGAGCGCGCTCTACGCGATGCTGCACGAGGCGATGCAGAAGGCGACCATCACGTACACGTTCAGTGATCGCATCACGACGGGCCAGGAACGGGCGATGTCGCACCGCGCGGTGCCGCAGATGAAGGCGCTGTCCCGGCTGCCCAAACAGTGGCTGCGCGAGTTGGTCGACGCCCACTTCGATGGGGTCACCGGGCTCGAGCACGCGAAGAACGAGTTCATGCCGAAGTTCAATCAGCGGCTGCTCGATCGTGCGGGTCTGTCGATCGACGAGAAGCGCGCCTGGTTCTCGCTGCTGGTCTCGATGCAGCGAAACCTGCGCTTCTTCCCCGAGGGCTATCAGCCCAGCGTGTCGGTCGACGGAGCCTTCGACGACGTCCCGCTCGCCTGAGGCAGGGGCAGGGCCTTCCAGCTCCCCGCGGGCAAATCACCCAGCGTCCATTCTCCGAAGCGGGTGCGCTCGAGCGCGCTCACGTGCGCCCCGGTGGCGGCGAACATGCGGCGCACCTGGTGGTAGCGGCCTTCGTGCAGGGTCACCTCGGCGCGTTGGCCTGAAAGGGCGCGCAGCGTGGCCGGCATCGTCTTCACCCGCTCGCCGTCTTCGGTGAGCTCGAGGCCCTGCGCGAAGGCGGCGATCATCTCGGGCGTCGGCTCGCGATCGAGCGTGGCCACGTAGACCTTCTCCACGTGGTGCTTGGGTGAAGTGAGCCGCTGCACCAGCGGGCCTTGATCCGTCAGCAGCAGTAATCCGGAAGTCTCTTTGTCGAGGCGGCCGATGGTGTTGACCTTCGGGTCGCGCTGCTGCCACCGCTCGGGGAGCAGATCGTAGACGCGCGGGCCTTCGCGGGTGTCGTGGCTGCACACCAGGCCCACCGGCTTGTGCAACAGCACGAGCAACCCGTCGGGAAAATCGAGCGGCTCGCCGTCGAGGCGCACCTGCGCGGGGTCGGCTTTCTGGCTCGCATCTTTGACGCGGAGGGTGTCCACCGTCACCCGCCCCGCCGCACAGAACACCTGGGCCTGCTTGCGGCTGCAGTAGCCGAGCGACGAGAGGAGCTGATCAATGCGACGCATTCGCCGTGCACCTCACCAGATCGTGGCCCCAGCGTCACGAAGGCGTCACGGGCATGCACCGCACGAGTTGGCTAGGGTGGTGGCCGCGATGTTCGAAGCCGTACTGCCGTTGAGCCCCGCCGCCTGTTTCACCGAGTTCATCGATCTGGAGTCCGCCCGGCTCTGGCTCCCCGGGCTCAAGAAGATGCGGGTGGTGCGCAGCGACGGCCGGGGCCGCCCCGTCGAAGTCAGCTACGAGTTCGGCGAAGTGCTCTCGTACGCGCTCGTCTACCACTACGACGAGGCCACTCTGCGGGTGCGCTGGGTGCCTTCCGCCGGGCTGCAAGATGGAGTGTCGGGCTCGGCTTCTTTCGACGCGGCGCCGGAGGGGTGTCTGTTCCGCTACTCGCTCGACAGCTTGCGCGGCCGCGCGCCGACGCACGAGGCCGACGTCGCCACCGCCTTCTGCGCGTGGATGCGGGCTACTTGATCATGAGGGCGTTTGCCTTCCGCCCTCACTTGATCACCACGAACGTCTGCTGATTGAGCGCGAGCAGCCGGCCGTCTTCGCCCCACAGCTCGCGGAACTCCACGCAGTAGCCCTCTGACATCGCCTCCAGCCGGCCGCGGAAGAACAGCGGCGAGGCGGGGTCGAGCCCCTCGAAGCGCACGAAGGGTTGAAAAGTGAACGCCACGGTGGCCATCGGCCGCATCGTCTCTTCGATGGCGAAGAGCGTGGGCCACCAGGCATCGGCGCAGGCGGCCAGGAACGCGGCGTCTCGGGTGGCGCCTGGGCCTCGAGCGCGCGCACCATCACGGCGGTGACCAGCCCGCCGAAGAGACCGCGGCCCTGCTTCCAGCCTTCGGGGAGCGTGATGCTGAAACGGCCGGGGCCGACGGGGGTCGGCGTACAAATCAAATCGAAGGTGCTCACGGGTTCGTGAGACGTAACACCCGAATGCCGCCGTCGCTGACTTGCCAGACCTCGTACGGCGCTGCCGGAACGCCCGCGTCGTAATCGAAGTCGAGCGCGCCCGACGCCCCCTCGACGTTGATCGAGAGCCCCTGGAGCAAGATGTTCGACGCCTCGGTCCACTTGTCGACCCGCAGGGGAATCGAGGAGCCGGTGGCGCTCAACTTGCCCATGCCTTCGCGCAGCCGGGAACCGGTGATCTGGTTGGTGCTCTGCGCCGACGCGGTGGCGAGCATCACCAGCCACATCGCGTCGTAGCTGTGCGAGGTGTACGAGAAGCTGTTGGGGTCGGTGCCGTAGCGGGTGCGGAAGCTGTCGCGGAAGGCGGCGAAGGCCCCCCCGGCGCCCTGCGCGGGAGCGGTGCCGAGCGCCAGATCGAGCTCGTTCATGGTCACCGCCACCCCGCCGTCCTCGTTGAAGAGCAGCGCGGGATCTTTCGCCGCGTCGACCAGGTACCAGCGAAACCCGCTGGCGCGCGTGAGCACGGGGAAGGCGAGGGCGCGGGTGACCAGTTCACGCGCCTGCTTGGGGTAGGCGATCATCACCGCCGCCTTCAGGGTGAAGTTCGACATGTCGGTGATGGGCTTGGTCTGCGTGGTCGAATCGGTCTTGTTGAACTGGTGCAGCTCGTTGGTGAAGCCCGCGGCGATCAGATCTTCCTTGAGCGGGTTGGCCAGGCCCCCGCCGTAGTCGGTGCTCTCGTACAGCACGTCGACCCGCCCGCCGCCCGCGTCGGGGAAGTCGGCTTTGATCAGGTTCGCGATCACCTGCGCCTGCTTGGTGTCGGGGGGCGCCACCCGCCAGACGTTGCCTTCGGTCTTGAAGGTCGAGATGAGCGCGGGGCTGGTGGCGGTCGCCGAGATCACCAGGGTGCCAGCGTCGATGCGCGCGGGGTGCTTGGTGACCAGCTGCGTCTGGTCGCTGCCCGAGGTGAGAATGGCGGGCACGTGCAGGTTCTCGATCATCCACGCGGTCTGGGTGGCGGTGACGGCGGGGTCGCGATTGGTGTCGCACACGAACAGGCCGAAGCTGCGGTTCTTCAGGCCGTTGCGATCGTTCACCTCGGAGACCGCCAGCCGCATGGCGTTGAGCCCCTGCAGCTCGGAGTTGTCGGGCACGCCGGTGTCGGTCAGCGGCAGGATCGCAGCCATGGGAATGCGATCGCTGCTGGTGAACGCCTTGACCGTGCCCCCCGCTTCTTCCCTCCGGCACCCGGGCGGCAGGGCGAGGCAGTAGCCCTCGCTGCAGGCCGCCAACGAGCCGCAGTCGACGTCGTTCTGACATTCCTTGAAGTTGCCGGCGGTGGTGAAGCTGCAGTTCGCCAGCACCGCCACCGCCGTGAGGAGGAACAGGCGGCGCATCAGAAAGAACCTCCGAAGCCTGCGACCGCGCCGCCCGCGATGGGCGCGAGCACCACGGTGACTGATTTTTCGGCCTCGTCGCCCTTGGGGTAGAGGATCACCGTCGCCACCGCCGCCGCCACGCCGATGATCAGGCTGACGTCAGCCACTGCCGCGGTGGTGCGGGTCGCGCCCTCGGTCTGTTGTTTGAGCACCAGGGTGTTGGCCGTGCGGAAGGCTTCGCGGTTGGCGTTGCTGCCGATGCCAAAACCCAGCGCCAGCCCCAGGCCCACGATCGCTGCGCCGCCGGTGCCGTAGGCCGCCAGCTTGCGCACGTTGACCTGCTTGTTCTCGGCTTCCTTGCGAACCTTTTCCTTCTCGGCGAACTCCTGGCGTTGCTTGCGCGCTTCGGAAGCCTCGGCGTCGGCGCGGGCCTCGGCCTTGCGCGCGTCTTCTTCGAGCCGCTTCTTCTCGGCGTCGCGCACCTGCTTGTCGGCCGAACCGCGCGCCAGCAGGGTGCGAATGCGATCCATCGCGAGGTTCGCCTTCTTCACCAGGTCAGGCTGCGCCTCGTCAGAAGGGAGCGCGACGTACTTGCGGTAGTAGTCCTGGCTGAGCTCGAGCTCGCCCGCCTGGTCGTACGCGCGCGCGATGTTGTACAGGTAGAGCCCCGTGGGGTCGGCCTCGTAGGCCTGACGCAACGTCTCGGCGGCTTCCTTGTACTTGTTGTCGCGATACAGCCGGTCGGCGTCCTTCGCGAGGGCCGAAGCCTTCGGGTTGGCGCAGAGCGCTGTCGAGGCGATCGACAGCGCTACGAGAATGGCGAGGCGTCGCATGAGGGTGCCTGATGCTAGCTCACCCCCAAAACCCCGCCACCTTGCCTCGTGTCAGCTGAGGCGGGACAGCAGCTGCTGGCGGATCAGCTCGAGCGTCTTGGGCATGCGCTCCCCGAACTGATCGTAGAAAGCCTTCTGGCTCTCGAGCTCGGTCTTCCACTCGCCGTCGTCGATGGCCGTGGCCTCGTCGACGGTCTCGGGCGAAATGTCGAGTCCGGACAGATCGATGTGACCCTGCTTGGGCACCCACCCGAACAGCGTCTCCTGAGCGCCGACCTTGCCGTGCGCGCGATCGAGGATCCACTTGAGCACGCGCATGTTGTCGCCGTAGCCGGGCCAGAGGAACTTGCCTTCGGCGTTCTTGCGGAACCAGTTCACCATGAAGATCTTGGGCGGGTAGGGCACCCGCTTCTGCATGTTGAGCCAGTGCGTGAAGTAGTCGGCGACGTTGTAGCCAGCGAAGGGCAGCATCGCCATCGGGTCACGGCGCACCACGCCGGTGGCGCCGGTGGCAGCCGCGGTGGTCTCCGAGGCCATGGTCGAGCCCAGGTACACGCCGTGGGCCCAGTTGAAGCTCTGCATCACCAGGGGAATGGTGGTCGAGCGGCGGCCGCCGAAGATGATGGCGCTGATCGGCACGCCCCGCGGGTCGTTCACGTGGCTGGAGAGAATCGGGTTGTTCGAGGCGGGCGAAGTGAAGCGCGAGTTCGGGTGCGCGGCCTTCTCGGTGCTGCCCTTCTTCCAGGGCTGCCCCTTCCAGTCGATGAGCTCGTCGGGCACTTCGCCGTCGAGCCCTTCCCACCAGACTTCACCGTTCTTGGTCACCGCGACGTTGGTGAAGATGGTGTTCTTCGCGATGGTCTTCATCGCGTTGGGGTTGCTCTTCATGTTGGTGCCCGGCGCGACGCCGAAGTACCCGTTCTCGGGGTTGACCGCCCACAGGCGCCCGTCTTCGCCGACACGCAGCCAGGCGATGTCGTCGCCCACGGTGAAGACCCGCCAGCCGGCGAAGCGGCGCGGGGGAATCATCATGGCGAAGTTCGTCTTGCCGCAGGCGGAGGGGAACGCGGCGGCCACGTAGGTCTTGGTGCCGTCGGGATCTTCGACCCCGAGGATCAGCATGTGTTCGGCCAGCCAGCCTTCAGACTTGCCCAGGTAGCTGCCGATGCGCAGCGCGAGGCACTTCTTGCCCAGCAGCGCGTTGCCGCCGTAGCCAGAGCCGAAGGACCAGATCGCGTTGTCCTGGGGGAAGTGGCAGATGTAGCGGCGGTCGGGGTTCACGTCGCCGGTACAGTGCAGACCGCGGTTGAACCCGGCCTGGTCGCCGAGCATCTCGAGCGCGGGCTTACCCATGCGCGTCATGATCTGCATGTTGAGAACGACGTAGACCGAGTCGGTCAGCTCGATGCCGATCTTCGAGTGCTCGCTGCCCAGCGGGCCCATCACGTAGGGCACCACGTACATGGTGCGGCCCTTCATCGAGCCGGTGAAGAGGCCGGTGAGCTTCTGGTAGGCCTCGGCGGGCGCCATCCAGTTATTCGTCGGGCCGGCCGAGTCTTTGTCCGGGGTGCAGATGAAGGTGCAGTGCTCGACGCGCGCGACGTCGTTGGGGTTGCTGCGGTGCAGGTAGGACCCCGGGTGCTTTTCCTGGTTGAGCGGGATCAAGATGCCCTTGCTCACGGCGAATTCCGTCAGGCGCTTGCGCTCTTCTTCGCTGCCGTCGCAGAAGACGATCGAGTCGGGCTGGCACATCGCGGCCATCTCGTCGACCCAGCCGAGGAGATGTTTGTTGGTCGTCAGGGGGGTGCTGGTGGGCATGGGTGGCTTGCTCTCATGTGCCCCCGAGCCTTTCAAGGGGGCTCTGACTTCTGCGTGGTGTGAGTAGCGCTTGTCAGGGGTGGCCGAACCCTCCGATTCTGGGGATGGATGTCGCTCTCAGCGCTTTGCCTCGAATGTGGGTTGTGCTGCGACGGGACCTTGTTCCGTCAGGTCAAGATCTCCCCTGCCGAGCGGGACGAGCTGATCGCGCTGGGCATCGGGGTGGGTCAGAAGAGTAGACACGACGTGATGTGGCTGCCCTGCGGCAAGTTGAAGGGGAAGTGCTGCACCATCTACGAAGCGCGGCCGGGGGGCTGCCAGCGGTTCGTCTGTACGCTGGGGAAGCGGCTGGTCGACGGCGAGCTGACCCTCGACGAGGCGCGAAGCCACGTTCAGGAGATGCTGGGGGCCCTGGCGGCGCTCCGGGAGGTGTTCGCCCCGCCCGACGGGGTGCCGGCGCTGCGGCATGCGCGTGCGTGCATCGATTCGACCACGACCCAGGTGACTGAGGCCCAGCTGCAGGCTTTTCAGAAGGTGGAGTCGCTGCGGTACGGGGTGTTCATGCCGCCGCCGGGCTGACTCCAAGTCGACTTACCGCTTTCGCGACGGCTGCTCGCTGGGAATTTGTTGCCCAGACAGAGGCCAGCCGATTGGACAAATGCTGTATGAGGGCCGTTCGAGCGATCAAAGCCGGAGGCGGATCGATGACCATCAACACCGTCGAGAAGACACTGGCCAAGCTCGCCGAGCTCATCACTGCCGGCCGCTTCGAGGAACTCGAGACGGACACGCTGGAGTTGAAGCCAGTGCCTCCTACCGGGGGGGATTGGAAGGAGCGGCACAAGAGCGTGAATGCGTTCTTGAACACCCGTGGCGGCATCCTGATCTTGGGGATCAAGGAATCGGGTCAGGGGCCCGAAAGAAAATACGTGCATTCCGGCTGGCAACCAGCCGCTGAAGGACAGCTCAGGAGCATCTCAGCGCTGTTCACCCGAAGAGGCGGTGAGCGCCTTGACCTTCGGAACGCCTTTCCGCCGCCGATGATTCTCGGGTTCATGGACGGTGCAGTATGCGTGCAACTCGTCGATGAGCTGGCCGCCGACGAGAAGTTCGTCTTCCTCGAGGGGGCGGCCTACAAGCGCCACCTCACCGCTGACCTGAAGCTGTTACCTGCGGAGATTGACCGCCAGGAAGAGTTTCGCGAAGAGGCCACGCAGGCGCGCGAGCTGCGCCCGATACAGGGACTCAGCGAGGCAGGCCTCAGCCTGGACAAGCTCAACAAGTTCATCTTTCAGCTCAATCAGCCGGTGCCCATTGAGACGATGAAGCCAGACCTCGAGCAGGCGCGGACTTTTCTCGTCCGACGCTCCTTCATCGTTAACCAACAGGTGACCACCCTTGGCGCGCTGGTCTGTGCGACCCACCCCGGCGAGGTGCTCGGTTTTCGAGCACAGGCGCACTGCTACGTCGACGTTCCCCAAGAAGTTGCCCGCGACAAACAAGACTTCGTGGATGGCGTGCTCCAACTCATGGAGTCGACGCTCGGTTACCTGTTGCGCAGCACTCAGGTCGGAATCAGCGCGCGCGAAGGGGGAATCAGCGTCCCCGAGTATCCAGAGGAGTTGTTGCGCGAGACGGTGAACAACGCCCTGGCCCACCGCGACTACTCGATCAACCGCCAAGTCATCGTCGCAGTGAAGCCTGGCGTTCACGTCTCGATCCAGAATCCGGGCGCATTCCGCTCCCACCTGCTGATTGAGCACCTCGATCAGCTCCCCTTGAGGCGCATCCTTCCCGAAGCGAAGCCACGAAATCCCAAACTAGCGGACGTGCTGCGTGTCTTCCGCAAATGGGAAGGGCGTGGCATCGGGATGGCCACGCTCGTCAACCTCTGCCTCGCGAACCGGATCGACCTTCCCTATTACGTCCTTGGCACTGAGGAGGTGAAGCTCCACCTGTGCTCCGGCCGATTGCTAGACGATCGAATGGAGCGCCTCTTCAAGGGCTTCAGCCGATACCTGGAGGAGAAGCTTCGCGGCGCATCTCTCTCCGAGGGGCAAAAACTCGTCCTCACGTACCTCATCAAGTCCGAGTGGGCCAACGAGCTGGTGAGGTACACCGTGCTGCTCACGCCGGACAATAACCATTTCGCGGAACTGGTAGCTCTGGAGCGCGCTGGTTTGATCTCCAAACACGCGGCGAGCACGCCCACTCACCCGGTCTATGTGCCCGACAGGGCGCTCGTAAGACGCGACTACGTTGATGAACTCAGGGAGCTTTACGGGAAACGATTCGACGATTGTGCGCCGCTCTTGAAGGACGTGCTCGGCGCGGTGTTCAGATTCGACCGCTTCTCTGGCTTTGGCGCTGTTAGCGCCAAAGAGACCAGCTTCGAGCTTTGGTCGTCGCGAGGTGGCGAACAGAACATTCAGGCGTTTGACGCCTTCTATCGGCAGGTTCGTCGGGCCTTCAACGCGCTCGAAAAGGCGAACCTCGTGGTTAAGAAGGCAAACACGCGCGGGTACAGCCTCGCCCAGCCGGGGTGATCAGCGCAGCTCGGGGTCGTAGGGCTGACCCAGCGCCGCCGGGGCCACGTTCTTCGCCCCCTGAATCGAGAGCACCAGCAACGTGAGCGCGTAGGGGAGGGCGAGCAGCACCCCCTTGGGCACCACCTCGAGCAGCTCGGGAGCGGACGACGCGAGCCCGATGCGCAGGGCGTTTCCGAAGGCGAAGAAGGCGGCGGCCCCAGCGGCGCCCAGCGGGGTCCACCGGCCGAAGACCATCGCCGCCACCGCCATGAAGCCCAGGCCCGAGGGCATGTGGTGTTCGAAGTGATCGAGGGTGGCGGTGGACAGCGCCGCGCCTCCCAGACCCGCGAGGGAGCCCGAGAGCAGCACCGCGCCAAAGCGAAGAGGGGCGACGCGCACGCCCATGGCGGCCACTGCTTGCGGCTTTTCTCCCACGGCGCGCAGGCGCAGGCCCCAGGCGGTGCGGGTGATGGCGAAGTGCACGATGAAGGGC
>JAYVNA010000476.1:0-4423 GCA_043758715.1 Archangium sp.
GGCAATACCGGTTGGGCTACGTGTCCGAGAAGAACGGCAAGCGCGACAAGGCGCTCTCGGCCTACGAGCGGGCCTACCAGCTCGACGCCACCTACCTGCCGGTGCTCGAGGGCTACGGCAACCTGCTGGTGCACGCCAAGCGGCTCGAAGAAGCGCAGCGGGTGTACCAGTCGATCCTGGTGCATCACCGCGGCGATCTCACCGATCTCGAAGTGGCCGAGATCTACTGGACGCTGGGCGATCTGCACATGAACCTGCGCCAGTTCGATCGCGCGCAGAACCACTTCGAGAAGGCTCTGGCCATCGACCCCACCCACGAGCCGTCGTTGCGCTCGATGATCGGGTTGATGGAGCAGGCGCAGCAGTTCGATCGCGCCGTCGAGTTCCACCAGAAGCTGGTGGAGACGCTGGATGGCGAGGCGAAGTACGAGGCCGGCATCGCCCTGGGCGCGCTCGCCCGCGACAAGCTGTCGGACCCGTACATCTCGATCGAGGCGTACCTCGCGGCGCACCGCATTCGGCAAGACGCGCTCGACGTGATGGACGCGCTCTACGTGCTCTACCGGGAGACGAAGCAGGGCGCGAAGGCCGGCGAGATGCTCGAGAAGATGCTCGCCGTGCCCGCGCTGCAGCAAGACGGCGGGCGGGCCAAGCGGGTGTGGTTCGCGCTGGGTGAAATCAACCGCGATGAGATCAACGACATCGACGCCTCGGTGAAGTGCTTCAACAGCGCGCTCGACGTCGACTGGCGCTTCGTCGACGCCTTCGGGGCGCTCGAGAAGATGTTGGGCCGGGCCAAGAGGTGGCAGCAGCTCGACGAGAACTACAAGCGCATGATCGCCCGCATTCCCAAGACGCCCGAGACGCACGCGGCGCGAATGAACTTGTGGAAGGCGCTCGGCGATCTCTACCTCAACGCCCTCAAGGCGCCGGAAGCGGCGGTGCAGGTCTACAAGGTGGTCGCCGCGGGTCTGCCCGAGAACGTCGAGATCCAGGAACTCTACGCGGGACTGGCGCAGAACCAGGAAGGCTACGAGCAGGAAGCCGTCGATGCGTGGCGCCGCGCGCTGCCCTCGACGAGCAGCCCGGGCAAGGTCGCCTCGGCGCTCGCGGAGCTGGCTGCCAAGCGCAAGGACTACGACTCCGCGTGGATCGCGGCGCAGGTGATGGCCGGGCTCATCGGAGATCCGGGCCCCGGCGAGAAGGAGATCCTCGCGAAGCTCACCCCGTACGCGAAGAAGCGCGAGGTGGCGCAGCGCCAGCTCACCGATCGGTTGTGGACCGAGCACCTCTTCCACCCGAAGGTGCGCGGGCCGCTCGCCGATCTCTTCGCGATTCTCTTCGAGCAGGCCGGCACGCTCTACAAGGAAGACTTCGCGCGCTACGGCATCAACCCGAAGAAGCACTTCATCGACGTGGCCACCGCGCCCGAGTACCAGATTCACCACTACCGCTACGTCTCGCGCATTCTGGGAATGGACCAGGTGGCGGTGTTCTCGCCCTTCCTCGTCACCACGCGCGAGCGCATGGCCAAGCGCACCACGGAGCCCGCGCCCGATCCTCTCATCGGCGTCGAGATCTGCCAGACCGAGCCCGTCGCACTGCGCTTCGGCGGCAAGTTCTTCAGCGAGACGGGGCAGCGCGAGGTCTATTACCTGCTCGGCCGCACCATGACGATGCTGCGCCCCGAGCTCGCGCTCACGCAGCGCCTCTCAGGGGAGCGGCTCGAAGCGGTGATGCAGGCGGCGATCAGTCTCTCGGTCGACCGCTTCCGCTTCACCGCCGATCTGCGGGCGATCGACACCGAGCGAAAGCTGCTCGAGAAGCACCTCACGCCTCAGGCGCGCGATGCACTGGCTCGCGTCACCAAGGAATACGTGAAGGTCGCCACCCCGAACGATCTGCGCAATTTCCTCGAGGGCGCAGAGCTCTCAGCGACCCGCGCGGGTGCCTTCGTCGCCGGTGAGATCGAGCCGGTCAAGCGCATGGTGATGGCGGAGACGGGCCCGAATTTCAGGGTGCAACCACGCTCCAAGATTCGCGATCTGCTGGTCTTCGCGTTGGGTGACGACCTTCACGCACTTCGGGTGGCGGTCGGAATCAACGTCGAGGTCCAGTTGCGCAAGTGACGCAAGTGGCAGGGATCGTTGAAGCTTTGTAATGAACGCACGAGGGGAAGGAACCGCCTTCCCTTCAGTGGCGTCCGTTGTCTTGACCCCAAAGCGTCCTAAACCTAAACTTTTCAAACGGTTACACGCAGTTTCGCCCGGGAATCCCATGCGCTTCGTCTGTGAGAGCTGCCGCGCGCAGTACATGATCAACGACGAGAAGGTCGGGCCCAAGGGGGTCAAGGTCCGATGCCGCAAGTGCGGCTACGTCATTCTCGTCAAGCGCACCGACGCCTCGAAGGGCCATGGCCCCGTCGCGTCGTCGAACGATCCTGATGATGCCCTTGCCACCCAGGTGATGCAGACGCCGCTGGCCGCGGCGGAAGCGACCCTCTCGAACGACGAGCCGGCGCACGCCGAAGACATGACCAATCCTGGAACGATGAACACCTCCTCTGGCATCGACCCGGGCGCGCCCACCGGCAAGCCCAACGACAGCTTCTTTGGTGCCGACGAAGACGAGATCGGCGCCGTGTTCGATCAGGTGCTCAAGGGCACCGGCAATCACTCGGCGCACAAGCCGGGCGACGAGGGTGGTTCACCCGACGACCGTCAGAGCACGCGCGTCATCGACGCCGATACCGTTCGCAAGCTCGCCGAAGAATCAGGCGTGAAGGAAAAGACGCCCGAGCCCGCGGCCGAAGAGATCCCCACCACCGATTGGTACGTGGCGATCAACGAGAAGCAGACCGGCCCGCTGACGCTCGAGAAGGTGAAGGAGCACTGGGATCGCGGCGAGATCAGCCCCGACTCGTTGTGCTGGCGCGCCGGCTACGAAGACTGGATTCCGGTCTCCGACGTGAAGATGTTGAACTCGGTGCTGGCGCCCAAGCCGCCCAAGCCGATCGTCGTCGCTCCCGCCGCCACCATCACCCAGAGCGGTCCGGCCGTGATGAACGTGCCCGTGCAGTCGGCCTTCAGCGCCGGCGGCATGGTGCAGACGATGCAGTCGCAGATGCAGGTGCCGATGTCGGCGGGCGGGATGCCTGGCCCCGAAGAGACGAGCAGCTGGAAGCCGTCGGCGGCCAGCTCGCTCGGCTCGTTGCTCAAAGACGAGATGGACGCGCAGTCGCGGCCGCCTCCGAAGCCGCAGCCGGTGGTCGCCGAAGAGCCGCAGCCGCGTGGGCTGCTCGACGTGCCGCACCACGAAGAGAAGGCCACCAACGGCGCGACCGTGCTGCCCTCGGCGATCGAAGAGCGTCCCGCGCGCCCGGCGCAGCCGCCTCCGAACCCGTATCTGCAGAACCCGGGCGCGACCTACAGCGCGCCGGCGATGACGCAGTATCGCCCGCCCAACAACCGCAACCTGATGATCGGGGTCGCGGCCGGTGGCGCGGTGATGCTGCTCATCCTGGTCGGGCTCATCGTCTGGCTCGCCACCCGCGCGCCTCCGACCGCCGTCGTGCAGGTCACGCCGCCGCCGGTGGTGGTGCAGCCGCCCCCCGCGGTCGTCACGCCTCCGCCCGCAGTGGTGCCGCCGCCGGCTGTCGCGGTGACGCCGCCTCCCGCCACCAACCCCGCCGGTACGCAGCCTACGGGCACCCAGCCCACGGTCGTCGCGGTGGCTCCGACGCCGGTGCCGACGACGGTCGCTCCGCCCACGCCCGTGCAGCCCAAGGGTACTGGCACTGTTCGCCAAAAAAATCCCACCACCGTCGCCGCCAAGGAGCCCGTCGCCGAGGCGCCTTCGAAACCTTCCAAGCAGCCCGAGTCCGAAGACGACTTCGATTCGGCGTTCGGTGGGCCGAAGAAGGCTTCTACGAAGAGCGACCCTCCGCCCGAGAAGAAGAGCGGCGGCGGCTACATTCCCCCTGCGCCTGGCGCCGCGTCGGCCGACGTGAAGGAATCGCTCGGCCAGTCCGACATCATGGAAGTCGTGCTCGCGAACAAGGCGGCGCTGGGCAAGTGCGTCGAGCAGCAGCGCGCGAAAGACCCGGGCACGTCGGGCAAGCTGCTCATGAAGTGGACGATTCAGACCAGCGGCAAGACCTCGAACGTCTCGGTGGTTTCAGAAGAATTCAAGGGCACCGTGATCGCGGGGTGCGTTGGTAACCTCATCAAGACGATGACGTTCCCCAAGCACAAGAAGCAGGGCGAGGCGATCACGTTCCCGTTCAAGTTCTAAATTCGGACATTGGTGCCGCGGAGCGTGGTGCGCCTCGATGCGCCACCTCCGCAAATCCCCACAATTCGCGTTGAACACTGGCCCCGCGTTTGCGTACGTGTGCGCAGCGCCCGACCGCTCTCATTGACTT
>JAYVNA010000477.1:0-4414 GCA_043758715.1 Archangium sp.
GGCCCGTCTTGCCAGACCGTGTCGCCACCCCGCACCAACCACCGGCCCACCAGGTCGGCGGCGCTCGTCTCGTCGTTGCACGCGACCGTGATGAGCGGCCGCTTCAATCGCTCCGCCATGAACTCGACGAAGCGCGACTTGCCGCACCCCGTCGGTCCCTTGAGCAGCACCGGCAGTTGCTGCGCATGCGCGCGCTCGAAGACCGTGACTTCGTCTGCGATCGGCCGGTACCAGCTCGCCATGACTCAGCTCCTCGCCGCGGCAATCGAAGGCAGGGGCTGCACGTCGGCGGCCTCCTGGGTCATGGAAGGTTTGCCGGTCGCGAGCGCGGTGGGAAACCCGTAGCGAATGAAGTTCCACACGTAGGCGATGACGCCGGTGGTGAAGAGGCTGGCGGCCATCACCAACCCCCAGAAGTGCATCTCGACTTCTTTCTGCACCGTCATGAAGTCCATGCCCACGCGGCGCTCCAGCACCACCTGGGAGATCCCGGCCACGGCGAAGGCCAGCACCATCGCCACCATGCCCACGTTGGTGATCCAGAACGCGTAGCCGGCGGTGAAGTGATCGTAGAGCTTGCGGCCCGTCATCAGCGGCATCGCGTAGGTGATGATGCCGAGAATCAGCATCGCGTAGGCGCCCCAGAAGGCCATGTGCCCGTGCATCGCGGTCACCAGCGTGCCGTGCGTGTACATGTTCACCTGCGGCAGCGTGTGCGCGAAGCCTAAGAAACCCGCGCCCACGAAGCTCATGAACGCGCAGCCGACCGTCCACAACAACGCGACCTTGTTCGGGTGCGTGCGGCCGCCCTTCTTCGCCATCGAGAACGCGTAGATGGCCATGCCCAGGAACGCGAGGGGCTCGAGCGCGCTGAACACGCCGCCGACCATCAGCCAGTATTTGGGCGTGCCGATGTAATAGTAGTGGTGGCCCGTTCCGAGGATGCCGGAGAGGAACGTGAAGCCGACGATCACGTAGAGCCACTTCTCGATGATCTCGCGATCGACCCCGGTCAGCTTGATCAGCAGGTAGGAGAGGATGGCGCCCATGATCAGCTCCCACACGCCTTCGACCCAGAGGTGCACCACCCACCAGCGCCAGTAGCTGTCGATGGTCTGGTTGTCGGTGGGGATCATGCCGGGCAGGTAGAGCAGCGCGGCGGCCAGCAGCCCGAAGAAGAGCACCATCGAGGTGGTCGACTTCTTGTCGCTCTTCCACACCGTCCAACCGATGTTGGCGATGAAGGTGAGCACGTCGATCACCACGAGGTAATCGAGCGGGCGGGGGATCTCGAGGAACTTGCGGCCTTCCCACCACCCGAAGTGGAAGCCGATGATCGCGGTGACGCCGACCAGCACGAAGGCGATCAATTGCACCCACGCGAGCTTCGGCCAGGCCAGCTCGCGATCGCACTCGTCAGGAATGATCCAGTACGCGGCGCCCATGAAGCCCGAGAGCATCCACATCACCAGCAGGTTGGTGTGGCTGGCGCGCGCGACGTTGAAGGGAATCCACGCGTGCAGCTGGTCGTTGCCCGTGTGAGCGAACGCCATGATGAAGCCGTAAACGATCTGCAGCGAGAACAGCAGCATGCAGGTAGCGAAGAAGCCGTACGCCACTCTCTGACTCTTGAACTTCATCGGGCAATCTCCTTCTGAGACGAAAGGAACGGGACGAGCTCTGCGAGCTGCGCGTCGTTGAGGGGGAGCCTGGGCATCTTGGTGCCCGGCTTGACCGCGGGCGGATCACGCAGCCACCGATCGAAGTACGCCGCGTCGAACTTGTTGCCCACGCCGTCGAGCGCAGGGCCGACCGCGCCGCCGGTGCCGCCCAGTGAATGGCAGGCGATGCACAGCTGGGTGAAGATCACCGGCCGCTGCGCTGCTTCCACGGGCGCGCGCGCCGCCGGGGGCCCGAGGGTCGGCTTGGCGGGAAAGCCGTTCAAGTCGACCTTGCCGGCCCACTCGAAGAACGAGACCAGGTCTGCGATCTGCGCGTCGGTGAAGTGGTAGTTCGTCATCTTGCGCTGGCCGGGGAACATCGCTTCCGGGTCCTTGAGCTGGGCGCTGATGAAGCCCGCTCCGCGGCGCTCGAAGACCTTGGTCAGCTCGGGGGCGTAGTAGGCGCCTTCACCGAAGAGGGTGTGGCAGCCCATGCAGTTGCTGTCTTCCCAGAGGTGTTTGCCGCGCTTCACCGAGTCGGTGATCGCCGCGGCGTTGGTGCGCGCGGGCAGCTGCTGAAAGGTGTCGTAGGTCAGCCCGAGGAAGATGGTCGAGCACAACGCCGTCCCCCCGAGGAAGAAGGCCTTGGCGGCCGATTTCGAGAGCATGTGAAGAGACTCCGCGGTGGGCGCTCCGAGAGATTCGGGCGCGGCGCAGGGGGCCTCTTCAGTGACCGTGCCAACTCAAAACCATTCCCCTCTCCCCTCGGGGCAGAGCCCCTGGGGGCGACGGCGTTGGGAGGCAAAGAGGGTCAGGGAGAGGGCAGGCTGTTCCACCGTGTTCCAATCCGAAACTTCAGCCCAGCTCTCCATCGAGATGCCGCAGCACCGCCAGCGCCGCGAGCGCCGCCGTCTCGGTGCGCAACACCAGCCGCCCCAACGTCACGCCGATCGCGCCCTTCGCTCGCAGCGCATTCACTTCTTCGCGCGTAAGCCCGCCTTCTGGCCCAATCACCAGCGCAAGAGGCCGAGCGCCCACGGACGCGACCGCGGTCGACAACGGCAGCGCGCGTTCCTCTTCATCGAGCACCAGCACCGCGGGCTCACCGGGCAAAGCAGCGACGGCAGCCAGCAACGGCCTGGGCGCGAGCACCAAAGGCACGGTCGCCCGCCCGCACTGCCGCGCGGCCTCTTCGACGATGCGCTGCCACCGGGCGAGCTTGGCCTCTTCCTTCCCATCGAGCTTCACCACGCTGCGAGCACACGCCGCCGGAGCAAACGCACTCGCGCCCAGCTCCGTGCCCTTCTGCAGCACCAGCTCGAGCTTCTCGGCCTTGGGCAACCCCTGGACGATGGTGATCGATCGCGGGCGCGGCGCCTCGCGTTTCCCGCTGAGGAGCAACGATCCACCCAGCTGCCCCAGCGACACCACCTTCGCGTCGAACGCCGAGCCCTCGCCATCGAAGACTTCCAGCGAGTCGCCCGCCCTCACCCGCAACACGGTGAGCAGGTAATGCAGGCGCGGCCCATCGACGCTGACCTGGCCTTCCGAAGCGCCGGGCACCAGCAGGCGGATCACGCGTCGAACTCGAGGCGAATCCACTCGCCGATCGCCGTGTTCCCCGCGTGCTTGAGGCCGCACTTCACGTAGGCCGCGGTCACCTCTTCGGCCTGCGGCACCAGCACGCCTGCGAGCACCAGGTGCTTCTTTACCTTGGGCGCGATCAGCGGCGCCAGGTCACACAGGGTGTTCGCGAGGATGTTCGCCAGCACCAGGTCGAACTGCCCCGCGATGTCATTCAGCGTCCTGGTCGACAGCTCGACGCCTTCGATGCCGTTCTCGTCGGCGCACTCGTTGGCCAGCCCGACCGAGGTGACGTCGTTGTCGAGACCCACGCACCGGCTCGCGCCCAGCTTCTTCGCGGCGAAGGCGAGCACGCCGGTGCCGGTGCCGACGTCGAGCACGCTGGCGCCGGGATTGTTTCCCATGAAGGTGTCGACGGCCGCGAGGCACAGGGTGGTGGTGGGGTGGTCACCCGTACCGAACGCCATCTTCGGCTCGATGAAGATGCACACCTTGTCCTGCGGCGCGGTCGGCTTTTCCCAGGGCGGCCCGACCCACAGCCGGCCCACGGTGACGCTCTTGATCTGGTTACGCCACTCGACGCTCCAGTCGCGTTCCACCACGTCTTCGATGGCGAAGCGGGAGCCGGCGATCTTGTCGGTCAGCTCCTCCTGGGCATCGGCGGCGTCCTGCTTGTCCTCGAAGTAGGCGATGAGGATCGCCTCTCCTTTGGCGGGCGCGCGTACCGTCAGCACCGTCTGGTTGAGGGAATCACGGACCTCGAGGCCAGCCGCGCCGTGGTCGTACAGCACGCTCTGCGCGAGCTCGCTCTCGTCTTCAGGGATATCGACCGTCAGGGAGTACCAAGCCATAGCTGAGCGTCTATCAGCCAGTCACGGCTATGCTCCATCGATCCGTGCGAGCCGCCGCCTTCTCCTGCCTCTTCCTGTTGTCCTGTGTCGGCCCTCCCGCGCCCGATGCGGAGCTCTGCCGCGACGTGATTGCCCGCCTCTGCGCGCAGCCCGCCTGCACCACCGCGATCACGAGGCTCAACTTGCCTGCTGAGAACTGCGAGACCGAGCTGGAGACGCGCACGGGCTGTGGGGCCACCGACTTCGCCTTCACCTCGCCCACGCGCGCGGAGGTGCTCACCTGCCGGCTGCCGTTGGTTCGCGAGAGCAATGAGCGCT
>JAYVNA010000478.1:0-4414 GCA_043758715.1 Archangium sp.
GACGGAACAGCCGCAGCCACAGCCGCAGCCGCCGCCTTCTTCCTTGGGCTTGCCGCACGAGCTGCCGAGGCATTCCGGATTGGAATTGCTCTGGGCGAAAGAGGGGGCTGCGAACAACGTGAGCGCGGCGAGGATGATGAGTTGGTTGGTTTTCATTGCACTGCTCCTTGTGTGGCGACTCCCTTGAGCAAAAGGCTAGCCACCCGTTCGGTAGAGTGGAATCAAGCGGTTGGCGCCCCACTGAAAGTGAAAAGGTGTGGAGTCCTTCCCACAGGCTGGGGTGGTGATCCCCGCTCAGCCCGGATCAGGATGTCCTGAACGTTCAAACGCGGCGCACCTGGCCTCCTCGCGACAATTCTTCGTGTAACTGGGCTTGTCGAAGGTGATTTAAGCCCGAACATGGAACCTTCAGGGCTTGAGGCCGCCAACGCTATTGATTCAGGCTCAACGGCGTGGATGTTGGCGAGCTCGGCCATGGTCCTGCTCATGGTGCCAGGTCTGGCCCTCTTCTACGGCGGCATGGTGCGCCGGAAGAACGTGCTCACCACCATGATGATGAGCTTCGTGGCGATGGCGGTGATCGGCGTGCAGTGGGTGCTGATCGGCTACGCGCTGGCGTTCGGGAAGACGGTGGGGGGCGTGTTCGGATGGGATTGGGACCTCATCGCCCTCAACGGCATCGCGCCCGGGAAGCTCTACGGCGACAAACACATTCCCGAGCTGGTGTTCGTGATGTTCCAGGGCAAGTTCGCGATCATCACGCCGGCGCTGATCAGCGGCGCGGTGGCCGAGCGGATGAAGTTCAAGACGTATCTGGCCTTCTGCCTGCTCTGGAGCACCTTCATCTACGCGCCGCTCGCGCACTGGGTGTGGGCCTCTGATGGCTGGCTGTTCAAGTTGGGCGTGCTCGACTTCGCCGGCGGCACGGTGGTGCACATCGCCGCGGGCGTCTCGGCCCTGGTGCTCGCGCTGATGCTCGGGCCCCGCCGCGACGTGGCGCGCGGCACCGCGATTCTTCCGAACAACCTGGTGCTCACGCTCACGGGTGCGGGGCTGTTGTGGTTTGGCTGGTTCGGGTTCAACGCCGGCAGCGCGGTCGCGGTCGAATCACCGGTCGCCGGCGCCATCGCGGGCCTCGCGTTCACCACCACCCAGTCGGCGGCCGCTGCCGCGGGCCTGATGTGGATGCTGGTGGAGCGCTGGCATCACGGCAAGGTGACCTCGCTGGGTCTCGCTTCCGGAATCGTGGCGGGCCTGGTCGCGGTCACTCCGGCGGCTGGGCACATTCGCCCGGGCTCGGCGCTGCTGCTGGGCGCGCTGGCCTCGATCGTTTGTTACGGCGCGGTGCAGTTGAAGAACAAGCTCAAGTACGACGACTCACTCGACGCGTTCGGCGTGCACGGCGTCGGCGGCATCCTGGGGGCGCTGCTGACCGGTGTGCTCTGTTTCACGCCCGTCGCTGGTGGCCTCGATCAGTTGGGCAAACAGTTCGTCGGCGTGGGCGTGGCGATCGTCTTCTCGGGGCTGGGCACGTTCCTGCTCGCGACCGTGCTCAAGGCCGTCTACGGGCTGCGCGCGACCGAGCTCGAAGAGCGCGACGGTCTCGACCTGCACGTGCACGGCGAACGCGGGTACCACTTCGATCAGACCTGACTACCGCGCCCCGCCGCTGCTTCCGCCCGCCGGAACCTGCGCTCGGAGCGGCCCCATCAGGTCGGTGGTGGAGACGTCGACGTCGACTTCTTCGAACACGATCTCCCGGATGAACACGGCGCCAGGCCCGTGCAGCAGCACCCCAAAGCTCACTCGCGCAGCGTCGAGGGGAACGTCGAGCACCACCGAGTACCACTTGAAGCTGCTGGTGCCCCGCAGCGCCCGGTTCTGCATGTTGTCGAACGCGAGCACCTTGCCGTCCTTGTCGTCGACGCGCATCCACAAGCCGCCCCAGCCCTCGATGGCGCCGCCGCGCAGCTCGGCCTTCAAGATGATGCGCCGCCCCCGCCAGGTCTCGGCAGGCTCGGAGTGCGTGAGGCTGCCCATGCCCAGCGGTTCCGACTTGAACGCGCGCGTGCGCAAGATGGGCACCGCGCAGTCGGTGAAGATTTCCTCGCACCGAATCTCGTAGGCGTCGGGCCGCGTTCCCGTGAGTCCCCAGCCCTGCACCCAGCTGCGCAGGCGCGGCTGGCGACCGAAGTAGTGGTCACCGATGGCCAGCGGCATCGGCTGCGCCTGCTCGCGCTGCATGGGGGAGTCGTTGAGCTTGCGCTGCTGCGCCAGGCCGAGCGCCGAGGAGAGCAATACGAAGAGAAGAAGGTGCTTCATGGCTGTACTCCGGCGGTGACGTCGTAACGGGGAACGATGGGCTCGTGGTTGGGCCCGATGGTGATGACGCCATCGAACTGGCCCTTCGAGATGCAGTCGGTGGCGGTGGACTTCTCGATGCAGTGGCGCAGCTCAGGTTGCGCGGAGGGCACGGGTTCGCGATCGAACGAGAACACCAGCACCAGGCCCGCGGCGAGCATTGCGGCGGCAGAGGCGACCAGCGCGCCGATCTTCCGGCGGCGTGACGACAACGACACCACCCTGGTGTGGAGCACGGTCTGGTGCAGCGCCACCTCGAGGGCGGCCTCTTGCTGCAACAGCTTCGCGCACGGTGCGCAGCGGGCGACGTGCCCTTCGACGAAACGCACCGAGTCCGCGTCGAGCGCGCCGATGACGTACTGCTCCACGATGTCGGCGACGAGATGCTTTTCCATCGTCAACCTCCTTCCTTCTTGGGGTCGCTTCGCCTTGGCCCCGCTTCCAATTCGGCGCGCAACACCTTGCGCACCTCACACACGATTTGACGCACGCGCTGAACCGACAGCCCGACCCGGGCAGCCACCTCGGCGTGCGAGAGCTGAGGGTCGCCGTACAACCGCTCGAACACCGCCCGGGCGCTCGGCGAAAGATCCTGCAGGCGCTCGTGCGCCTTCTGCAGCCGCTCGCGATCGAAGAACTGTTCCTCGCCCGAATCGATCGCGGTTTCGGGCACGTCGTCCAACGAGTCAGGCGCCTGACCCGGTTTGCGCGCTTCACTGCGTGCCAGGAACAGCGCCTGGCGAATCGCGAGCCCGGGCAGCTCGAGCCGGGCCAGCTTCTTCGCGTCGGCCTGGGTGATGAGCCGCAGCCACGCTTCCTGCGCCATCTCCTTCGCCTGCGCAGGCAACACGCCTTGCGCGAGCAGCGAGAGCACCACCCGGCGGTTGTGGCGGGCGATGAGCTCGGTCCACGCGCCTCGATCGCCGGTTCGTGCCGCGGCTTCTGTCGCCCCTTCCAGCACCGAACCCTCGAGGGTGATGTCCATCATGGCCACGCACCCATCAGAACGCGGCGGGCTCGAAAACCATATCGGGGGGGAGTAGGTCTTCCCACATGGCTTTCCGAGCGCTGGTGCTGGCGATGCTGTCGGTTCTTCCGGGCTGCGCTGGCGCCGCCGCGGGCGCGCTGGTCAACGCGGGCGTCAACACGGCGATCGCGGCGACGGCTTCGGGGGTGCGGCGGGCGAATGGCGAGTGTTTTACGCCGTGTAACCCCGGCACGAGCTGCAACAAGGGAACGGGCATGTGTGATCCGTTGCCGTGCCGTGGGCAGTGCAGCTTCGATCAGAAGTGTGAGTCGACGTACGTGGGAGATAAGTGCGTGAGCTTGAAGGACTTGCCCAATCCCTGAGGAAACGCACTCTCACCCTCTCTCCACTTTGAAATTCTTGTTCTTTTCACGTCGTCAACTCGGAACCGCGACGGGTCTTCCCGCACGGGCTGCTGTGGCCGATTCGCTACCACCCGCGTGTACTCGACCACCAGGTACGACGTGTACGGAGTGACAATGCCGTAGGGTTTGCCCAGCGCGGCAATCTCCTCCTTGAGTTCGGGCTTCTCGCCGTGAAGACGGATCTTCTCGAGCGGTAGCCCACCTTACGAATGGCCCAGAGGCGGGACGAATCCGCCCTGGCTTCTCTCCTTCGTCGCGGCGCCGCGGTACTCGAAAACCTGCTTCTTCCCGTTGAACTGACGCGTTAGCACCACCGTGTCGTCCTTCGGCGTGCGGTAGGGTCCCATGACCACCGACTGGGCCACCCCCTCGAACAAGTCACCCAGCCTCTTCGGGTCCATGCCGTAGGCGCCAAAGGCAGAAGGATCGAGCGATTGGTCAGACAGCGCAGGTTCGCCACCTTGTCGTTCACCGGTGGTCGCGCGTTCGCCAGATCCGCACGAGAACCCTCAGCCCCATTCGTCCCAGCGTCCGAACGACACCGCGCCGCCACGTTGCAAGTGGGCTCTCTTGGACTTGGTGTGGGTGAAACAGAGCCCCGCGTAGAGGCTTGAAGGAAGACGCGCACGGTCAGTTTCCGTAGGTTCCGGGTTGCGAGACT
>JAYVNA010000479.1:0-4411 GCA_043758715.1 Archangium sp.
ACCAGCACCTTCGCCACGATCTTCAAGGTGCGATCGACGTGCTCCGAGGTCAGCTTCTCGAGCAGCTTGCGGCTGAACTTCATCTCGATGTTCAGGGGCTGGCCCTGAGGGGTCATCGTGATGAAGGGAATGTTGAAGGGCGCCTCTTCCCGCGACGAGAGATCGATCTTCGTGCGCTCGGCCAGATCCTTGATGCGCTGCATCGCCACCGGGTCGGTGGAGAGATCGATGCCCGTCTTCGACTGGAACTCAGTCAACACGTAGTGAATCATCGCGTTGTCGAAGTCGATGCCCCCTAAGAAGATGTCGCCGCCGGTCGCCTTCACTTCGAAGACCTGGTTGCGAATCTCGATGATCGACACGTCGAAGGTGCCGCCGCCCAGGTCGTAGATGCAGACCTTCTGCTGCAGCGACTTACCCAGGCCGTACGCGAGCGCCGCCGAGGTGGGCTCGTTGATGATGCGCACCACCTCGAGCCCGATCAGCTTGCCGGCGTCTTTGACCGACTGGCGCTGGCGATCGCTGAAGTAGGCGGGCACCGTCACCACCGCCTTGTTGATCGGCACCTTGAGGTGGTTCGAGGCGACGTCGCGAATCTTGTTCAAGATGCGCGCAGCGACTTCCTGCAGCGTCATCTCTTTCTTGGCCACCTCGATGGTGACCTCTTTGTTGTCAGCCGAGGCCTTCACCCCGTACTGAACGATCTTCTTCATCGACTCGACGATGTCGGAAGTCGCGGTGCGGCCCACCAGGCGCTTGCTGCCGTAGATGGTGTTGCGCGGGTTCAACTGCCACTGACGCTTGGCCTCGTACCCGATCAGCTCGTTCCCCTTGTCGTCGACCGCGAAGATCGAAGGGATCGTGTACTCACCGCCCTTGTAGGGGATGAGCTTCACGTTGGGGACACCGTCCTTGTAGCCGTCGACATAGGCCGCGCAGCTGTTGGTGGTGCCGAGGTCGATACCGATGATCGGTTCTGAGCTCACGGCGCGGCAGTGTAGAGCAAAGCGCTCACCTGTCGAGGCGGGAGTAGCCGTCGATGACGGTCGCCCACGTCGCCAGGGTGACTCCTGAGGCGTCGAAGATCTGCTCGACTGACACGCCACCAATCAGGTCCACGGCCACCACTTCCAGTTTGGGCATCGCCTGGGCGGCCGGGTCCTGTCCCGGCCCGGTGGGCGGGGTGGGCCAGATGAGCGCCGATTGTCCGCTCGCCATCGCGAAGTAGATGACGTGGCGGGTGTCGGTGCCTGTCAGTGAAATCCGCCCCAATTCTCCGCCCGTGGAAAAGACCGAGGACCACGCGGGCTGACCCGGGTTTACCGTGCGGTTTCCTGGCAAATAGGCCGCCATCGCCGGTGCGGGCAGGAAAGGGGTCACCAGCACCCGCGAACCCAGCACGGTCGACCGCACCAGCCGCGCGCTGGAAGCCGTGCCCGCGGCGTTGGCGGCCAGCGCCCAGATGCCCGGAGTGGCGATCTCCAGCCCGTTGTACGCCGGGCCGCCGCGCACCGTGACCGGGTCGACCGGCTTGAGCCCGTCCATGCCCGCCATGCCCGGCGTCTGCGAGGTGAAGCCGGTCGGCAGCATTCCCGCGCGCTCGTCGAAGAGCGCCGAGGCGACCAGCACGGTGTCGAAGGTCGAGGGCACCTTGGGCAACACCACCTCGGTGCGCAGCTTCTGCTGCCGGCGCGGCTGGAAGGAGAGCTGCGTGAAGTGCGCGTAGTCGGGCACGTCTTCCGAGCCCATCGGGCAGCGCTGGGCGTTGCTGCACAACCCGTCGCCATCGATGTCGGTGCTGTCGGGCACGAAGGGCTTGGGGCTGAACGCGATGCCCGGCACGTGCGCGTAGTCGAAGGCGCCCAGGTACGAGAGCACGTCGATCGATCGCAGCGCGAAAGCCGACTCGAGGTACGCGCGGCCCGCCCACGCCTGCACGAAACGGTTGGATCCCGGCTGCGCGAAGGCGAGCGAGCGCGGCTTGACCTCTTGCGGGAAGCCCAGCCCCGGAGAGGTGTAGAGCACCATCGCGCCGGGCACGGGCACCTGCTGGCCGATGCCGGGGATCTCCACCATGAAGTTGTCGCCCAGCAGGCCCTGCGGCGAGAGCGACGGCACGTCTGAGGCCGACGCGGTGACGAAGCCCGCCCAGTAGCTGCCCACCGTGCTGACGTCAGAGAAGGAGATCGACGCGCTGAACCCCGCGTTCCCCCGCACCGGGTTCTCGCGCAGGGGGATGAGCACGTCGGTGGCGGTGGTGCTCAGAATCGAGGCGCGCTCGAGCGCGGGCAGCCCGTCAGTCCTCAGCTCGGCGGGCACCGCGGTGAAGGTGGTGGCGCTGGCATCGAGCAGCGGGAACTCCGCGGTGCCCTGCGCGGTGGTGACGACATCGGTCGGCGTGCTGCAGTCGCCCAGCGGGCAGGCGCGCACCGTCACGTTCGAAAGCGGCAGCCCGGTGGCGGCGTCGGTGACGATCACCCGGCGGCCCATCATCACCCGGGGGATGATCGTCAGCGCGACCTCGTTGGTCCTCAGCGTGCTGCCGCTCACCGTCGCGCGAATGCGCACCTCGCCCGCCATCACGGCGGCGACGAGGCCCGTGCTGCTGACGGTGGCAGCGGTCGAAGCCATGCCTTGTGGGTCTTTGACTTCGAAGGTGGCGGCCTCCAGCGGGTAGCTGCTCCCGTCGAGGCGAAAGACGATCAAGTGGAGCTGCAGCGCATCGCCTTCCACGAGGAAGCCGGTGGTGGGCGTCAGGCGCATTGCGTCGATGTCGGCCGGGGCAGGGGGCGTGACGCAGGCGCCGTCGACGCACGCGTGGTTGAGCCCGCACTCGAGGTTGCCGCGGCAAACCGTGGGCACGCACACGCCTCCGATGCAGCTCTTGCCTCCGGTGCACTGCTGGTTCACCACGCAGGTGGGGCTCGGCTGGCAGTGGCCTTCTTCGCAGTAGCCGATCACCTCGGCGCCCATGGTGCCCGGCACGCCCGAGATGCAGTCACCATCAGAGAGGCATCGCTGCAGTTCCTGGCAGATCGACTGCGTGCAATCAAAGCCCGGGGGGCACTGGGTGTCAGAAAAGCGCTTGCACTCGAAGTTGCGCATGCACTGCGAGGTGGCGGTGCAGGTCTGGTACGCGAGGCAGCGCCCGAAGGTGGCCGAGGTGCAGTACTGGCCCGAGGGGCAATCGCTCTGCTGCGCGCAATCGGAAGCGGTGCACAGGCCGTTGCGGCAGATCAGGCTCTGGCCGCCGCACTGGAGATCCTGCGTGCAGCGCCTGGTGCAGGTGCCCATGTTGCAGGTGTAGATCGCGAACGCGACGCGCGGATCGAGGGTGGGCGCACAGTCAGCGGGCATCGTGCACTGCGGCAGGCAGAGCCCCTGCGTCACTTCACAACGCCCACCCGTGCCGCGGCAGTCACCATCGTCGGTGCAGCGGGGGCGGGTCTGGCAGGTGCCGCTCAGGCACTGCTGGTTGGCGGCGCAGGCGCTGTCGTCATCACACGCGCAGCGGCCGCTGCTGCAGCTGAAGCCCACCGCGCAGTCGACGCTGGTGGTGCACTGCGGACGCGCTCCACAGGTGCCGGCGGGAAGGCAGACCTGGGTATCGCCACAGTCCGTGTCGTCCAGACAAATGGGCCCGCAGGCGCCGCGACGGCAGCGCTGGTCCGCCCGGCACTCGGAGTCACCACTGCAGGGCGTCGAGTTGATCGGCGGGCACGCGCTCAACATCGAAAGGCACAGCTCCACGAGCGATCCCTGACGCGACATTCAGCCCATATACCCCGGGCTTCAAAGGGCGCCTCCAGAGCAGTGCAGTTTCTCAGCGCGTGAGAGGAAAACGCGAGTCAGGCCGGTGGCTTGCGGCGAGGGCGCGGGCTGTGGTCTATGCGCGAAACGTTTGTCGTCGGAGGTTTCATGACCGCTCGTCTTCGCCTTGTCGCCACGCTGTTCACGACGATCTCCGCGGCTGCGATCGCACAGCCGGTCACGCTCAACGGCGACATCGTGATCGTGCAAGATCCGACGGGCGCCATCACCGACCTCGTCGGCATGAACAACAGCTCGGTCTTCCCGAGCCACCAGGAGCAGTTCTGCCGCGCCGCCTACAACGCGGCCCGCGCCGCCGGCATCCCCGATCTCTTTGACGGGGTGATCACCTTCACCGCTGCCGAGACGCTCACCGATCTCGACAACGTCTGGCAGGGCTCGCCGGTGCGCTCCGATGGCAGTGGCTACGCGCGGCAGAACTCGCCTTCGATGAACACGTACAACTCGTCGAAGCTCGGCCAGTGCGTCTTCATGGGCACGCTCGGCCGCACCCAGTCTTTCTTCGGAGGGGCGGGCACGGAGGCGCTCCCGTCGAACCCCGACGGCGACTGGGCTCCTTCGTTGGGCGTGCCGATTCCGG
>JAYVNA010000480.1:0-4409 GCA_043758715.1 Archangium sp.
ACACGTGCCGGGGCTGGGTCGTCACAAGGGCCGCCTGGGTGCGCTGCTGGTCGAGCTGCCCGATGGCACCCAGTTCAACGTGGGCACCGGCTTCAGCGACGTCGAGCGCGAGAACCCGCCGAAGCTGGGTTCGATCATCACCTTCCGCTACCAGGAGCTCTCGAACAGCGGCACGCCGCGTTTCCCCAGCTACATCGGCGAGCGCATCGATGGAAAATTTCACGCCGCTCCCACCCGGCGGGTCGAAGGTGTCGCCCCCCGGAATCCCGCAGCACCCCCAGTCGCCGCACCCCAAAGAGGACCCATGGCCACGCGCCGTTTCGAGATGAACGATGGTGAGACCAGTTACTTCTGGGAAGTCGAGTCGAACGGCTCGAAGCAGAAGATCCGCTTCGGCACGTTCGAAGAAAAAGAGAAGGTCTTCGAAGATGACGACGAGGCCCGCGCGAACACCGAGAAGAAGATCGCCGAGAAGCTGAGCAAGGGCTTCAAGGAAGTCGGCGGGGCCGGTACTGCGCCGTCGAAGAAGAAGAGCCCGTTCGACGATGAAGAGGATGAGGCCGCTGCGCCTTCAGCCCCGGCGGCGGCGAGCGGCGGAAAGTCGTCGAAGTCGGGCGAGGCCGGCGCGCGCTACTTCGAGTTCATCGAAGGCAGCTCCGCCAAGTTCTGGGAGATCCGCGTCGACGGGAACCAGTTCTTCACCCGCTACGGGAAGATCGGCACCGACGGCCAGATGACCCAGAAGGACTTCGACAGCCCCGAGAAGACCCAGGCTGAAGCGGCCAAGCTGGTCACCGAGAAAACCAAGAAGGGCTACGCCGAGAAGTAAGCGGTCACGGCTCTGACTTCGCGGCCGTGCGCGGCGCTTCGCCTTCGAACAACACGCCCACCCGGTTGAGCACCTTGCCGAACGGAGGCATCTCCAGCTCCGCCATCACGGTGCGCGTCACGGTGAGATTGGGGTTTTTGCGAGCGGCGTGGTGCGGGGGCAGGGTGTCGAGCTCGTCGACGCTGAAGGCGCGCTCCACGTTTTGCCGGCGCACGAAGGTGCCGCGCTTGAAGAAGGGCGGGTAGTCGTTCCAGTTGACGCCCTTCTTGAAGAGCAGCTCATGCATTTGCGCGTTGTCGCGATCGACGATCTCCGCGTGGGTGTAGAGCGCGCGCGCGGCCATGCTCACTGAATTTTTGCTCGCGTCCAACTCGCGCCAGAGAAACACGTTGGCGGCCTCGTCCTGGTTGGGCACCGCCCACACCCGGCAATCGAAGAGCGCCATCGCGCCGGCTTTCTCGGGGATGGCGGCGGCGAGGTGGGCGTTGAAGTACGCCGTCGTCATCGAGGCGAGAATCGACGTGAGCTTCTGTACCCGGCGATCGAGAAACGACATCGCCCCGGGCTCTTCGTCGTGCCACACGAGGCTGATCTCGTCTGACTGGGTGTAGCCGACGCGCGCCACCGTCTCCTCGACGAGGTACCTGGTGGTCTCGACCATCAAGCGTGAAAGCCGCACGTCGAACGGCCGCGCCAGCCCCTCGGTGAAGCGGGAGAAGCGTTTGCCATCGATGCGCGCGCAGATCGGGAGCCGGGGCATGAGGCGGTGGCCGGCCTCTGCCAGCTCGTACTCCTTCATGCGATTTCCGAGGTCGTCCTTCATGGCGCGCGTTCGCGTACCATCAGGGGGTGAATCGGTCCACGCGCGAACCCGAGCGCGTCTTCCTCGACGCCAACGTCATCTTCTCCGCGGCGCTCGGTGGCGAGAGCTTCACCGCGTTGTGGGCCCTGCTCCGTCAGGGAGTCATCAGCGTCTGCACCAGCCCGCAGTGCATCGACGAGGTGACTCGCAACGTGACGCGCAAGAAGCCCGAAGCCTTGCCACGGCTCGAAGCCACCTTGCGTGAAGTGGAGCTGGTGCAAGCCCCAGAGCAGCTGCTGGCGTGGGCCGAATCGAAGCTGCCTGAAGACGATGGGTGGGTGCTGGCGGGCGCGGTTTCCGGCGGCGCGCAGGTGCTGCTCACCGGCAACACGCGTCACTTCGGCTGGGCGATGATTCGAGACGATCTGCCGCTGCGGGTGCGCACCGTGCGGGCCTACCTCGACGAACTCGGGGCGAAGCCCTCGGCTCCGGCGAAGTGATGCTGAGTCACGCGGCGGCCGCTGGCGATCCTCGGGGCGCTGGCGGCGCAGGCGCTCCGCGGGTTGCCCAACGACGTGTTCTGCCAGGTGGGCATGGTGATGTTGGTCGGGCTCTCGAGCAAGAACGCGATCTTGATCGTCGAATTGGCGCGCCGGTTGAGGGGCGAAGGGCAGAGCGCGATCGCCGCGGTGGAGCAGGCCTGCCGGCTGCGGTTGCGGCCGATTCTGATGACCTCGATCGCGTTCCTGCTGGGCGTGTTGCCGCTGATGTTGTCCACCGGCGCGGGGGCGGCGGCGCGTCGATCGCTCGGCACGGCGGTGTTCGGAGGCATGGCGCTCTCGACGGTGCTGACCTTGTTCTTCACGCCGCTGCTCTTCGTGTGGGTCGACCGGCTCACTTCGCGTGGCCGAACTCCGGCGCAGTGACACGGTTTTCGAAGGAGGCCTTCATGGACGCAGTGCCTGACTACGACAGTCAACTCTCGGCCTTCCATCAGGCTTTCGAGGCGGAGCTGCAGGGGATCATCGACGGCCTTCCCCTCACGCCGGAGATGAACGTTCTCGACCTCGCGTGCGGCGACGGCTTTTACACGCGCAAGCTCTCAGGCCGACTGGGCCCGCGCGGCTTGATGACTGGAGTGGATCTCGACCCCGCGTATCTCCTCAAAGCGAGGAGTCACGCTGCGGGGTGCCAGTTCGTGTTGGCCGCGTTCGCGTCGCCCCTCATCTCGAGCCTGCGCTTCTGGCTGCGCTGCATCAGCTCGTCGACGCCCAATCGCCCACGCACCTGCTGCGAATGCCGCACCTCTCGATGACCTGGGTCAACGTGCTCGCGCTCGGTCGGAAGCCGGCGCGAACCTGAGCTCCTTCGGAGCAGCGCAGGTCAGGCGAACATCGCAGCAAGAAGGCGAGTGCATTGTCCCCGCTGGCAACGAAGCGCTGATTACTGGCAGCTGCAGCGGCCACCGCTGCACTTGCCGAGCTCCTCGATGGACTTGCCCGCCATGCACGCAGGGCACGCCGACTCGACGAACACGCCCGCATCGGCCGAGGTCGACCAGAAGCAGCCCACCAGGCGGCCGTCGTAGTTGCAGCTGCCGTAGGTGTCAGCGATCTGCGGGCAACCGGAGCCCGTGGTCACGCCCTTCCAATCACACTTGTTCGAGCTGCAGCTCGGGCAGGCGTACGCCGCCCACTTGCTGCCCTCGCACACCAGCATCGACTTCGCGCCCGTGCACTCGATCGCGTTGGGCGTCGTGCAGGGTGAACCTTCGCTGGCGCTCGAGCCACAGCCCACCGTCAACACCGCGAGAATCGAGAGGAGAAAGCGCATGGCGCGCTCTATCGCTCATTTTCTCCTGAGGGCGCGTGCCTTTCGCCCTCACTTCTTCTTCTTCGTCGCGGGCGGCGGCGCGGGCTGCTGAGCCTTGCGCATCATCGCCTCGGCGTCTTCGCGGGCCTTCTGCATCATCTGCTCTCCGCCCCACACGGCCGAGAGCTGCATCAGCGCGGAATCGAGCGCCTGCAGGGTCGCGCTCCTGATCGCCTCGGTGTCGGTGGCAGGGTTTGCTTCGGTGAGCCCATTCTTCACCCGCACTCCGAAGGCCGATGCGTAGCCTGCGCCCACGCGCTGACCCTGGTTGCGCGTCGCCGTGGCGTAACCGGCGCCGCTGGCCTGCCCGAGCCGCTTGGTGCCCTCGAAGCGCTCCACGTCGACGTGCACCTCGTAATACGGGCCCGAGCGCCACTTCACGCTCATGCTGGTGATCATCACCGCGCGCGTCACGGTCGGGTCTGCCCACTTCGCGTCTTCGAAGTGACGGCGGGCCACGCTGGGGGCGAACTTCGCGAGGCTGCCGACCACGTCCCGGGTGGTGCCGGCGCGCGTGGTGCCGTCGTCCTTCACCAGCGTCGTGGTGTCACCAGTCAGCCCCGCGCCCCAGCCGATACTCACCGGGAGCGCGAATCGGCTCGACGCTGGCCCGGTCAGCGCACCCGCCGGCAGCGGCTGGTCTTCCAGCGGAGGCAGTTCACCGAGCAACAACACGAGTGCGAGGAGGGCCGTCATGCAACCCCAACACCGGGGCGCACTGAAGCGTGCAAAAAGAATCGGCTCACTGAGATTCAGGACGAGTTTGCTGATCAGCTCCTCAAAGCGCTGGAGATCCGCAGACCGCCTGACCTAGCGGGACCTTCGCAGTCCGGTGAGGTCTCGCAAGCGTTCGGCGCAAGATTCCCGAGGGAGGCCCTTGTGCGGGAATTTGGTTTTTGATAGTTG
>JAYVNA010000481.1:0-4392 GCA_043758715.1 Archangium sp.
AAGCGCCGCTCGCTCACCTGGCGCGAAGCGGAAAAGCAGATGGCGCTGGTGACCGCGTCCACCGACTACTCAGGCTTCAAGCACGCAGACCTGGTGATCGAGGCCGTGTTCGAAGACCTCGCGCTCAAGCACCAGATGGTCAAAGACATCGAGCGGGTGTGCGGGCCCGACACCATCTTCGCCAGCAACACTTCGTCTATTCCCATCACCGACATCGCCAAGGCGAGCGCGCACCCCCAGACCGTGATCGGGATGCACTACTTCAGCCCGGTCAACAAGATGCCGCTGCTCGAGATCATCACGCACAAGGGCACCAGCGACGTGGTGACCGCGACCTGCGTGGAGGTCGGGAAGAAGCAGGGCAAGACGGTGATCGTCGTGAACGACGGCGTGGGCTTCTACACCTCGCGCATTCTGGCTCCGTACCTGAACGAAGCGGCCTTTCTGCTGTCGGAGGGCGCCGACATCGCCGAGCTCGATCGCGCGCTGGTCGACTTCGGTTTCCCCGTGGGGCCGATCACGCTGCTCGACGAAGTGGGCATCGACGTGGCCGCGAAGGTCTCGAAGATCATGCACCAGGCGTTTGGTGAACGAATGCTCGCGCCCGAGACCACCGATGCGCTGGTCAAGGAAGGGCGCCTGGGCCGTAAGGCGCAGAAGGGCTTCTATCTCTACGAGAACGGCAAGAAGACCGAGGTCGACACTTCGATCTACGCGATGACGCCGCAGGGCAAGGATCGCAAGCGCTTCGATCGGTACGAGATGGCCGAGCGCTGCGTGTTGCAGATGGTGAACGAGGCGATTCGGTGTCTGGGCGAGGAGATCCTCCGCAGCCCGCGTGATGGCGACATCGGCGCGATCTTCGGGCTCGGTTTCCCTCCGTTCCTCGGTGGGCCGTTCCGCTACGCCGACGCGCAGGGTCACGGCAAGATCCTCGAGCGCACCGAGCACTATCAGGAGCGCCTGGGCCGCCGCTTCACTCCGGCGCCGCTGCTGCTCGACACCGTGAAGACCGGCCGCAAGTTCCACTGAAGACTGAAAACCAACTCCACCTCTCTCCCTCTCCCCGAGGGGGAGAGGGTCGGGGAGAGGGCAAGCCATGCTGACCCACCCGTCACTCTCCGTCTTCAAAGACCTCCCGCTCCCCGAGCGCCTCTTCGTGCGCGCGCGCCTGGCCACCGCCCCCCTCGACCAGCTCAGCACCCGCATCAAGGGCGAGCGCATTCTCGACGTGGGCTGCGGTCACGGCCTGCTCTGCTCGATGATGGCGTTGGGCTTCCCCGATCGTTCTATCGTCGGCATCGACACTGACCCGAAGAAGATCGACTGGGCCCGCCGCTCAGTGGGCAAGCTGGGCAACACCCGCTTCGACGTGATGACGGTCGAGCGCCTCGCTTCACTCGAGGCCGCCACCTTCGACACCGTCACCGTCGCCGACGTCCTCTATTTGCTTCCGGAAACCGACTGGCCGGACTTCCTCGCCGCCTGCCACCAGCTCCTGAAGAAGGGCGGGCGGCTGCTGCTGAAGGAAGCCGAAGACGATCACGGCTGGCGCACGAAGAAGGCGCTGCTGCAGGAGCAGGTGATGGTGAAGCTGCTTCGCCGCACCCAGGGAAGCGGTGGCCTCGGCTTCTCGCCGCGCGAGCGAACCCAGGAACTGCTCGCCCGGGCCGGCTTCAAGGTGACCGAGACGATCTCACTCTCGCGGCGCAGCACGACGCCGCACGTGCTCTTCGTGGCGGAATGCGCGTAATCGGTGTTCTCTCAAGCCGTGAGAGGACGCCCGATTTCAGTCGCGCGGCACAGCATGCCGCCCCATGTGCTTTTCGGCGCGGAGTGCGTGTAGTCTCCGCGTCGTAAAAGGGGGCCCGGGTTCACCCTCGGGCCGGCTCTCTTCGGAGGTAATTCACCCATGGTTCGTCTGTTCTGGTTTGCGCTCGGAAGCGCGCTCATTTCTGCGTGCTCGTGCACCCCCGTGAAGAAGTGCGCCAGTTTCACCGACTGCAGCAGCGGTCAGGTCTGCACGATGGGCGAGTGCCGGGCCACCATTGGCACCGGCAGCGGTCCTGGCGGCGGGGCGGGCGGTGGCGGCGGAGGCAGCGTGACCGGTGGTGGAACGGGCACCGGCGGTGGCGGCGTGGTGATGGGCTGCGACCCGGCCGCGGCGGGCTTGAACGCGAGCCGCGACACCGACTGCGACGGCCTCTCCGATGCCGAAGAGTACGGAACGCTCTACGGCACGGCGCACACCGATCCCTGCAACGCGGACTCCGATGGCGATGGGATCCGTGACGGGCTCGAGGTGGGCAAGACCACCAGCGTCTCGACCACCTGCGGCGCGACCTTCGTGGCTGACATCGATCCCAACTCGAAGACCAACCCGACGCTGCCTGACAGCGACGGCGACGGCGTGAACGACGGCGCCGAAGACGCCAACCACGACGGCCGCCGCCAGCCGACCGAGACCGACCCCCAGCGCAAGGATACGGACTGCGACGGGTACTCCGACGGTGAAGAGCTCGCGATGGCCGCGGGGTGCCTGACCGACGGAACCAAGCGCGATACCGACGGGGACGGCCTGCCCGATGGCGTCGAAGGCGGCCTGCAGCCGATCGGCGCTGACCCGATGGCCTGCACGTACACCGTGCAGACCTTCGACGCGGACACCGCGGTGAAGACCAACGCGTGCGGAGCGGACTCCGATGGCGACGGCATCCAGGACGGCGCCGAAGACACCAACTTGAACGGCCGCGTCGACCCCGGCGAGCTCAACCCTTCGCTCCCCACCGACGGTACCGGCGTGGCGAACCAGGCGTGCGCCACTGCGAACCTGCGCCCCATCACCTTCCACAGCAGCGGCGCCAGCGACGTGCAGGTGGCGTTGGTGCCCGACTTCGCCGAGGTCTCGCGAGTCAACCGCGTCACCGGCGGCATGATGGAAGAGGCGGGCTTCGTCTTCTACGACGCGTCCACCAAGATCTCGGGCATCGCGATCTCCAAGGCGCCCGCGGGGGCTGACGCCAGCGCCGAAGAGCTCGATGGCCGCGCGAAGATCACGGGCGTCTCCGGCCAGCTGACGCAGACCTTCAGCACCTGGGACGGGTTCAACGGCTCGGTGCGCGCGATCTACGACGTCAGCGGAGGCGCTGACGCCAAGGCGCGCATCAACACCATCGTGCAGAACTACCTGGGCATGAACGCCACCGGCCTGCTGCAGGGCACCGCGGGTGTGAACGGCCCCTTCAAGGTGGTGGCCGAATACGTGCGACGCACCGCGACGCGTTCGGTGGTGGTGATCGCGCTGATTCCGACGAGCCTCTACACGGGGCAGGCGATCTTCCGCGTCGACGACACCGCGGGCGGCACCGCGCTCGCGCAGTTCGGCGACTACGCCAACACCCAGTGTGAAGTGTTCGCGGCAACGGTGAACGCGAAGGTCGACTTCCTCTGGGTGGTCGACGACAGCTGCTCGATGCAGAGCTCGCAGACCGCGATCAACAACGCGGGCACTCTGTTCGGCAACAAGTTGTCGAGCGCGGGTCTGGACTGGCGTGCAGCCGGCGTGAGCACCGGCTGGTACGCCCCGTCCTGGATGGGCTCGAACCGTGATTGGACGAACAATGTGGGCGTGATGCAGTCGTGGTTCAGCGGTGCTGGCGCCTTCGGCATCAACGGCAACGGCGACGAAGAAGGCTTCTCGGGGCTGGAATCGTTTATGGACCGCTCGCATGCGCCCATCGCCGGTCAGTTCCGCGCCGATGCCCAAGCGCACTTCATCTTCCTCACCGACACCTCCGAGCAGTCGGCCATCAGCCCGGCGCAGATGCAGAGCTACCTGAACCAGCGCATCGCCACGCGCGCGGTGGCGCACGGCATCGTGTGCCCGTTGGGTTCGAACTGCGGTGATCCTCAAGACGAAAACACCGGCAAATACGCCGCGCTCATCCGCGCGACGGGCGGGGTGCTGGGCGACATTCAGGTGTTCAACCCTACCAACCCGACTCCCGCTCAGACCGCGCAGCAGGCGGCCACCATCGACGCGATTCTCACTGCTGTGATCGGTGGCACCGGTACGCAGCTGCAGCGGCCGCCGATCTCAGCGACCATCAAGGTGGCCGTGGCGACCACGCGCGGCACCTGCAACACCGCCGACGTCCCCCGCAATCGCACCAACGGTTGGGACATCGACGCCGCCACCCGCCGCATCGTGTTCTTCGGCAACTGCATTCCCAGCGCGGCCGGCGTGCAGGTGGCGGTCAGCTACAAGTACTGGAACGACGGGTCGCCTGACCCGAACGGCGACGCGTGCGGTGGCACCTGCGCGGCGCCCCTGGTCTGCGACCCGGGTCAGCGCTCGTGCATCTGCCCGATGGACTGCGGCGGGTGTGCTTC
>JAYVNA010000482.1:0-13274 GCA_043758715.1 Archangium sp.
GTGAGCGGGCCTCGCAGCGTGCTCGCGTGAAGGTGGGCGTCGTGGGCACCTACCGTCTTCACCCCGGCGTCGTCGCCGCGGCCCTCGAGATCGATGAACATCGCGCTGTCAGGGCCTGAGTGGCACGAGTCGCAGCGCATGCCTCCACCGCGAACGTCGACGGCGCCGTTAAGGTGTAGCGAGAAGTCGACGCCGCCGTCGGCGTAACTGGCGCCGTGGCACAGCTCGCAGCGATCGTTGCCCTGTGCGTGATTCGAGGGAGGCGCCCCGTGGCAGCTGCCGCAGCCGATCTCGCCCGGCCCCACCCGCGTCCACACCGGGACCTTCCTGGTGCTGGCGGTGTCCGACGGTGACGGCGCGTGGCAAGCCGAGTTGGTACAGGTCGCGGTGGTGCGATCCCACGCGGCGGTTCCGCCAGGTCTCGACGCGAGCTTCACCTCGGCCGGGCCGGTGAGGAAGACGCCGCGGCGGCGATAGTGGCCTTCGTCTTCGGCGTTCTTTACGTCGAGGTGGCACTGCGCGCAGCCGTAGGCCTTGTGAGCCACGCCGTCGGTGACGTGGGTGCGGTGCGCTCCGACGCCGAGGCTGGTGGTGAGGCGCACGCCGCTCAAATCTTTCGGAGGCGCAGCCGAGACCGCGTCACCGTGGCAGGTGTTGCAGGCCAGCGGGCCCTGGGTGTGGCAACTGTTGCAGTCGACGCCGGTCTTCCCACCGCGCAAATCGTCGCCGTGGCAATTCTGGCATTCGGTGAAGCGGTAGAACTTCGCTCGCAGCGCGGTGCCGTGAAATTGCTCCGAGTCGGTCGAGGTCGCCCAGCCCCTGGGGTGGAACTCGTACCTCTGCGGGGCGCCGCGGCAAGCCACCACCCAGCCCTCGAGCAGCTTCTGATCTTCTTCGCTGACGCCCCTGACCTCGGGGTGACCGGGCAACGTGCCCTTGACCGCCTGGAGGAAGAGCGAGTCTGCGTTCCCCGGATCGACGCGGGGCGTGCCGTCATCGCGGCGAGAGACGGTCTGCGGGTGCAGCCCGATCACGTAGCCACCTTCGGCGTTGGTGGGCGAGTGACATTGCGAACAGCGCGCTTCCACCACCGGGCGAATCGTCTCGTCGTAGTTCGGGCACACCTGGGGGAAGTCGCTGGGTCGCACCACGCCACAGCCCGCGAGCAGGGCCGCCAGCAGCAGCGCCGAAGCGCGAGCCTTCAGCATCGGGAGAGGCTCAGAGATGGCAGACCTGGCACATTGCATTGCGGCCGATCTCCTCGTGGCTGTGGCGCACCGTCCATGCGGGAGGGTGCGGGTTACCTGCAGGGCCGCCGACCTTGTGGCAGCTGACGCAGTTCGAAGCGGCGCCCTGGTCGTGACACGCGGCGCAGCTGACGATGTCCTGGCGCGCGGCCGGCCCGTGCAACTGGCCATCACCGAAGCCCGCGGGGTGCGGGTCGAGCGCGTTGCCGCTGAGCGGGTTGAGCCCGTTTCGCGCGTGGCACGACTGGCAGAAGTTCAGGCCGTGGCAGCGCTGGCACATCGCCTCGTCTGCGCGCGCTTCCACCATGTGCCGGCTGACGAAGTCGTGGCGGTGGATGAACTGACGGTCGACGCGCTCGGGCAGCAGGAACTCAATTTTCGTGGCGACGGTCTTGGCGTGGCACTCGCTGCAGAAGGTCTGCTCGTGACAGGTGGCGCACGACGCGCTGCTCGAGCGGGCGTCGAGGCGGTGGTTCTTGAGCCAGTCACCCTGGTGCGAGAAGTCGCCGACCGGGCGGAACTTGTACTTGCTCAAGTCCTTGTGACAGGCCTGACAGTTCCCCGCGTCGTACTGCTCCTGGTGCACGTGGCAGCTCAGGCAGGTGTCCATCGGCGGCGAGAGGTTCTCGGTGCGCAAGGGATTGGGCAGCTGCTTGTGGCAGACGCTGCAGTCTTCCTTCACGCGCTCCATGTGAGCGCTGTGATTCATGATGATGTCGCGCGGGTGGTTTTTGAGCGCGAGCGGCTTGGCCGGCTGGGTGTGGCAGAAGGCGCAATCGGCCTTCTCCTTCTTGTGGCAACCCAGACAGGTCTTCTCCTTGGGAAAGGAGCCTTCGTCGTCGACCGTGGTCGAGTCGAAGATCGTCTCGTGGCAGGTGGCGCACTCCACGTCGGCCTGCGCGTGGCGCGCGTGGGGAATGCGAATGGTGTCCTGGTTCGAGACGAACACGCCGACGAAGCTCGCGCAGGCCGTCAGCAGCGACGCGCCAGCGAACGTTGCCAACCGTGAAGAGCGGGTGGCACTCATCAGAGGTGTCCCTCCGGGAACAAGTAGGTGAGCTTGGCGACCGCCTCGTAGCGGCTCTCGAAGGTGGGCGTGGTGGCGGCGAACAAGGTCGCGCCGACGAACCACTGCTTGTTGATGGTGTACGTCGCGGTCGCCGACATCGAGAAGCTCAATGTCTCGCCCCGTACCGGCTGATCGAGCGCGTAGGTCTCGAAATCGACCGCGAGCCCGAAACCCGAAGGCAACACGTGGCGCGCGGCGATGCGGGCCTGGTGAAAGCCGTTGGCCGACGGCACCTGCAGCCTGCGGTACTGGGCGGTCAGTGTGGTGGCCGGCGAGCGGAAGGGGCGCAGCTGAACGCGGCCGCTGCCCTCGAAGCCCGGCTGCCCGTTGATCCACAACACGCGCGCGTCGGCGAACAGGGTGACGAACTTCGCCGGCGACCAGGTGATGTTGCCACCTGCGTCATCGCGGCTGGTGTCTGCGAAGACGGTGAAGATCGAGTTGCGCGGCAGGAACAGGTCGGGCGCGGTGCGGCGGTAGTTGAGCAGCACCTCGAAGTTGGCCGAAGGAGTCCACCGCGGGCCGACGTCGAACTCGGCCATGCGCGCGTCGGCGATGCTCCACACGAACGCGCCCCCGACGCCCAGGGTGTGAAAGGGCTGCCAGCGCAAGTCGAGGCCCGCGTCCTGCCGGGCGACCTGGCCACGCTGCAGCATGTGAATGAACGACGCACCGACTTCGGTGGTGTAGCTGGGCGCAAAGAACGCGCGGGTACCGACCACGAAGTCGCCCTGAATGAAGTTGGCGAAGCGGCGATCGACCGGAATGCCGGTGAAGGCAGAGATGCCCAGGCCCACGTTGCTGCGGTACTCGGCCCAGAGGCCGTCGAAGTACATCGCCCGCGCGACGCCGCCGACCACGAATTGCCGGCCCAGGCGCAGCTTGAGGTGCTTCTTGAAAGCGCGGCCCTCGATGAAGGCCAGGTTCACGTCACCGGCCGCCACGCCCTGCGAAGAGTTGGGCAGCGTGAGGCCACCCCACGCATCGACCGCCACGCCCAGGTCGTCGAAGCCGGGCGCCTCGATGTTCTTGGCCCGCACGCCGACCAGTTGGTACAGCGGCACCACCGTCTTGACCTGGCCATCGACGACGTCCGGCCGGCCGCTGATCAGCGTGTTCGAGTACACGCTCACGTCCGCGGCCTGGGCACGACCTCCCGCAACCAGGGCCAGGGCGAGGACGGTAGCGACTCTCTGACTGCCTCTCATGGCCTTGAACCCCGGGGATGGCGACGTGGGACGGCGAAGCGCTCGGTGACTCTCCCGCTGTCACTTCTTGAATTCGCGGATGTACTTCACGAGCGCCTCGACCTCAGGGGCCTTGATCTCTTCCTTGTAGCCGTCCATCTCCTGCTTCACGCCGTCCTTCTCCTTCTTGAGGCCCTCGTTGATGGCCTTGGTCATGTCGGCGTCGCTGGTCTTCTGGAACTCTTCCGAAGCCATGTCGCGCATCACCATCTTCTTGCCCTTCTCGGTCTGGGCCTTTCCGTCCTTGCCGTGGCAGGAACCGCACTTGGAACCGAAGAGGCGCTCAATCTTCTTGTCCGCGGCTTGAGCAGAGAAGGAGAAGACGCAGGCGAGCAGGACGTTCATCAGGGCAAGGCGTTTCAAGGTGGACTCCTCGGGGGTGATTCGTGGGTGACGAAGGGGCGCGTTGGGCTCAGCGGGCTTTGTGAGAGAGCTCGACCGAATTCTCCCGGTCCTTGCCGTGGCAGACCGCGCACGACTCCGCGCCGTTCGCAGTCTGCAGGAAGAAGTGCGTCTGTGCGGTCGCAGAGTCGTGGCACGAACCGCAGGCAGCGGCCCAGGTGCGCACCGGCACCGGCGCCAGCGGGTGAGCACGGGGGGCCGGCTCCTGCCACGCCGTGTTGCCGGGGCCGTGACACTTGGTGCACTCCGCGACTCCGCCGACAAACGAGGGGAAGCCGACCTTGTTGTAGCTGACCGGGTACGGCGTCCCGAGGAACACCCCGTTGGTCTCGTACGGCTGGCTGAGTTCCTTCCCCGCGTGGATCCGGTGGGCCAGCGTGCGGAAGTCGACCGTCACGCCGGGCGTGGGGCGCACGTACCAGCTCGCGTAGGTGAACTTGGGGCCGTCCTCTGCTCCGGGCGCGTTGTGGCACAGCAAACAGGTCTCCAGCCCGCGCCGGCCGAAGCCGTGCGCGGCGAGGTCGGTGTGGCAGACGTTGCAGTTGGCGCCCGACGAGATGACGGCCCGCTTCTCCAGGGTGGTGGCGGCGCCGAAGAGGAAGTCCCTCGTCGCCGGTTTCGCCATCATCCGGTAGGTGGTGTTGTCGTTCGTGAAGGTGTCCCACGACTGCGTGGCGGTGAGCGTCGCGTCTGGCGTAAGGGTGAAGTCTTTGTTGGCCCACATGCCGACCGTATAGGTGCCATCGAGCAGCGGGAGGCCCTTCCAGTCACCCCACGATTCGTCGATCTCTGCGGAGTCGGCGATGGGAGCGGGGAAGAGGTTTTGGGAGGTGTCGGTCGGCGAGCGCTTCCAGCCGAAGCGACCCGCGGTGCGATAGCTCACGACCACCGGGTTACCGGCGGTGAAGGCACCAGCGACAGTGGTGAGCTGGCCGTTGGCCGCGCTCGACACGCTGTACGCGCTGCCCTCGCGACGGGTGGTCAGGGTCACTTCCTGCACCGCTCCTCCCAGGCCATGGGCGTAGCGCAGCGGGGTCGTGAAATAGACCCGGTCCGCCGCGCCCAGGTCGGCCCCGGTCACGTCGTCGGTGGTCTGAATTCGGCCGATCTGCGCGTATTCCTCGGTGGCCAGGCCCAGGTCGAGGCCCACGCGATCACCGACCGCGAGCCCGGCGTTGCTGGCGGCGTCGAGCGCCACGTATCGCTGCAGCTCGGCCGAGGCCGCGCTGAGCACGCCCGCCGAGCCGACCAGCGCGGTGCGCTCCATCACCACCTGCCGGCCCCAGGTGAGGGGCAGGTTCCCGACGGTGAAGACGTCAGCGGCGCCGGTGGACTGGCCCACCCGCTCGAAGCTGACGTCGAGGGGAACCTTGATCGTGTAACTCGCCGCCGCGGGAACCACCTCGAGGTACCAGCGATCGTCCACGGCAAAGGGGGTGGTGCCCGCGGTGACCGTGAAGGTCACCCCGTTGAAGGTGACCGCGCTGCCCGGGACCTGACCTGTCAGCGGCGCTGACACCGAGCCGCGCACGTCGAAGGTGGTCGCGCTGGTGAAGACGACACCGATCACCTGTTCAACCGCCGTCCCCGCGACGGCGAGGCCCGTGATGGTCCCGTTGCCAGTGAAGGGCGAGGCCTTGCGGAAGGCGAAATCAAACGGGTTGGTGTTGGGCAGGATGATCTGCCGGTTCGAGGTCGGGCCCACGACGATGATCTGCAGCCGGGTCAGCGACATCACTGGAATGCCCGCGTCAGCGTCGTTGGTGACGGAGAAGGTGACTTCGAAGGGATCTCCCGCGACGAACTTTCCGCCCGGGCCGCTGCCAGGGGTGAGCCCCGTCAGGTTCAGGTTGACGCCCGTGTTGAAGGCCGGGTTTTCGTACGGGTGACGATGCGCGTCGCGCACGGGGGCCAACGCGCCTGGGCCGTGGCAGATGGCGCAGGTGTCGTCATTGAGCATCTGGAAGTGTCCCCCCGTGCTGCCGGGGGCGCTGAAGTCGATGGTGTCGTGGCACGAGCCGCACGTCTTGCGGCTGATGGCGGTCTCGAACCTGTTGCCTTGAGAGGGGGCGACGCCTCCATCGAGGTTGTTGGGCACGCCGTGGCACTTGCTGCAGGCGACCGTGCCCGTGCGAACCTTGTCGCTCTTGAGCTTGGCGGCCGGGGCGAGGGCAGCCCAGCCGGTGTCACGCGGCATGAAGCCGTTTCCGGCGGCGCCGGTATAGGTGGTGCCCGCGGTGTCGAAGAGGAAGGCCGCGTACGCGCTCGGGAAGACGGGGAAGGCGACCTCGGAGAAGTCGGTCACCGCGTTGTTGTAGCCGACGATCTTGTACGGCTTGGAGACCAGCGTGTAGTCAGGCGCGCCGGTCGCGTTGTGGCCCACGCCCACCACCGAGGGCAGATGCGCGGCGTTGTGAATCTTGTGCACCATCACCGCGAACTCGATGGTGACGCCGGGCGTGCCGCCCTCGACGGTGGCGACGTTGCGGTCTTCCGCGCCAGCGGTGTGGCAGGTGACGCACACGCTCAGGTCATTGCGCGAACCGCCGTGCGCGCGCAGCTGGGTGTGGCACTGCTCGCAGTTGGCCTCGCCCACCACCTCGCGCTTCACCAACACCGTCGCGGCGCCCATGAGGAAGTCGGAGGTGGCGTTGCCCGTGTCTCGATAGCTCACGCCCTCGATGGGGAAGTTTTGGTACGCCTGCATCGCCACCGTGTAGGTGCCGTCGAGCAAGGGCTGGCCCGTCAGCTCGCCTGAGCCCGCGTCGAACGACGGCGAGTCATTGAGCGGCGCCAGGAACGTCGCCGGAATCGGAGCGGCGAAGGTGTAAGCCCAGCTGCCGCCGCCGTTGTCCACCGCGCGGGTGAGCAAGTCTGACTGCGAGGCGATCACCCGCTGGTAGTTCGACGTCGGGCCCGACAGGTAGATGGCCCCCGAGCTGAGCTCTTTGAGGCTGACGTTGGTGCCGTTCTTACGCTTGACCGTGAAGGTGACGCTCACGGTGTCCCCCGGCCGAACGTTGCCGTTGGGCCCGGTGCCGCCCGCGACGCCCGTGATCGCCAGCACGACGCCTGGAAGGTTGTCCCACCGGGTCAAGACCGTCGACCCGTTGACGCCGTTGGTCCCATTGACGATCTCGATGACCGTGCCGTCGTTGCAGCTCACCGCGCGGCCGCCGTCAGGGCGACCGATGAGGGAGCAGGCCGTCGCGGTGGGAATGTCAGTCATGGTGCCGTCGCTGCAGGCGAGCACGCGCCCACCGTCATTGCTGGTTTCGAGAGTGCACGAGGTGCCCGCGGCCCCACCGTCGCCATTGGTTCCGTTGGTCCCGTCGCGGCCGTTGGCCACCGTCACGCGGGTGCCGTCGGTGCAGGAAATGGTGATGGTCCCATCGCCATTGTCCTTCGTCGAACACGAACTCCCCTTTTCTCCCGCCGGTCCCTGGCAAGAGAAGAGAACGAGAGACAGCCCGGCGATCACCAATTTTATGGGATTCACGGGGAGGCCCGTAGCAAGGCGCATACCCTTCGCGTCCCCGTCATTTTCAGGTCTGTTCTGCGCGACCACCGGAAACCCGACGCAGGCTTTGCGTGCCCCCGCAGCATCTGCGGCGACACCCCAGTCTGAAAATGACGGCTCATCAGGTTTGCGGTGGTACGAGCAGTTCGATTTTCGCTTTGGCTCGCAATTCCTGTTCTGAGGATTTGAGGCGTTCCTCGAATCGGGCGGCCTGAAGCGTGGCCTGAATGGCCGGCGCGGCCTCCTCGAACGTGACGGCGATGGCCTTGCGCTCCACCAGCTTGAGCACCCAGTAGTGGCCTTGCTGATCGGTGATGACGCCGCTGGTCTTGCCTGGCTCGAGGGCCTCGAGCTCGGGCCACCACGGCGGCGGAACGGTCGACCACTTCATCGACACCGGTGCCCACGGTTTGGCAATTTCGAGCTCGGGAAACTGAGCGGCGGCCGCGTCATCGAACGACCTGCCTGAGCCGAGCGCGGCGACGAAGGTGTCCGCCGCAGCGCGGCTCGGCAGCGTGAGGGCCTGCAGCTGCAGCTCGTGCTGCACCCGAGCCGCGTGCGAATCGAACCAGGCGCGTGCCTCGTCGGGTGTGACCACCGCCTTGTCGAGCAGCTCACTCATGCGAAACGTCTTCGCCAGCGCATGGCGGCGGGCGTCTCGGCCCTTCGCGTCGGTGGGAACCCCGGCGGCCGACAGGCCCAGCTCGAGCGCACGTTGGGCCTGCAGCTCTTCGGAGATCGCCTGCTCGAGCGCGATCTGTTTCTGGGCGGGCGTCGCGCGTTCAGCACCGCCGGCGAGCCGCTGCGCGAGCTCCAGCGCGGTGATGGGCACGCCGTTGACGCGCGCGCGCACCTCATCTCCCACGGGGGCGGAGGCGGGCTTGTTGCGCTCGCACGACAGCAGGGCCAACGCGAACATGAAGGTGGTTCGGAACATGGTGCTCCCTCAGACAAAGTGAGGGCGGGAGGCAGACGCCCTCATGAACAAAAGGGGGCGGACCCGACCTCCGGATCCGCCCCCGACTTCTTGATCTACGTGCGCTTCACTTGTGCATGTTGGTGATGGCCGCGATGGTGCCCGGGCCGTGGCAGATGAGGCACTGTTCGGACTTGCCCGCGTTGCTCGCGCGGGTGTCGTAGAACGAGCCGCCCATCGCCTTCATGTGCGCGATGGTCCGGGTGGCGTCGTGGCACGCAGAGCAGGCCGCCGTGATGGGCGACTTGACCAACGTGGTGGGCTGGGCCTCGCAAGGAGTTGCGAGGCTGCAGGTGGCGACGATGCCCGTGCACGGCTGGGCGGAGGTGCAGGTACACGGCGTCGTGCCGTTGCACCCCGTGGTGACCGTCCCGATCTTCTGGGTGAAGTTCACCGCCACGTTGTTCACCGTGACCGGCGTGCTGACCGTCAGCGTGCAGGCATTGGCGGTGGTGCAGGTGCAGGGCGCTGCCGGCGTGCAGGCAGTGCCTCCCTGGGTGCCACTGGTGGCGTTGGGCAGCGAGGCGATGACGTTCGAGGTCGAGTAGCCGTAACCGTAGTCGGTGACGTTGTCGGCCGTGACGTACTGCGCCGGAGCGATGGTGAACCAGGTCGGGTTGGTCGCCGGGTTGCGATTCAAGACCCCGGTGGCCGCTGTGCTGGGCAACATGGTGTCGAAGGCGGCTGCGGTCGACGCCAGGGTGAAGTCGAACGTCCCCGGAGCGTGACACGCCTGGCAGTTGTTGATGTTGCTGGGAAACTCGACCTCGCCGTAGTTCTCGCTCTCGGAGATCGAGTGCCAGCTGAAGCTGACCGTGCGGACCCGACCACCGTGAATGGAGTGGATGAAGTCCTTCGCGTTCGCCGCCCAGGCGGAGCTGGTCCTGTTGGGGTTGTGGCAGAACGTGCAGGTCGGGCCGTCGTTGCGCTGGCCTGCGTGGAACGTCGGGCCCACACCCAGCTGCGCGTGACAGCTGTTGCAGCGGGCGGTCTCGACGATGGGACGGCGACCCGTGAAGCCGGTGGCCACCTTCCAGACGTTGGGAGCCGGCACGCTCAGGCCACCGACCTGCGTGGCCGCCGTGTACGGGTACGCCGCCAGGTTGACCTGGGTGAGCGGACGCGTGGTCGAGATGCCGTAGGTGTAGCCCAGGCCGCCGGTGAGCATTTTCGCGCTGGGCGGAACGTTCACGTTGACGATCTGGAGCGCGTAGTAACCCGTGGTCGCGTCCTTCGGACCCAGGGTGCACGAGGTGGCCACGGAGCCGTTCCAGGCGTTCTTGATGTAGCAGCTGGCCGACCCGTTGAAGTCAGAGGGCGCGCCAATGCCATCCTGCGGGAGTGAGAACGCGAAGTAGGCGCTGGGAGAGCCCACGAAGCCCGGGATGAGCTCGGTGTTGGTGCCCGCCGCGTACGTGCCGAAGTCGACGTCGGTCGCGGCAGCGCCGTTGACCGAGCTCTTCAGCTTGAACGTGAGCTGCGGGTTCATCCCGCCGTCTGTACCGGTCACGAGTTGCACCGACTTCAGGTCGTAGGTGATGACGGTTGCGTCGGGGGGAATCGCGTTTGCCGCCGCGACGAACGACGCGTTGGTGTTGTTGTTGGCCGCGCCGCCATCGGGCAGGCCATAACCACCAGCGGGCAACAGTTGAGAAGCGGTCGGGTCAGGCGGGAGCACCGCGAGGTGACTGGTGGCCAGGGGAACGACGCTGGTCGCGCCGCCGTGGCACACCGCGCAGTTTGCGCTGTCAGCCTGCGCACCACCCTTGTGCTTGCAGGGAACGAAGCGGCCTTCGGCATCACGCGTCGAGGGGTTGGTGCAGGCCGGCAGCGTCGAGCCTGCGACGAAGTCGACCTGGTCGTGGCACGAGCCGCACGCTTCCATCGTGGGGCGGGTGTAGGCCTGATTGCCCTGCAGCGCGCCTGCGTGGCAGGCCGCGCAGTTGCGAACGTCCTGCGGGTAACCGACCTGGATGCCGTGGAAGGCGTCGACCGGCACGCCGCCGTCGGCGTTGGCGACCAGGCTGTGGGCGCCGTGCAGCCGGTGCACGAACACCGCCGAGTTGGCCGAAGGGTTCGTGGTGCGATCGGGGTTGTGGCAGACGTTGCAGAACGGGGCCGCGACGCGCCCGCCACCATGGAAGCCGTTGACGGTGGCGAGGGTGAGGTTTGGGTTCAAGTCGCGCTTGAAGCCGTTGTGGCAGTTGCTGCACGCGGCCGTGGTGACGATCTCACGCTTCGTCGGAGTGCCGACGCCGTTGGGAATGAAGTTGTACTCGACGTCGAGCGGAGTGAAGCCCTGCACCGTGTTCGGGTTCTGAAGGTCGGTTTGACGAGCGATCTGGATCCAGAGGGTGTGGGTGACGCCGAGCTTGGTGGGGTCGTAGGCGCCGGGCGCGGTCACGGTGGTCACGAACTTGTTGCTCGAGTTCTTGAGCTGCGTGTTGCCGCCGGTGGGGAAGGTATAGGTGTAGTCGCCGAAGCCCGTACCGTTCTCGACCAGCAGGCCCTTCATCGCGGCGTCAGTCGAAGGAACGCCCGCGGTGGGAAGGGGGAACGTGGGCGAGATGGCCGTCGGGGTGACGACCACCGTGGCCGGATCGGGCGCGACGTCGGTGGTGAGGGCCGCGGTCGCGCTGCCGGTCTTGGTGTAGACCTTGTACGCGAGCACGACGCCCGCATCGGTGCTGGGGATGAAGGCCAGCGAGAAGCGCGGCACGAAGGGCGTGTTGATCGAGTAGTTGCCGTTGAGATCGACCGGGTTGCCGCGATCATCCATCACGCGGAAGCGCACGGTCACCGGGCTGGTGCTCGAGACGCTGGTCACCGAAACCTTCAGGCCGCTGCTGAGGCCCAGGCCCGTCTGACCGTTGGTGCCGTTCGTCCCACTCGTGCCGTTGGACCCGTTGAGCACCGTCACGGGGCTGCTGCCCGGACAGCTGACGACCACGCCGCCATCGATGTTCGCGATCGTGCAGCTCGCGCCATTCGAGCCGTTGGGCACGTCGACCGGCGCGCTGTTCAGACAGCTCACCGTCACGCCACCGTCATACGGAGCGACCGTACAGGGAGCTCCGTTGGCACCGGTGGCGCCGTTGGTTCCATTGGTCCCCGCCGTCCCCGTGGTTCCGTTCGTGCCGTTCTGACCTGCGGGCCCAGACGGGCCTTCGGGTCCCTGGCAGCCCACCGTCAGGGCGACCGCCATGGCCATCGAAAGTCGAGCGACGCTTCTCATCACGTGGTCCATGGCGGTTCTCCTGAGCCTTCACCGCGGGCCCCCGAAAGTGGGGGCACGCGCAGGGCTCAAGCGGCCCACTGCAATTGCTGCACCGAATACCTATCCGAGGGGAGAGGGCGGGCTCCCCGCGAATGGGTTGCGGCTCAGGGGACCCGAAACGCAGCGATTGCGGCCGAAAAAACGGGGGCGGGGGTGGATCAGCGGAAGTGCTGATCGAACACCGAAGCATCGCCGGCGCGATCGGTGAGCTTGCCGTTGCGCCACAAGCCCATCTTCTCGAGCCACGCTTCGAACTCAGGCGCGGGCCTCGAGCCGAAGAGCTCTCGGAGCGCCGCGTTGTTGTGAAACGAGGTCGTCTGGTAGTTCAACATCACGTCATCGCCCATGGGGATTCCCATGAGGTAGTTCACGCCAGCGAGCGTGAGCAGCATTTCCAGGTTCTCCTGATCGTTCTGATCCGCGATCGCGTGATTCGTGTAGCAGGCGTCGCAGCCCATCGAGATGCCGGTGAGCTTGCCCATGAAGTGATCTTCGAGGCCGGCGCGGGTGATCTCTTTCGCGTCGCGCAGGTACTCGGGCCCGATGAAGCCGACCACCGAGTTCACCAGGAACGGCTGATAGCGCCGCGCGAGGCCGTAGGCGCGGGCCTCCATGGTCACCTGATCAGTGCCGTGGTGGGCGTTGGCCGAGAGCGCCGTGCCCTGCCCCGTCTCGAAGTACATGACGTTGGGCCCCTGCGCGGTGCCCTCGCGGCGGGCGAGATCAGCGGCCTCGTCGAGCACGCTGACCGACACTCCGAAGTTCTGGTTCGCGCCCTGGCTGCCGGCGATCGACTGGAACATCAGGTCGAGCGGCGCGCCCCGGCGCACGGCGGCCATCTGAATGGTGATGTGAGAGAGCACGCAGTTCTGCGTGGGCACCCGGTACTTGCGCATCAGGTCCTTCACCGCGCTCAGGATGTCGACCGTTCCCTGAATGTCGCCCGTGGAAGGGTTGACGCCGATGACCGCGTCTCCGTTGCCGTAGCTCAGGCCGTCTTTCACCGCGGCAAGCACGCCTTCGACGTCGTCGGTGGGGTGATTGGGCTGCAGCCGGCTCGAGATGCGGCCTGCGAGGCCGATGGTGTTGTTGCAGCGGACCACCACGCGGCGTTTCCGCCCCGCGGTCACCAGGTCCATGTTCGACATCAGCTTGGCCACCGCGGCGATCATCTCGGGCGTGAGCCCGGGTGAGACGGCGGCGATGTCTTCACCGGTGGTGCGGTCATCGAGCAGCCACTCGCGCAGACGCGAGACCGTCCACCCCTTCACCCGGCCGTAGGCGAGCTGATCGAGCCCGTCGACCACCACCCGGGTGACCTCGTCTGCCTCGTAGGGCACGGAAGGGGCGTTGTAGAGCTGCTCGAGGGTGATGTCGGCGAGCACCTGCTTGGCGGCGGCCATCTCGCGCATCGATCTGGCGGCGAGGCCGGCCTGGCGATCTCCCGAGCGCAGCTCGTTGGCGCGCGCCAGCACGTCTTTCAGCGTCGGGAAGGTGAAGTGCTCCCCATGCACTCGGGTGGAGAAGGCCACGGAG
>JAYVNA010000483.1:0-4378 GCA_043758715.1 Archangium sp.
AGCCTGACGTTCTCGCAAGACGGCCAGCAGCCGGTGCTGTTCTTCAGCGGGCTGCTCCCCGGGGGACAGTTGTTCACCGCCTGGCAATTCGATGGCAGCGCGTGGAAGCGCATCGATTTTTTGCGCAAGGATCGCCCGGACGGCGACAGCGCGATCGACTTCGCGGCCGACGGCCAACTGCGCGCGCCCACAAACGGCTCGCTGCTCATTCAACACGGCGGCCGGGTGATGTCGTGGCAGGGCAGCTCGTGGACGGAAGTGGCTCGGCCCGCAAACGCGGTCGACTTGCGGCTGGGCCGCTACGGAAAAGACGGCCTGCGAGCGTGGTGGGTCGATGCGCGCGGCGAGCTCTTCACCGATTCGCTCAAGACGGATCTGACCTGGGCAGGCAAGGTCGAGCGGCTCGGGTTGACGGGCGTGAGCTTCGACGCCTTCTTCGGCCACAGCGGCACCGGCGACGTGCACACCCTTCACCTGACCTCGGGGGCGCAGGTGATGGTGCTGCGCTACGTCGAGGGCGCCGGCTTTCGCGTGGTGCTGCTGCGCGACCCCACCTCCGCTGAGCGGGCGGCCAAGGGCACGGCGCTGCTTCCGCTCGAGCACCCCTATCGCAGCCTGGAGCAGGACCCGGGGAGCCACGAGCTCTTCGCGAACTACCTGGGCAAGCCGTCAGGCTCGCTAGGCATCTTGAGCTCGCAGGAGGCCACGGTCTCGTGCGACCCGACGCTCCAGTGCGCGGTGCCCGATGGCGGCTGGGCGCTCGAGGGACCTGACTGCGGCAAGTGCGTTCCGCGTACGTTGTCCATCGGCCGCTTCTCGGCCCTTCCAGATCTGTTGGGCGTGGGGCTGGTGCAGATCGACACCTTCGATGCGATCTCGCGGCTGTACGTGAAGAAGATCGGGTTGCCCGCGGTCGATGGCTACACCTGGAAGCCGTTCGTCGCGCATCCGTTTCAGACCGAGGACGGCATGGTCGATGACGACGTCGCGGCGACGAGCTCGCTGCTGCGGCTGCGAGGGCGCTTTCTCATTCCGGGCGCGGCCGATCACACCGGCATCAAGGTGGTGCTCACGGCGGTCGATGGTTCGATCGATCCCCAGACGGTGATCACCGGCGTCGATGGCGACGTGAGTTTTCCGGGCGTCCCCGCGGGAAACTGGAGGCTCGACGTCACCCTGCGCGACTACGTCTCGTGGTCCCGCACGTTCACCGCGACCGACAGGGGCGTGCTCGACGTGGGCGCGCAGGTGCTGGTGAGCGTGAGCGTGAAGGACGCGGGCTTCGACCCCGCCCTCACGAGCACGTACTCCGTCGTGAACGCCGGGCTGCTGCAGTGGGGCGGCGGGGTGGTGCAGGTCGAGCGGAACGGGGCGATGACGGTGCTCACCCGCCAGCTCGCCGCAGGCACCCGCCCAGTGGAAAAGCAGGCAGGCCTCGCGTGGAATGAAGGCACTTGCCCCGGAGCGGGGTGCACCGTCGTCGCGAGCCCCGCAGCGCCGATTCCTCCGATGCCGGTCGATCGACTGCGCTCACTGGGCGACAAGTGGGCGTGGCCCGATGGATCGGGTCACGCCGCGCCAATGGTCGGTGCGATCTGGCAGCAGCTCGATACCCTGGGTGACCGCGTACGACGTCGAGCCCGATGACCGTTGTGGCGGCTACTCGTGGGAAGTCTCGGGCGACGGCGGCGTGCAGCCGTACGTGCTGCGCGACTGTCTGTACAATGGCCTTCGTCTGCCGGTGTACTCGCCCGACCCCTTGCTGGTGACGCAAGCGCGCACGCAGCCCGGCATCGGCTTCGATGCTCCCGACTGCGGCGCCGCGGGGAACTGGCGCACCGGCTGCAAACTGTTCTTCGTGTTCGACGTCACCGGGCGCAAGTTGTCCGACTCCGGCATCTACGGAGTGGTCAGCCCGCAGGCCGTGGGCTTCTGGTTGGAGCAGCCCGCTCCCGGCGCGCCGTTCGTGCTCGCGAATTACAGCGTGCAGTCAGATCGGCGGGTCGACATCGCCACCAACCTCACGCTGCCCAGCTGGGGCCCCGGTGAGCGGCCGTTCTATGTGCTGCTCGGACAAGAAGTCTTCATTCGCGTCGGGACCGGCCTGTACAAGTACCGCTCGGCAGTTGGTGATCGACAACGTGGTGGCCGTGCATTCGTACAAGGTTGGCAACACGTCGGAGTCGCTGGTGGTGCATCACCGCGAGACGCCCGGCACCAACTGCAACGACGCCAGGTGCAAGGTCTCGTTCATCGACGGGAACACCCTGCAGGTGCGTGAAGTGGCGAGCACCGGCGCCACCGGCAAGGAGGCGTTCTTCAACGGCAGCGTGCTGCTCGAGCAGAGCTGGCCCGGCTGCCCGGGAGGACCCTGTCAGGCGATCGTGCAGTCGACCTCGAGCGATTCGCCGCCCACGCCGCTGGCGAGGGGCTCGCTCTGGCCCGACCGCACCCAGGCCTGGGTTCCGTACGAAGCGGGCTTCACCTTCCTGCGCACCGAGGGCAGCACGCAGATTCCCAGCGGGCTCTGAAACCCGGGTGAGGCGTGCGCGTTTCAGTGGCGGCCCGCACGAGAGGCGTGCCGCCGCGTCTCGTGGTAGGGGCGCAATTCCCCCGCCTTTCCGAGGAAACCATGACCCGTCGCCTGCTCATCGCCGCCGCCCTCTTCGCTGTCGGTTGTACTGGTCCCGTGGGCCCTGCCGGTCCGTCCGGAGCCGCTGGCCCGACGGGCGAGGAGGGCCCCTCGGGCCCGGGCTACGACACCCCCGTCTCGATCAGCGCGGTCCTGCCGCGCAGCCTCGCCGTCGGAGTGCAGAGCGACGTCACCATCTCTGGCTACGCCACCAAGTGGACTGATCAGTCCGTGGTGGGCTTCGGCCCCGGCGTCACCGTGCGCAACGTCAAGGCCGCCAGCCCCACCGCGATGCTCGCCACGATCATCGTCTCGCCGACGGCCGCCCCGGGCCCCCGCGACGTCACCGTTCGGGAAGGCACCGTCACCACCACCTTCTCGGGCTTCGAGGTGTTGCCGTACGCCACCCTCAGCATCCTGGGGACGCCGATGCAGGGCGCGCTGCTGCGAGCTCACCTCGTGGTGAACGACCCGATGTTCGCCTTCACGACCAACCAGGTCGTCGCCGCCGGCGCGGGCGTCACGCAGGTGCGGGTCGAGAAGCAGCTCTCTCGCACCCTCGACGTTCTCCTGGGCGTCAACCTCGACGCAGCGCCCGGCATGCGGAGCATCTCGTTGACCACCGGGGGCCTCTCGTTTCCTGACGTGCTCAACGTGACGGCCAACGCCCCGGTCGACTTGCCCCTGCTGCCCGCGCCCGTCGACTTCACCGCGCCGGGCGAGAGCGTCGTCTACAACCTCACCGACGTCCCCGCGGGGACCGTGCTCGAGGCCTCCGAAGGCTCGTTGCTCGGGCTGCTGGCCCCTGACGCGGGCTGGTCTTCCACCTCGAAGGTCGGCAGCTCGCTGCTGTTGCTGGCTGCGACAGGCACCGTCACCGTGTTCGATGGCGCGGGCGATGGCGGCATGACCACCGTCACCGGCGCTCCGATTCCCGAAGTGGCAGACGCCGAGCCGAACGACACCACCGCGACCGCGCAGAGCGTCACCTCGTTCCCCGTGCGGCTCACCGGCGCGCTCGCGCTCGGCACCCCCAACGACTTCGACTGGTACAAGGTCGCCGTGCCTGCCTCGGCCGTCGGCAGGCGTGTGCGCATGACGTCGACCTCGACGGCCCCCTACGACTACTACGTCGACATTCAGCAGAACGGCGTGTCGCTGGGCGGCCCCTGGGAGCTCTATACGTTCAGCAACCTCACCAAGACCGCGCTCAGTGGTGTCATCAGCACGGCGGGTGACCTCTTCATTCAGCTCAGGCCCGACAACGACACCGACTACACGCTGACCCTCGTGCTCGAGTAGTCGCCTGATGGACTTTCACCGGGGCGCTGGGTTGCTCAGCGCCCCCAGCTCGCCGCAGCGCTGAGGAACTCAGGCCGGGGCTCGAACGAAGCCTCGCGCTGACACGCTTCGGTCAGCTTGATGACGTGCCCATCAACGCTCCGGGCGGCGCGTTCGCGCTCCGCTTCGAACGTCGAGCTCGACGCGGCCGCCGCGGGAATGCCCGCTTGCTTGCCCCTCACCGCGTGCAGCGCGGCGACCGCCTGGAAGATGCAACCGACGAGCTCGCGCTGCTGGGGCGGGGTCAGCGCTGCGCTTCCGCCCCCATGGGGGCGTGGTTGGTGAAGCCGCCATGCACGAACGAGTCAGTGGTGTGCAACCGCGCCAACACCTCGTCGAACGAGCTGTCGGCCTTCAGCTGAAAACCCGGAGCACTACCCGGCAACAGCGCCAGGGCACCGGCCC
>JAYVNA010000484.1:0-4375 GCA_043758715.1 Archangium sp.
GGGCCCCCGAGCGTCGAGCTGCTCTCATTCCGGCGCACGTTCACCCGGCTGATCCTGCTCGTGGTCTTGCCGTCGGCCGGGCTTTTGGGGTTCGGCATCGTCGGCATCGTCAACGAGCGCGCTGCGGTGGAAAAAAGAATCGAGTTGCTCTGGTCGGGCCGCCTCGGCACCGCGCAGACGCAGCTGGCGGCGGCGTTCTCCGAAGCCCAGATGCGGGCGATGGAGCCGGCGCTGGTGCTCACCCGCGGCGAGCTGCGGCTGACCGACGTGGGCTTCACCGCCTCTGAGGGCGAGGTGCACTCTGAAGATGGGCGACTGGCCGCCGCGCTCAAGCCGCTGGCCGCGGAGCTGATCACCCTGCCCGAGCGCCCCATCGTCTTCTCGCTCACCTCGACGCAAGGCACCTTCCTGGTGGCGGCCCTGCGCCAGGGCCAGCAGGTGCACGGAGCCCAGATCTCCCAGAAGGCGGTCGAGGGTCTGCTGCAGTCCATCGGTGATCGCCTCACGCCCGTCGGTGAAGAGGGCCGCTTCATGCTGGTGCCCGTCAAACGTGACGCTCCGGCCGAGGGCATGGTGGCGCGCCTGGCCGAAGCCCGCGAAGCCGCGCTCGCGCCCCGAGAGCTCGCGTCGTTGCCGATGCCCTCACCGCTGCAGGACTTCCGGTTGGTGGTGGTGGCGACGGGCGAAGATCCCGTGGTGACCGCCTCGACGCGCAACCGCTGGATCTACAGCGTGCTGCTCGGCTTCTTCTACATCTGCCTCGCGCTGGGCGTGATCTTCACCGGCCGCACGCTCTACCGGGAAGCGCGGCTCTCGCGCTTGAAGACGGACTTTGTCTCGCTGGTGAGCCACGAGCTGCGCACCCCGCTCACCTCGATTCGCATGTTCATCGAGATGCTGGCGCTCAACCGGGTCAAAGACCCGGTGGAGATGCAGACGGTGCTCGACCTGCTCTCGAAGGAGACCGCGCGCCTGTCGGGCATGATCGAATCGGTGCTCGACTGGTCGCGCATCGAGAGCGGCAAGAAGCAGTACCGCCGCGAGCGCATCGCCACCACCGACCTGGTCGACGCGGCGGTCAACGCGTTCAAGGCGCAGCGCATCGACTCCCCGCATCACCTGAACGTGACGCTGCAGCCCAGGCTGGGGGAAATCGAGGTCGATCGCGACGCGCTCTCGGGCGCCCTGCTCAACCTGCTGCAGAACGCGTACAAATATTCGAAGGACCAGGACAAGCGCATCGAGCTGCGCGGCGTGATCGACGACGACTTCGTGGTGCTGGAGGTCGAAGACCACGGCGTCGGCATTCCCCGCCGGGAACAAAAACGGATCTTCGACAGGTTCTATCGGGTGGACAGTCTATTGACCCGCGACACGGAGGGCTCGGGGCTGGGTCTGTCGATCGCCCAGCGCATCGTGCAGGCCCACGACGGTTGGATTTCGGTCGACAGTGTCCCCGGCCGGGGCAGTACCTTCCGCATTCACCTCCCACTGGCGCAATGAGCGAAACGACCGACAAGAAGACGAAGATCCTGGTGGTGGAAGACGACCTTTCCATTCTCACCGGGCTCTCCATGAGCCTGCGCTTCGAAGGCTTCGAGGTGCTGCAGGCGCAAGACGGCCGCACGGGCCTGCAGAAGGCGATCGACGAGCGGCCTGATCTGCTCGTGCTCGACGTGATGCTCCCGCAGATGAACGGGTTTGAAGTGCTCGAAGAGCTGCGCGCCCGCGGGAGCACCCTGCCGGTGGTGGTGCTCTCCGCCAAGGGCGTGGAGACCGACCGGGTGATGGGCCTCAACCTCGGCGCTGATGACTACGTGGTCAAACCCTTTGGCCTGCAGGAACTGCTCGCGCGAATTCGAGCGGTGCTGCGGCGCAAGGTACGGGACGAGAACGTGGTGCGCTTCTCGGACACCGCGGTCGATCTCAACGCCAAGACCGTCAGCCGCAAGGGCACCGCGGTCGAGCTCACCGCGCAGGAATTCAAGCTGCTCGGTCACTTCGTCACCCACCCCGGCCACACCTTCAGCCGCGAAGAGCTGCTCTCAGGCGCGTGGGGTTATGGGTACGAGGGCACGGCCCGCACGGTCGACAACTTCGTCAGCCAGCTGCGCGCGAAGTTCGAGCCGAACCCCGACGAGCCGAAACACTTCAAGACGGTTCGAGGGCTGGGCTACCGGTTCGACCCTTGACCTGAAGAGTTGCGAAAACGATCGCCGACCAGCGCCTTGAGCGTCGCAGGGAGGTGGAATGTCATGATCACCTCGCCGAACTTGAGGCTGGCGCCGTCGCGCAGGGTGACGCGCTGCTTGCCGGCGAGCTGCACGCCGTCCACCCAGGTGCCGTTCTTCGACTCGGCGTCGGTGAGCGACCACGCCTGCGTGCGCTCGTCTTTCTGCAGCCAGGCGTGAAAGCGCGAGACCGAGCCGTCGTCGACCACGATGTCATTACTCTCGACCCGCCCCACGGTGACGCCCATCGCGAAGGGGTTGTTGGTGGCGGTGCCCTTCTCGACCATGAAGACCAGCGGCTCACCGGTGCGGGGCCGCTTCATCGCCTGGCCGGCGTCGGTCATTTCCCAATGGCCGGAGTCGGTCATCGCGGTCGGTGGCGCCTCCCACAACAACCCGGGCACGACGGGGTCGACCCCGGGCTTGGGGTTCACGAAGAGCTTCATGGCGAGCTGAGAGAGCGGGACCGGCACGTCGGGCAGCGTAGATCAGCCGCGAGCCGGTTACAGTCTGTCCATCATGCATCGTCGATACACGATTCACCGTGATGGCGACCTTTTGGTCGAAGATCTGGGACCCGATGGCAAGCCGGTCGAGGCCGAGCCCGTACCCGCCGAGGAGCGGCTGCCGATCGAGCTGGTGTTGATGTCGGCCGACGACCCCGACTCGCGCGCGCAGCTGCTCGATTTGCTCGAGACCGCGCTGGGCCTCGAGACCGAAGGGCCGGAGGCGGTGGGACTGCGGAAGAAAGAGAAGGGGCTGAAGCTCGACGTGGTCTGATCACAGCGCTGCCTACTGACTGAGAATCTTGCGCGCCTCTTCGGAACTCGCGAACGGTTCCCGGCCGGCGGCCCACGGCAAGGAGGCCAGTGCACGGCGTTTCTGGCTCTCGTTGTGCTGCACGTCAGACGGCAGCTCGCGCATCGCCTTCCGGATCGCCCTGAAGGACGGGTCGTCGGCCTTGTTGGCGTCGGAGAGCCGTTCCTTCAGCGCGCCGTAGAGCACCTCGTCTTTCATCAGCAACGGGTACGCGTCAGCGTGGCCGGTGACGGCCTGCTGCACCACGGCGACCGAGTCGTTGCACACGCCGGTGATGCCGTAGCCATCGGCGTAGAGGTTCTTCTCTTTGGCAGTGGTGTTGACGAGATCGGTGAAGGCGCCGGCCACGGAGATCGCCTCGAGCGCCTTGGCACCCGTCACCTCGCCCTGCTTCGACTTGCCGCACCACGCCGGGTCCGCGTTCAGGTGGCAGGGGAAGAAGCCGGTGCCGCTGACGCCCTGGTAGAACTTGAGATCGGCATCGAACTTCGGCCCGCGCGCGTTGGGGCCGCCCTTGATCGAGATGATCATCTCGGAGTGCACCGCGGGCACCACGGCTTCTTTGCCGAGCGCGTCCTTGAGGCCGGTCTTGATCATCAACGGCGCGGGCACGTCGAGGTACTTCGGAGGATTGCTGCCCGGCACCGTCGTCTTCAGGTTGGAGAAGTTCGCGATGCGCTGCTCGAAGCTGACGTTCACTTCGTAGCCGTCGGCCTGCAATGCCTTCGCAAAGTCGTCGAGCTTGGTGAACTGCCTGCCGTTGTGGGTGACCGAGAACTTCTCGCCCTCGGGCAGCGCGGTGTTGTTCGAGAGCCGCCCGAAGACCTCGGCGAGCACGCGGTTGCGTTTGATCTGCTGATCAGAAAGCGCGCTGGGGAGATCACCCTGGAACAGCCCGGGCGCGAGCTCCTTCATCTCTGACTTCGGGCGGGGCGCGTCGACGTCGTCGAGCTTGCCCAGGTCGAAGTGTTGCGGGAGCAGCTGATGCGCCGGCTCGCCCTTCTTGATCTTCCCGCTCTGGTAGGCGGCGTTGAGGCCCACGATGCCTGCGCTGAGCTGGCCGGGCGTGACCTCCAGCGCCTTGGTGAGCGCGGCAGGGTTGCTCAGCACCGCGGCGCGCATCTCGAGCGGCACCTCGATGCCCGTCTTGCCCTTGAACTGATCGAGCACCTTGCCCAACGCGGCCTGGCCCTGCGGCGATTGACCGATCGAGCCGAGCACGGCGGTGAGCGGTACGGCGTCAGGGTAGCGCCCGGGCACCAGCTCGAAGCTCGAGGGGCCGGCGTTGCGCAGCGCGCTGGCCACCACGTTGAAGGCGTCACGAG
>JAYVNA010000485.1:0-4352 GCA_043758715.1 Archangium sp.
CGGCTCTCGTCGTTGATGCCCACGGTGATCAGCGACGTCGATGGCGCCTACGTCTTCGGAGGTTCCGCCGGCACCGTTCCACCCGGTGAGTCGATGCTCAGCGACTTCTCACTTTGGGACACCTACCGAACCGTGCACCCGCTCTACGCGCTGCTCGATGAACGCACCGCGCGTGACTCGGTGCACAGCCTGCTTCGCATGGCCGCGCAGGGCCGGGGTCTTCCCCGCTGGCCCATGGGCACCGGCGAGTCAGCCACCATGGAAGGTGCGCCCGCTGACATCGTGTTCGCCGACGCCGTGCTGCGCGACGTTCCCGGCGTCGACGCCGAAGCCGCCTGGCAGCAGGCCTCTTCGGAAGCACTGGGTACTCCCGCGCACGGCTCACGCGCGTCGATGGGCAGCTACGCGACCTCGGGCTTCATGCCGCTCGAGGAATCGCGCCGCAGCGTGGGCATCACCGTCGAGTACGCGCACGCCGACTTCGCCCTCGCCAATCTCGGCCGCAAGCTCGGGCACCTCGAGCAGGCCGAGCTCCTCGAGCAGCGTTCCCGCGGTTGGCGAAAGTTGTTCGACCCCGCTACCGGGGTGCTGCGCGCGCATCACCTCGACGGCACCCTGGTCAACGAGCCCTACTCGCTGACGAGCTGGGACCACTACGCCGAAGCCAACGCGCTGCAGACGACCTTCATGCCGCTGTGGGACGCGACGGCCTTCGACACCCTCTTCGGCTCGCGCGAGGCGTTCCTCTCGGCGCTGACTGATTTCTTCGAAGCCGCCCCGCCCGAAGAAGCCGAGGCGCTGACGCAGCCCACGTATGAGCTGCGGTACCTGCCTCGCAATCACTACTGGCCGAGCAACGAGCCCGACATTCACGCGCCGTTTCTCTTCGCCCGCGCGGGAAGGCCGGAGCTGACGGCGAAGTGGAGCGACTGGGCACGCGACACCTATTTCTCATCGGCGCCGAACGGGGTTCCCGGCAACGACGATGGCGGCACGCTGGGCAGTTGGTTCGTGTTCGCCGCCGCGGGCATCTACCCGGTGCCGGGCACGTCGAGCTGGCTCATCGGCAGCCCGCTGTTTCCGAAGCTCGAACTCACCCTGCCCACCGGCGTGTTCACCATCGAGGCGCAGGGCGTCTCGACCGAAAACCTCTACGTGCAGTCGGCGACGCTCAACGGCGCGCGGCTCGACAGCGCCGAGTTCACCCAAGCGGCGCTGGTGCCGGGTGGGAGGCTGGTGCTGGTGATGGGCCCCGCACCGTCGACCTGGGCGCACTGAAGATGAAAGACGGGAGCCCCGTGCAGGGACTCCCGTCAGTGTTTCATTTCGAGTGACACCGCGCGCAGAGCACCAGCTCGCGCACGATCTCTCTTCCTTCTCCGCCCGCGTCATCGACCCACGTGAGCTTCCCGCGCTTCATCACGTGGTTGGCTTTGACTCGAACCGGGTACTGCCTCACGCGCGTCTCGGTGACGGCTCGAAGCTGGGGAATACGGGGACCGACGATCTCCTGGCACTGCTCGCAGCGATACATCGACACAGCCGATGGGGTGCTCGTTCGCGATGGGTGGCTGACGCCCCGCGAAGCGTGAGAGCGCGTCTTCACGCTCACAGTCTTGAAATGGGGAAATTCGCGTTCAGGTCAGGCGCAAGGGCGCCACGTCCAGAGTTCTCCAGAACCGTACCCCAGTTCTGCTATCGCCTGCTCAATGGACGACTGGAAATCGAGCGTGCGCGGAGCGTGGGTGGGCAGCGTGTTCCGCCTGGGGGCCGGCCTCATGGTGGCCCGTCAGCTCGGCGCCCGCCCGGAGCGTCCCCTCGAGCTCTACGAATTCGAAAGCTGTCCGTTCTGCCGCAAGGTGCGCGAGACGCTGACCTACCTCGACCTCGAGGCCGTCATCTATCCCTGCCCGAAAAACGGCACGCGCTTTCGCCCGAAGGCCACCGAGCTGGGCGGCAAGGCGCAGTTCCCGCTTCTCGTCGACCCGAACACGAACACCACGCTGTACGAGAGCGACGACATCAACAAGTACCTCGCGGTCACCTACGGCCAGGGCCACCGGCCCCTGATGGCCTCGTTGGGACCCGTGACGATGCTGAGCTCAGTGCTCTCTTCCGCGGTGGGGAACCGGAGTGGGGCGCTCCCGTCGAAGGCGCCTGCGAAGCCGCTCGAGCTGTGGAGCTTCGAAGGGTCTCCGTATTGCCGCGTCGCGCGCGAGAAGCTGTGTGAGCTCGAGCTGCCGTACCTGCTGCACAACGTGGGGAAGAAGAGCCCCCGGCGCGCCGCGTTCATCGCGCGAAGCGGCAAGATGCAGGTGCCGTGGCTCTCTGATCCGAACACAAGCACCGAGCTCTTCGAGTCGAAGGCGATCGTCGACTACCTCGACCAGACCTACGGCCTTCAGGGGAAGTAGGTGATGCGCCCCAGGCCCGGCAGGTACGTGGCGCTGACCTGGCCCGAGGTGCAGCGCCGCAGCATGTGACTGCTGAACGCGGTCGCGACGGTGCCGTCGGGTTTGACCGCCAGCACACCGTCATCGAGGTACCAGGCCGCGTAATAGGCCGGCGGGCTGCTGCACCCTGCGCTGCCCCAGGTGATGGGGTTGTACTGCGCGCCGAAGTCGGTGGACGAGTCGACGGCGACGGTCTGCCAGCTCGCTGCGTTGGTGCAGCCCGCAGTGCAGATGCTCCCGGTCGCGTCGACGGAGTTGGTGGTGAGCAGCACCAGCAAACCGTTCGATTCGGCCAGCGAGATGCCCTCTTCTCCGTCCCGCGCGTTGCCGACGATGGTGCCGCCCCAGTTCGCGATCGCCATGCAGTTCGCGTCGCACGACCACACCAGCACGTGGTTGTCCTGCGCCTTGATGGCCGCGCTCTGGTTCGAGGCTGAGGTGCCCTGGTTGTACGCGATGCGCACGCCGCCTTGCGCCGTCACCGCGATGGCGGTGGGCATGCGGCCGTCGTGAATGAAGTAGGGCGCCGATTCGGTCCAGCTCGCGGCCTGCGTGCAGTTCGCAGAGCAAGTCCGGTACACCAGCGAGTCGCTGTCGTTGAAGATCACCGCGTGCAGCGTGGTGCCGCGCGCGACCATCGCCGTGCGACCACCACCCGTGCGGAAGGTTCCGGCGGTCCAGTTGGTGAGGGTGTCGCAGCTGCTTGCGCAGGTCGCGAGCGTGAGCGTGGCGTTGGTGGTGAGCGTGCTGACGATGAACGACAGCCGGTTCTGCGCGTCGATCGCGAGCGGCGCGCCATGCACTTCACTGGAAGAGCCGATGAAAAGGGTGGTGAGGTACGTCTTCGACCAGTTCGCGGCCGTGGTGCAGTTGCTCGCGCACGAGCTGTACACCGTCTGGGTCAGGCCGTTCTCGATGGTCTCGTAGAGCGCGTGCAAGCGGCTGTCGGTGCCAATCACCAGGCGAGACCGGCTCTTCTGAGGTGCCCCGGTGTCGATGAGCGTGACGGACCAACTCGCCGAGACGCCGCAGTTCGATGCGCAGCGGGCGTAGCCGAACGAAGAATCGGGCGTGGGGCCGTTGGTGAACGCGAGGTGCAGCACGCCATCAGCACCCGCGACGATCGCCGGGTCAGAGAACCCGAGCTGCTCGATGGTGATGGTGCTCGGCAGCGCCGCGCCGCCGCCCGTGCCGCCGCCGGTGACGCCACCTCCGGTGCCCCCGCCCGTGGTGGTGCCGCCGCCCGTGGTTCCGGTGCCGCCGCCGTTCGTGCTGCCCCCGCCACCGCCGGTGAAGAGACTGCCTCCGCCCCCACCCGTGGGATTGGGAACGGGTGCAGGGCAACCGAGTGACAGCACCGCCACCACCACCGAAATCAGAGCGCGCATGGGCGCTCAATAGCAGATCAGCTCGCGGCTCTGAATTTCGCGGCCTCCCGGTGACGGACGCGTTCTGCTCAGCCAGCGTCGCATCGCCCTGCGTCAAAAGGCAGGCACACGGGCGTGGAGACCTGCGGCCCCGGCAAGGTGCAGCACGCGCCGACGCCGTAGGCACCGCACTGACTGCTGTCGGCGCACGTCGCCGCGCAGAAGTTCGTGTACGGGCCGAACACGAACCAGCAGCTCAGGCCCGGCTCGCAGCCTTGCGCGTTCTGATCACACGACGCGCCCGGCCCATACCAGCCACCGTCGGGAGGCTGCGGAGGTCCCGCGTCTTCTTCGCCCGCGTCCGTCCCCGCGTCTTCTTCGCCCGCGTCGATTCCCGCGTCCGTTCCTGCATCGACACCCGCGTCGACGCCTGCATCGAAGGCAATGCCCCGCACCAGCCAGGTCTTCAGCGCACCAGAGGCGAGCTCACCGCGCGCGAGCAACACGCCCTGGCCGAAGGAACCCAACAGCT
>JAYVNA010000486.1:0-13140 GCA_043758715.1 Archangium sp.
TGGAACGACGACAACTGATCATGCACGACATGTTGGGTCACTCTGCTCGCCCTGCTCACTAAACTTCGGGGTGGCTGCTGTCTCACTCACGTTGTCAGAGAGGGAGTTGTGTAGCCGCGCTCAGTTCGATGGCGGAGACTTCGCGTGCGCGTCTCTCATGAAGCTATCGGGCGATTCGTTGGTGCTCGAGACCACAAATTCTATTTTTCTCGTGGTGGATGGAGCGCGCGTTCTTTCATGGTGACTCGGAATGCCGGCGCGGGCCGGCTCGACGCTGATCAACTTGGTTGTTGTGAGTCGTCTTCATCGACCGGGAGCCCACGCGTGACGGCTTGGCGAATGAACTGCGTTTCGTAGTGCCGATTTCGACGGTTCTTCTTCTCGTCGGCGCGCTTGTCGTTTCGCTTGTTCACCACCACATCGGCCAGACGGGTGAGGTCGGTCAGCGTCGCGATGTCTTTGGGTGAGTTGCGGCGGGTCATCGCATCAACCCTTGTTGACCGTGAAGCGTGAACCTCCCGTTTCACTTGTACGGGCCGGAGCGGTCGTCGCAGACTCACCGCTCGCCAGGAACGCCGGCACGCTGGGGTTGGTGCGCGCGAGGTATCGCCCGAAACAATGCATCACGAATGCATGCACCGGCGCTTGCGTCAGCCGGTAGACGAGCCAAGGCAACGCCGGCACGAAGCCATGAATCGCGGCCAGAAGCGTCAAAACCTCTGCGCGCGGAAAGACTGCGTTTCCCAGAAGCACCCCTGCTCGGCGAGGGATGTTCGTTTCGTCGCTGAGTGCATCGAAGGGCGCTGTGCCGTCAGCCGCGGGCGATGAGCTCGGCGATCGACAGCGCAGCGGTGAGCCCCGGTGGCCCTTGGCGACGTACGCCCGTGGCGGCGTCGGAGCGCCTTCGATGGAGCTGGCGACCTGCCGCGCGCTCAGCCCCGCAGAGTTGATCACTTGCTTGCAGCGCAGCGTCATCGGCGCCGCGCGGAGTCGTGCGTGCGGCGCGCGGTGAGCACCGCGTCGGCGCGGTTTTCGGAGAAGCCGCCGTTCAGTCGAGAGGGCTTCCGCGGCTGGAGAGTGAGGAGGCGGTAAGGTCAGCGCGACATGTCGACGCCTCCGTTTCTCCAGCTCGTCACCGGAAAGCCCACCCGGCCCAACGGAACCCCGCTGCGCGCGAGTGACGTGCCCGACGACTTCCTGCTGCGTTCGGCCAGTGCGCATCAACGCGAGCGGCTCCTGGTCGGCCTCGCGCTCTCGGGCGATCAGCAGCCTTCACTTCATCGGGTTGCTGCCGAATGCAACGCCCTCGCCCTGCAGCAGACACTCGAGCTCGCCGCGCACGCGGGCTCCCTGGGATTCATCGTCGAGGCGCTCGGTCTCGAGTGGTTGCTGGCGCTGGGGACTGCGCGTGGCGGGAAAGTGAACGACGTCCTCGCGACGACCGACACGGTGTCCGAGCGAGGGCTCACCACCAGCGAAGCAACCCGTATCAACGAGAACTTCGGCCGCACGCTCGACCCGGGTTCGATTCGCTTTCGCTTCACCACCGGCGTGCAGACCATGGGCGCCAGCGCGCTGGTGCTGGGCAACACCATTCACGTCGACCCCACCGAGCCGCGCTGGAAGATCCGCCCGGGCACCACGCTGCCCGAAGATTTGCACGACGAAGGCTGGGACTCGTTCAACGGCGTCCTGCTCGCGCACGAGCCGACGCACGTCTGGAGCTACCAGCACCAGGGCAGCCGCTACGCGGTGAACTCCATCGTCGATCAGCTCGCCGCGATGCAGTCGGGCGCCCGGGGCGGTGCGTATCACTACAAACCCGACCGCCCGCACTTCCTCGACTACGGCGAAGAGCAGCGCGCGATGATCGTGCAGGACTCTGTCGCCGCCACGCGCGCGCGGGCGAAGGGGCAGTCGACCAGCCTCACCATCTACGGCGGCACGCTCCCGGTGGAGAACACCATCGCTGCGCTCGGTCGCTACCTCGATCAAATGCGCGCGATGGGCCCGGGAATGCCGCAACCTCAGGCCCGCTCACCCGAGTGGATTCTCTGTGCCTGTGCCCGCGGCTTCGAGCAGGACGGAGGCGCCGGAATGTTGGGCCGCCAGGCTGACGCGCTCATCGCAGGCGCTGGGAAGCTCGCGACGCAGGCGGTCGTCGATGGCCTCAAAAAGCACGATCCACTGCTGGTGAGTGCGGGCGCTGCGGGCGTGGGCGTAGCGGTGGCGGCTTCGTTGTTGCCTCGCGAACAGTCCCGCGGCGGAGCCACCAGCGGTGGCAGCGCGCTCCTCGATCAAGCTGGTATTCCCCGGGGTGTCGCGCTCGGCGCTGATGGCCTCGAACTCACCGCGAAGGCCGCGTGGGATGCGCCACTGGCCACGCCCGGCGCCGGCGATCCCCGCGTGGAGTGGGGCGCCGCGCTTCACCGTGACGTCGGGTCCGCACACCTCGATGCCACCGCCAACGCCGTCATCGCGCGCAGTGGCGAGGTGAGGCAGGCCGACACCTCGGTGCGCGTCGAGCACGGTGAGGCCAGCATTGCTGCCGACGCGGGCGTGGTCCCCGAGCGCGGAACGCATCCACTGCGTGCGTGGGCCCATGTCGCGCTCGTCACCGAGCCGGTGTCGCTCAGCGCCGGTGCCGAGGTGACGGCGAGAAAAGGCGTGGTGCAGAGCCTGAGCGCGCAGTCGATGCTCGAGGTGCCTCGCGCGAAAGTGAGCACCGAGGTGCAGCTGTCGAGACACGCCGCTGACGCACCGCTCGCGCTCGATGAAGCCACGCTCGCCGCCTCTGTCTCTTTTGGCGCGGGAACTTCGCTCGGCGCGCAGGCGAAGCTGGTGCCCGCGGGCCTCGACGAGCTCGCCGCCCAACTCGCCACCCAGGGTGACGCGGGCTCGCTCTCGGTCACCGCCTCGGGGACGAAGCTCACCACCACGCCGACGGTCGGTGTCACCGTCACCGCCACCGAGAAGAAGAGCGGGGTGGCGGTGTCGGCGAACGCACAGGTGACGCCTTCCACCGGTGATGCGCAAGGTGGCGTGTCGGTGTCAGTGCCACTCCCTGAGCCCGGGAAGAAGTGAAGCGGGAGGTTCACGCTTCATGGTGAACAAGTGAGGGCGGAAGGCAAACGCCGTCATGAAGAAGTGAGGGCGGAAGGCAAACGCCCTCATAAATAAATTGATCACCTTCGGGTGACACCGAGGGTGAACGTGCAGGCATGAAGGTGAGAGGTGCGGTACGAATTGGCCCATGTCCCAAGCCCTCGACCGGCAGCTCGATCGCGCAGCGCAGTTGTTGAACCAGGGCCGGCTCCAAGACGCGCTCGAGGAATATCGGCGCATCGTGCAGGCGGTGCCCGGCGAGCTCTCGGCGCGCCAGAAGATCGCAGAGATTCTCGCGCGCGAGGGTCAGACCGCGGCCGCGGTGACTGAGTATTCCGAGGTGCTCAAGCGCTACGCCGAGCAGGGAGAGTTCTTCAAGGCGACCGCGCTGAGCCGCGTCATCCTCTCGCTCGATCCGAAGAACTCGGCGGCCACGCAGTTGCTCGCCGAGCTCTATGCGCACCGGCAGGGTGGCGCTGCGCCTGCGCCGTTGCCCGGTGGTGCTCAACTGCAGACGGGCGCGTTCGGCCTGCAGACGTCGCTGCCGCCCCGTGAGCAGCCCCCCGAGGAGATCGCGCTCGAGGAACTCCTTCCCGAGGCCGAGCCGCCGCTCCCGCCGCGTGATGCGCTGCCGCAGATTCCGCTCTTCTCGGCGCTGAGCACCGAAGAGTTCGTCGCCGTGCTCAGTGGGGCGATGGACGCGAAGACCATTCGTGCGGGCCAGGTGATCGTCACCGAAGGCGAACCGGGCCGTTCGATGTTCGCGCTCGCCCAGGGCACGGCCTCGGTCTGGCGCGAAAGCCAGCGGGTCGCGACGATGAAGGAAGGCGACTTCTTCGGCGAGATGGCGCTGCTCTCGGGCGCGCCGCGCATGGCGACCGTGAAGGCTGACAGCGACGTGGTGGTGCTCGAGTTCCCCCGCGAGAGCATGGAGCCGGTGATCACCAGGCACCCGGGTGTGCGCGCTGGCCTGGAGCAGTTCTACCGCGAGCGCATGATCGCGAATCTGATGCGGGCAAACCCGTTGCTTCGATTGCTCACCGAGGCGCAGCGGGCGGCGCTGATGAAGTCGTTCCAGCCGTGCACGTTCGCGGCGGGCGAGGTGGTGCTGCAGGAAGGCGGCGCCGGAGAAGCGGTGTTCCTGTTGCTGCGCGGACAGTGTTCGGTCGCGCAGGGGACGACTGCGTATCCGGACCTGGTCGAGGGCGACGCGTTTGGCGAAATCTCCGTGCTCACGAAATTGCCGGTGTCGGCGACGGTCACGGCGAAGACGCCGGTGGTGGCGTTGTGCGTGCTCGCGGGTGATTTCAGAACGCGGGTGATGATCAACCCGGAGGTGAACAAGAAGGTGCAGCAGCTCGCCAGCGAGCGCATGACTCGCACCGCGAAGATGGCACTCGCGGCCGACGCGGATCAGTGGGTCTGAGGCGTCGCCCGGGTGTTTCGCGGGGCACGCGCGCACATTGAGTTGAGCCGGCTTGTCCTGCACCATCACCGGGTGACGCTCCGGTCCGGTTGGCTTCTGTGCTTTTTCGCCCTCGCTTGCACTCCGCCTGCGCCGCCCGTCGAGCCACCGCACTTCCTCTGGACCGCCGACGCGCAGAGCCTCGACAACCCGTTCCCCGATGAACGGCTGCTGGTCGACGGTGCGCTCACCTGGCGCACGCGCTGGTTTCAGCCCTTCCTCCCGCGCAAGGCGATGACTGCGAAGGCGATCAGCTACTTCAACAAGGTCGGCACCCAGGGCGCGCAAGGCGGCGTCACCTCGCTCGGCAATTTCGGCAGCACGCTGTTGCGGGTCAGTGAGCCACTCGACCCCGACAGCATCAGCGGCAGCGTCGCCCGCCTGGTGAAGGACGGCGCGGACTGGCGCGTGCTCGAGCGCCCCGTGGCCGTGCAGCACCCGCGCGACGTGCTCGCCGCCCGCGGGATGCCCTTGCCCGAGGGTTTCCCCGAATTTCTGGTCGCGCGCCCCAGCGTGCCGGTGCCTGCGGGCGCCGAAGGCGTGCTGGTGGTGCTCAAGGGCCCGAAGACCACGAGCGGGGTCGCGTTCGGCCGCGGGACCGAGTGGGGCAACACCCAGCCCGCGCTCGCGCCCATCGCCGCAGCGCTCGGTGTGAACGTCGACGAGGTGCTCCTCACGCTTCCCCAACACGCTGCCGACTTCGTGACACCGGTGCGCGCGCTGGCGACCTGGGCCGATGCGAACCCGGCCGCGGTGACGATTCCTCCGCAAGGTGTGGTGGCTGACGAGAACAACGGCCGCCGCCTGGTGGGCACCTGGCGCCCGACCGATCCCGAATGGAGCACCGTGACGCCGTGGCTCGAGAAGCACGCCTTCGGCCGTCCCGCGACGCACGTGGGCGCGGTGGTCATCGGTGAACTCGCCTCCCGGGATCTTCGCGAGGACGCCCACGTTCGTGCCGACTGGTTCGCAAACCCTTCGTCTGCGCCGGTGGTGCCGCTGCGGTTCGTGCTCACGCTGCCCTCAGGTCCCAGGCCCGCGGCAGGGTGGCCGGTGGTGATGGGCCAGCACGGCGTTGGCGGCCGCAACACGCCGCGGGTGGGCACCCTCGAAGGGTACTGCCTCGAGTGGGCCGAGGTGCTCGCGCGCCGGGGGCTCGGCTGCATCGGCATCGACGCGCCCAATCATGGAAGCCGCGGCACCTTCACGCAGTTCTTCAGCATCGATGACCTGCCCGCGTTGAGAGATCGCTTCCGCGAGATGACGTTCGATCTGCTGCAGGTCGAGCGCGCCGCCATCACCATCGATGTCGACGGCGATGGGCAGCCCGACGTCGCACCAAAGCTTCGTTATTTCGGCAACTCGATGGGAGCGATCATGGGCGCCGGCTTCGTCCCGGTCGCCAATCGCCTCACCAGCGTGGTGCTCAACGTGCCCGGCGCGGGGCTGTCGAACGTGATGATGAGCCGCAACCTGCAAGACCTCATCGGGTTGCTCATCGTCGCGCAGACGGATCTCGCCTTCGATTCACCGGAGTACGTCGCTTCGTTTCCGCTCTTTCGCGCGGCGGCGCAGCCGTTCTTCGACCCGGGAGATCCGATCAACTTCGCCGGTGCGCGGAAATCCGAACTCGCGGTGCTGCAGCAGGCGGGCCTCGGCGACAGCATCATTCCGCTCGATACCAGCGTCGATCTCGCAGGGGCGATGGGGCTCGCCGAAATTGGCCCGCGCTCGGGCACGACGCCCTTGAGCGCGTTCGTGCGGGTCAACCCGGCCAGCTACCTGCCGGCGGCGCAAGCGAGCGCGTACAACGGCCACAACGTGATGTGGGACTTCGCCGAGCCGCGCGAGCAGGTGCTGCGGTTTCTCGAGAGCGATGGCCGCGAGTTGCTCGGTCCGTAAGCAGGCACCTGTCCCCCTCTCCCCGCGGGCCGTACACCCCGCGGGGGAGAGGGAGGTAGGAGACAGATGATAGGGTGCGCGCCATGTCCACCGAAGACGATCTGAAGGCAGAAGTTGCAAAGCTCAAGGCCGAGATGGAGTCCCTCAAGGCCCGCACCAGCAAGGGCATCTCGCTCAAAGTCTCCGAGAAGGGCGCCGTCTCGGTCTACGGCATGGGCCGCTTCCCCGTGACGCTCTACAAGGAGCAGTGGATCAAGCTGCTCGACATGGCCGACGATCTCCGCCGCTTCATTGCGGAGAACGACAGCAAGCTCAAAGCCAAGGACTGATTCAGGGGCAGACGATCGGGCTCGCCGCGCAATTCGCGATCGGCGGCGAGGGCAGGAAGACCCCGCCGTTGAAACTCGCGAAGTCCACGGTGCCCTGCGGCGTCGCGTTCTTCCACGAGTTCCCGTTCGCGATCACCGAAGCCCCCACCGCCATGACACCCACGTATTTCACCGGCGGCTGGTTGGGCGTGTAGCAAGCAAACGTGTTCGCGGTGGTGGGGTCACACGTGGCCCCCGTGGTGCCGCCGAGGTCCCAGGTGGCGACGGCGCCCTGGGCCGCGACCAGCACCTGGTTGGCCGCGTTGCTGTGAACCACGTTGCGCCGGAAGACGAAGGTGCCGGGGTTGGTTCCGGTGAGCACCACGCCGCCCCCGCCGAACCCTCCGGTGCTCGTGGTGACGCGGTTGCCGGTCACCGTGTTCCGGTCGAACACCAGGTTGCTCCCGGAGGTGCCCGTCACGAAGATGCCGGTGTCATCGTTGTCGGTCACCGTGTTCGAGCTGAAGATCCCCCACACGTTGCCAGCGGTGGCGACGTCGATGCCGCGCACCGAACCGCTGAAGGTGCCGTTCGAAACGGTGAGCGACTTGGTGTTCCCCAGGGTGCGCTCAGAGACCTCGACCCGCAGGCCCTCGAGTGCGTTGTCGATGAAGTTGCAGGATTGAAAGGTGATGTGCGCACCGATGGGGCTGCTGCTGGTGTTGTTCAGCTGGGCTCCGTGTCGGCCGTTGTCGTGGAAGTTCACGAAGGTCGCGAAAACGGTGGAGTTGCCGAACCACGCCCCTGAGCCGGTACCGACGGTCGCCACCCCGTTGCGAGCGATGTCCAGCGGGAGCAGCGCCGTGCCCCCCAGCGTCACGTTGCCGCCGAGCCCGGTGGTGCGTACGCCACTGTTGACGTTGTTCTGCACCACCGCTCCGGTGTCGACGACGAGCGTGCCTGTGCTCTCGACCTCGAGCCCATTGTAGTTGGCACCACCTGCGCCGTTCCCGTTCGCGGAACCGCCGTGAAGGGTGGCATTGCCACTGTTCATGAGATGCACGCCTGCACCGCGGTTGCTGTCGAAGGTGGCCAGGCTGGCCGTGAAGGTCGCGCCCAGGCCGACGTTGACGCCATGACCGGCGAGAGAGGCGGTGCCGTTGAGGTCGAAGTGTGAAGTGCCCGTCACGGTGGCCGAGACCGTGATGCCCGTGGCTGCGGTCACGAGCGACAACCCGCCCCCGCCGTTGTTGTGCACGTTCACGTTCGCGAAGGTGGCCCCCCGAGACTCAATCGTGATGCCGGGACGGCTCTGGGCGACGCCGTTGCCGCGCACTTCCGTGCCGTCGAGGCTCACCCCGCTGGCATTCGTGGCACCCGTGCCGTCGAGGACGCGCAGGCCTTCGGCCTGGTTGTTTTCGAGCAGGCCACCGGTCTGCGTGAACGCGACCTCGCCGCCAGACGGATTGATCTGAATTCCTTCGGAGGTGTTGGCGCGAACGGTGAGGCTGGTGAACTGCACCACGCCGCGATTGAGCATGGCTCCCCACCGGTTGCCTTCGATGATTCCACCGATGAGGCTGGTGACTGACGAGTCGACCGCGGCGTTCACGAAGAGCCCCGGTCCGCCCGCGTTGCGGATCTCGACGTTGGTGAGGGTGGTCGAGCAGGTGCTCTGGTTTCGCACCCCCGCCAGGAGCGCCAGGCCGATACCCGAGGGCCGCCCGTCGATGCGGAAGTTGCTCACGCGCGCAGGGCCAAGGGGCGTGGCCGGGCAGGAGAACGCAATGCCGACTGAACCTGGGCCCCCGCTCACTTGCTGAAGGGTCATTCCGCTCAGGCTCGATTGATCATGCAGCGTGAACGCAGAGGGCGCGGGACTGTTGAAGGCGACGGTGTAGACGCCCAAACCCAGGTTCGTGGTGCTCACCGCCACGTTCGGCATCAGCACCAATGGGAAGGTTTCGGCCGCGAAGAGGACCGGGCTGGGACCGACGGAGCCGGTGGCGAGTACGGTGGCGGAGCCCGCTGAGGAAGCGGCCGCGTTCGCGACCAGCAGCGCGTCGGTGAGGGTGCGGAACCGGCACTGCGCCGGGCTCTGGATCCCTGACGGGAAGGGCATCGTTCCCGCGCCCGAGCCGTTGATGGGGTCCGCGTAGTACGTGCCGCTCGTGTTGGCACCGCACTCACAGGCCGCGGTGGCGCCGCGGGTGCCGCACACCAGGCTCGCTCCAGAGCAGCTCGTGGTGGGCTGCCACGAGTTGCAGCCGCGGTCGGCAGTGCAGGTCAGCAGCATGTGGGTGTTGCCGGTTTCGCAGGCCAGGTCGCCCACCGCATTACAACCCCCGCCCGTGACCGCTGAGGCCGTGGCCGCAGGGCAGGTGCAGCCGGCGGGCGTCGTGCCGCTGCAGACTCTCGGCGCAGCGCACGCCGTGGAGGGGCTCGCGAAGATGCAGCCGTTGGTGTCGGGGGCGCAGGTGATGGTGCCGGCGTTGGTGGCGTCGCAGGCCGTGCCCACGCCAGCGGCGCACAGCGGGTCGGCCACGCAGGCGCAGGTCGAGGCAGGCGCGGTGCCGCTGCAGGCCCGGTGATCGCCGCAGGGGGTGCCGACGGTCGCCGGGTAGATGCCGCAGCCGTTGGGTACGTCGAGTTCGCACGTGACGATCGAGGTGGGGCTCACGCACGCGGTGTTGATGGGGCCAGGCGTGCAGGCGCTCGCGGGGCAGGTGCAGGCCGGTGCGCCGGGTGTGCAGGTCTGCAGGGTGGAAGGACACGCGGTCAGCGACTGCACCTTGAGGCAGGTCGGGCTCTCGAGATTCCCGTTCACGTCGACGCAGGTGCCGAGCATGTTCGAGCCCGACGGGTCGCACGCCGAGGAGCCCGGCCCCGCGGTGCATCCGGGGTCCGAGACGCAGGCAGTACCTCCTCCTCCGCCCGTCGCCGTGCCACCGCCCGTCGCAGTGCCACCGCCCGTCGCCTCACCGCCGCCTGTCGCCGTGCCACCGCCCGTCGCATTGCCGCCGCCGGTCGATGAACTGCCGCCTCCGGTCGCCGCGCCGCCGCCAGCTCCCGCTCCCGCGTCTTCATCGGCGGGCAAGACGTTGTTGCAGGCGCAGCCGCCAGCGAAGAGGACGAGACACGAGGTCAGCAGGAGCGAGTGAATTCGCATGGAGTGGGGCTCTGGGGAGAATGCGGTTGCGCGAGAACTCGTTCGCGTTCGGCCCGCCCACACTACCGGAGGTTCAGCGAAGCTTCGCGTACATGACCGAATCGCCGAGCACGCCGTCCTTGAACACGCTCTGGCGCATCACGCCTTCACGCTCGTAGCCGGCCTTCTCGAGCACCCGGCCTGACGCCGCATTCCAACTGAATACGGCTGCTTGAATGCGAACGAGATCGGTGCGCTGCTGAAACGCGTGCTCGGTGATGGCGCGGACGGCCCGTGTCATGATGCCTCGGCCCCCAAACGGTTCACCGAGCCAATACCCGAGCTCCGCGCCGCGCCGATAGACGTCGTCGAACGGGTGAACGCCGATGCCGCCGACCGCCTCACCGTCGACCACGACGCAGAACACCAGCGGGTTGTTCTCCATATTGCCGAGGAACCGATGCGCGTCCTCGAGGCGGTAGGGGAACGGGAAGCCGTCACGCAGGTTGCGCGAGATGTTCCGGTTGTTGGCGTAACGAACGAACGAAGGCGCATCGGTGCCGCGGAAGCTGCGCAGCGAGAAGGAATCGAAGTCGAGCGTCATGAGGTCGAGGACGTCGGAGTGAGTGGTGGGCTGACCTGCGCGAGCAAGGCGGCCAGCAGACACAGGTCTGCCGGGCGGTGGAACGGAAAATCGACGAACGACCGCGCCAGCATGGCTGCCAGCGCAGCGAGGATGAAGGGGTCGGCCTTCGCTCTGTTTGCGATGATCGGTACGGCGAGCGCAAAGAGGAGGGCCAGGGTCCCAAGCACTCCACGTTCGAGCAGCCACTCGAGCCAGTCGGCGTGCAGGTGATCTTGGAGCCCGGCGAATCGGCGCTGGGGAGCGACGCGACCATCAGCACGACCCCTGTCCCCCTCTCCTCGCGCTCCTGGTACGGGGAGAGGGGGACAGAGGTGCGATTACCGCTCAGCCAATCGAGCATGCCGCCGCTGATGACTGACGGTCTCTTCCGCCGCGCCACACAGCGCCGCGTGTTGCCGGGCCAGATCGTAATCGCGCAGTCGATGCTCATAGAGCTTGGCCAGTCGCAGATGCAGCGGCGCCGGCTCGGTCGACCTCTCCACCGCACGAAGCAGCGCATCGACCGACTCGCGATATTCCCCCCGCCGCCGCCGCAGTTCGGCCTCGAGCGACCACGCGTGCTCGGCCACTTCGCCCTCGCTCGCCTTCAAAAGAAATCTCAGCGCGCGCGCATCATCTCCGTGCCGCGCCGCCACGGTCGCCAGCCCCAGCGCGGTCGCAGGCAACACGGGATGCCGCTCCTCCCACGCCGCGGTGAGGCGATTCACCAGATCCACCATGCTGCGCACGTCACGCTCGTTATGTGACAGCACGCGCCCGAGCACCGCGATCCGCCCGGTGCGCAGATAGTCGAACCACGCGGGGGGAATCATCGCGCCCTCGATGTCTCCTTGCCGATGCACGTCGAGCACGCGCCGTTCGAGCGTCGACAGCTTGAGCTCATCGAGCGCATGCCGGAACACCCGCCGGGCGCAGTGCAACAAGTCGACATGCGGCCGCTCGGGTGGAGGCGGCAACCGATTCATCACGTACCTGCTGCGCAGCAACGGCCAGTCGAAGCTGCGGCCGTTGAAGCTGAGCAGCAGCGTGCTCTCTTCGATGCGGCGCGCGAGCCAGAGCAACATTGGCCGCTCCTGACCTGGGCCCGGCAAGTGCACCTGGCTCACCACCACGTCTGCGCCGCGCACTTCGGCGGTGCCGATCAAAAACGCCAGCGTGCCGGTGCCGCCGGCGAGGCCCGTGGTCTCGGTGTCGAAGTAGAGCGGCCGGGAAGGGTCGAGCGGGTTTTCACTGAGCGACAACGCCTCGAGCGACGCGGCGTCCACCGGCTGCACCGGGCCACAGTTCACTTCCTTCAAATACAGACACCCGAACTCGGTCTCCCTGGGCTCGATGAGGGCATCGAGGCGCGCGCGTGGGGGAGGCGGGCGCTTGCCCGCGATGGGCAGCCCCGCCAACCGCGCGGCGATAGAGAGACCGATGCCGCTGCTCATGAGAGCGCGTGCACTCCGATGGAGTTGAGCACGGTGAGCGCGAGCGACTTTCGGCCGCCGACCCCGGGCCCCACGCACGCAGGACAGCCCTGCTCGCAGGCGCAGTTCTCCAACAACGTGCGGGTGCCCCGCAGCACGGCCTCGCGTTCATCGAATAAGCGCGACGACAGCCCCACGCCTCCGGGCACCTGGTCGTAGAGAAACAGGGTCGGCTCGTAGAGGTGTTCCCCGCGCGCGCCGCTGCCATCGCGACTGCCCAGGCACCGCCCGAGATCCTTGGGGTCGATCATCAGCCCGACCGCTGCCACCGTGTGCATCGCCGCGTTCACGCCCCGCAGCGCATCGAGCAGATCAGGCCGGGTGCCCGCGCCTTCTTCGATCAGCCGCTGCAGCACGTCTTCCGGCACGGTGAGCCAGAACGAGGTGGTGTGCATCTGCATCTCGGGCAGGCGCACGTCGCCGTAGCCGACGTTCTCATGCGTGTGGAACTTGATCTTCTTGTAGCCGACGACGCGCTCGACCACCGAGACCTCACCGGCGCCGAGTTCGCACAGCGGCTGCATCGATTCCTGCGCGCGGCTCATCACGGTGACCTTCGTGTAGGTCATCGCATCGGTGTAGTAGTCGGGCTCCACCGCGCGGACGAAGGCCTTGTGGTTTTCGAAGTCGAGCTTCTCCACCTGGTACTGCTTTCCATCGTGTTGGTAGATGGCCTGCTCGTGCAGCATGGTGTGCGTCGAGCGCCAATCCATCTCCGCCATCGTCTTGTCGGTCGCGAGATCGACCACCACGAAGTTGTCCCAGCCCAACGATCGCAGGCTGACATCGTTGGCGGGGTAGGCGTCCGCGCTCCAGTGGTAGGTGGTCTTGCCGTTAGGCAACGAGGCCGCGTGCACCACGTCGTGTGACGAGAGGTACTCGAGCGCTTCCTTCACCTGCGAGGCCTTTACTTCGCGGAAGCCTTCATCGGACTCGAAGGGCAACTCGAAGGCGGCGCACTTGAGGTGTTGCACCAGCACCTCGACGTTGTCGGGATCGATGCGGGCCTGCTCGATGGGTGCACCGAGCAGCTGCTTCGAAGTCGACGCCACGTACTGATCCACCGGCGCGCTGGAGGTGATGAGCAACGACAA
>JAYVNA010000487.1:0-4344 GCA_043758715.1 Archangium sp.
GGGTGCGAGAGCGACGCGAGGGCCTGCGCTTCCTTGTCGAAGCGCGCCACGAACTCGGGATCTTTCGCGAAGCGCGGCGGCAACAGCTTGACCGCCACCAACCGCCCCAGCGAGGTCTGCCGGGCGCGCCACACTTCGCCCATGCCGCCTTTGCCCAGCAGCTCGACCAACTCGTAGCCCGGCACCTTCGGGCCCACGGGGGCACCGGTCGTCTCGTCCTCTTCGAACTCGCTGGCCCGGCTCGCCGTGCTGCTGGCGAAGGTGTTCTCGAGGGCCACCTCGACGCCGCGGGCGTTGGCCGTGATCGCGCTCTTCGGCGCCACGGTCTTCACGTCGTTGCGCTTGACCTCGAACTTGATGCCGCAGGCGCAGACCAGCTGCTGGCCGGACACGTACACGGCCACGTCATGAAGCTTCCCGCAATTGGGACACGACTGCGCGACGACGCTCCGCGAGGAACGTGCGTCGGTCATCACGCGCCCGTGTAGTCGAGGACCCGGAAGGCGGGCACGCCCTTCTCCTTGCCCTTGACCTGCAGCACGGAGACCGCCTCCACCTTGAAGCCGGGGCCAGCCCGCTTCACCGTGACGTCGCTGGCGAGCACCTCGCCACCCTTCGCCAGGCCACACAGCCGCGAGGCCGTGTTCACCGAGTCACCGATGGCGGTGAACTCGTGACGCTCGTTGCTGCCGATGTAGCCGACGACGGCCTGGCCGGTGTTCACCCCGATGCCGACCTCGATCGCCTTCTTGCCGACCGCCACCCGCGCCTCGTTCATGGCGGTGATTTCATCGAGCATCTCGAGCGCGCACTTGAGCGCCCGGCTGGCGTCGTCGACGTGGGTGATCGGTGGGCCCCAGGTGGCCATCACGCAGTCCCCGATGAATTTGTCGAGGTTGCCTTCATGCGTGAAAATGCAGTTCGCCATCGCGGTGAAGAAGGTGTTCAACATCGCGACAGTTTCCTGCGGGCTGTCGGCCTCGGCCATCGAGGTGAAGCCGCGAATGTCGGCGAAGATGCAGCTGACCTCTGCGAGGCGGCCCACCCGCAGCAGCTCGACCTTGCCCGACACCACCGCCTCGGCCACGGCCGGAGCGAGGAAGCGGGACAGCTCGGCGCGGGTGACGACTTCCTGTTCGATCTTCCGCGCCAGCTCGGAGTTCTCGAGCGCGATCGCCGCCTGCGAGGCGATGCCCGAGAGCACCTTGAGATCTTTTTCCGAGAACGCGTTGGTGCGCTCGCGGGTGTCGCAGAACAGCACGCCGCGCAGCACGCCCTTTGACAGCAGCGGCACGGCCATGGCGGAGCGGATGCCCTGGGCGACGATCGATTCCGACGACGAGAAGCGGCTGTCGAGAATGGCGTCGGCGGTGAGCACCGCGCTGCGGGTCTCGCACACGCGCTTGAGCACGGTGTCGGAGACCACCACTTCGGCAGCGTCTTGTTTGCGGCGCAGCACGGCCTGAGGCGAGAGCGTGCCCTCTTCAGAGGCGAGGAAGACGACCGCGTTGTCGGCGGCCAGCAACTGGAAGGCGACCTTCAAGATCTTGTCGAGCAGGCTCTTGAGGTCGCGCTCCATGCCGACGAGGCGGTGGAACTCGTTGGCGATGCGCAGCTTCTCGTAGTCCTGCTTGAGCGCCTCGAGGTCGTTCATCTTGTCGGCCGGGCGGAACTCGGCCGACTCCATCTGCGCCACGGTGGCGAGGAAGGCCGGCATCGACTGCGCCGAAGCGACGACCGTCACGCCCGCCGAGGTGGTGTGGCCTGCCTGGCCGCCACCGTCGTGGAAGACCAGGCGGCTGTTGCCCAGCGCAATCTCGTCGCCGTCACGCAGGCGAAGCTCGCGCACCTTGCGGCCGTTCACGAACGTGCCGTTGCTCGAGTTCAGATCGCGCAGCAGATAATTGCCGCCGACCTTCTCGACGATGCAGTGCTCTTTGGAGACCTCGCGGTCGACCAGGCGCAGGGTGTTGTTCGGGTGCCGGCCCATCGAGGTGCGATCAGAGAGTGGAAACTCTCCGACCTTCCCGTCGGCGAAGCGGCCCGACAGGCGGGGGCCCTTGAGTTGACCGGGCGCGAAAACCTGCCCGGGGCGCTGCTGGGCGCCTGTCCCAGCGACATCGGTGAGCGGGATGGGTTGGTTGCTCAAGACGGGGCGGACGCTAGCAAGAGAAACATGGGGTGACACCAATCCCGCCACGAGTCGGGGCCAGTGAATGAAGCTTGAAATCGGAGGCGGAACGCTGCATCGGCCCTCCGGGGCGGCTACTTCTCAGGATGACTCGCGCCGCCCCCGAGAAGATTCCTTCACGCCCTTCGTCCCGCCGTGTAACCGCGCGAAAACAGAAGCAACCCGCGCCCCCCCCTCCGCCGCCGCCGCCCACGGAGGCCGAACGCAAGGCGGCCTTGAGCGCCAGCCACGAGGCCCTGAGACAGAAGCTCTGGGGGAATGCGGGCGCGCTGCTGACGACGATCGAGGAGGTCTCGGTGCGTTGCTCGATGGTCGGGCGGGGCCGGCCTCATTGGCATCTGCTCACCGAAGGGCTGGCGCGCAAGGGTTCTGGCTCGGGCGAGACGGCCTCGCCCGGTGATGAAAAGGGCTACGAGCTGTCCGTTCGGGTGCAGAAAGAGAAGGAAGAGCTCGCTGCGCCGGCCTGGGCGGTGGCGCTGCTGGCGACGTTGATCAGCCGGGCCAACGCGGGGCAGCTCTCCGCCGACACCAACCAGGTGATGGTGTTCGCGCAAGGCGTCGCCCCGGGCACCGACTCGGAGCTGTTCGGGGTGGTGTTCACCCCCGACCCGGAGGCGCCGGCGATCATTACGCCGCACGACAAGGTGACGCTGCTGCTGGCCGTGCCCGTCACCCGCGATGAGACGAGGGCCGTGCGCGAGTGGTCTCCGTCGGGGCTGGTCGACGTGCTCGCGCGGGTCGACCCGCTGCTGATCACCCTGCTCGACCGCCCCTCGCTCGTTCAGTCGCCGCGGGCCCGGGTGTTGATCGAGCAGCGCATGGAAAAAGAAGGAAGCTCGCTCTCCGCCATGACGGCCTCCACCAGCCAGGCCTCGAAGACCGGCGAGCTGGTGACCTGGAAGCTCTCGGTCGACGGGGTGGACACCCTGTGCAGCCTGCTCAAGGGGCGCATCGGGCACCAACGCAGCTTCAGCGTGGTGTCAGGGGCGAGCCGGGTCGAGGTGGTCAACGGCGATCCCGCGGTGGCCGAGTTCCAGAAAAAGCAGCTCACCTTGCGCCTGACCCTGGTCGCCGCCAGGCAGATGCGGTCGCTGCTCAAGGCCCGGCCCGGCAACTACACCTTCGAGCAGCTGCCGAACTTCACGCTCGTGGTGGTGTGAGCGTGCTAGGGCGGTTTTCGAAATGAAGATCAAGCAGAAGCCCGAAGACTTCTCGGTCAAGGAGTCATACCGCTTCGACGAGGTCGAAGACGGGCCGTTCCGCGTCTACCTGATGGACAAGCAGAAGCTGTCCACCTTCGACGCGGTCGCGCGCATTCAGCAGGTGTTCGGGCTCTCTCCGGGCGCGGTGAGCTACTGCGGCTTGAAGGACAAGCAGGGCCGCACCGAGCAGCTGATCGCGGTCAAGGGCGTCGACATCGACATGCAGGACGAGGACCTGCGCCTCAAGTTCCTCGGCCGCACCGACAAGGCCTTGTCGGCGAAGAACACCACCAGCAACCGCTTCGCGGTGACGGTGCGCCAGCTTCACCAGAACGAGCTGTCGGAAGTCGCGATCGCCGCTACCGAGGTGCAGCGCCTCGGAGTGGTGAACTACTTCGACAGCCAGCGTTTCGGCTCGCTCAAGCACGGCCAGGGCTTCATCGCGAAGGACCTCATTCGCGGCGACTTCGAGGCGGCGCTGCACAACTACCTCGCCAAGCCCTCGGCGCTCGATCGCACCGATGACGGCAAGGTGAAGGAGTTTTGGGCGAAGAACTGGGGCGACTGGACGGCCAAGGTCCCCTTCGAGACCGCCGGGCGAAAGTACTTCCGCATCATTCGCGCGCTGCGTGACGAGCCCGAAGACTGGGTCAACGCGTTCCTGCAGATCGACTCCGACTACCGGGCGCTGCTGCTCTTCACCTACCAGAGCTACCTCTGGAACGAGGGCGTGCGCCGGCTCCTGCAGATGGTCTTCCCGCGCGAACACCTCTTCCCCATGCCGTACCAGGCCGGCACCCTGCTCCATCACACCGACGCTTCGCCCGAAGCGATGCGGTTCATCAAAGAGCTCAACTTCCCCCTGCTGGCGCCCAACAGCTCCTTCAAGGACCCGAAGGTGGAAGAAGCGGTGAAGTGGGTGCTCGGGAAAGAGAAGCTCAAGCTCGAGGA
>JAYVNA010000488.1:0-4337 GCA_043758715.1 Archangium sp.
TCGCCCAGCTCGAAGAGCACCGCGTCGAGCTCGGCCTCGGCCGCCTTCACGTCTTCTTCCTTCTCCCCGATCACCGCGTCGAGTTCCTTCATCCGCTCCTTGTGAGCGTGCTCGCGCTCTTCGAACTCGTCTTCCATCTCGAGAATGCGGGCGTGCGCGAGAATGCCCTGTGCGCCCTGCTGACCTGAGCGCGGCGTGAGCACCTGTTTGAACTCCCACTCGAGCTCTTCGATGCTGCGCTGCTCACGCATGATGTGAAGCCGCGACTTCTTCAGGTTCTCGCGCGAGAGGTTGATCTTCTTGATGTCGTGACCTTCGCGGAGCTCCATCTCCTTGTGCGAGACCTCGGCGCGCTTGAGCGAGTCCTTCTGATAGCGGAAGGCGGCCTTCATCGACGACAGCCGCTTCTTCATGTCGCGGGAGCGGCCTTCGACGCCGAGCACCGCGCCACGCCACTTGGTGACGATTCGTTTCTGCTCTTCCTTCTCGGCTTCCTGCGCGTCGAGGAAGTCCTGCCAGGCAGCGTCTTCTTGATTCAACTCTTCTTCGACCGCCTGCATCGCCTCGCGCAGCGCGAGCACTTCGTCTTCCTGCGCGAACACGTTCGCCATGGTGCGCGGCGGGTTCTTCGCTTCGGCGAGGTGCTCCCGCGCGAGGTCACCCAGCTGAAAAACGAGCTCGTCGTACGACTCCTTGGCCATAGGGCTGGGAATCTACCCAACGCCCCAAAGCGGTCACCACCAAAGCCGTGAGCGCGGCGAGGGGTCACAGACCTCCCAGCTCCCCGGGTGGGACCGGGCCGCGATGCCGATCACCGCCCGCGCGTTACCGCTGCTTTCAAGCACGGTGTGATTGGGCTATTCGCGAAGCGAATGCGCGTGGGGGTCACAGGCGTCTCTTCCGATTTGGGCCGCGGCCTGCTGCCCCGCCTCGAAGCCGATCCGCTCGTCGACAGCATCGTGGCGTTCGACGTCGCCCTGCCGCCCGCGCTCACGAAGAAGTGCAGCTTCGTGCGCGTCGATCTCACCCGCCCCGGAATGGAGGCCGAGCTCACCCGCGCCTTCAAAGAACAGAAGCTCGACGCCCTGTTCCACCTCGCCTTCGTGAACTCCCGCGTGCATCGCGCCGCGTTCGCGCACGAGCTCGAGGTAATCGGATCGATGCACGTGCTCGCCGCCGCCCAGGAGACGGGGCTGCAGCGGCTGATCTTTCCTTCACTCACCGCGCTCTATGGCGCCCGAAAAGATGGGCCGGCGGTGTGCCTCGAGACGCACCCGCTCGAGGGAACCGGCGGGCGGTTCGTCACCGATCGGGTGGAAGTCGAACATCAGATCGAGAAGTTCTCGAAGCGGAACCCGGGCAGTCACGTGGTGGTGCTGCGCTTCGCCCCCATCGTGGGGAAGACGGCCGACAACCCCTTCACCCGGTTGCTGCGCAGCGGCTTCGTGCCCACCATTCTCGGGTTCGATCCGGTGTGGCAGGTGGTGCACGAGGATGACGCCGTCGAGGCGCTCCACCTCTCGCTCAGCACCCGGGCCCGGGGAACTTTCAACGTGGTGGGACCGACCGCGGCACCGTTCTCTACCATCGTGCGGCTCTCGGGCGCGACGGCGGTGCCGCTCCCTGGCCCCGTGCTCAGAGCGACGATCCTGGCGCTCGAAACCGCGGGCATCGCCTCGGTGCCGGTGCCGCTGTTGGCCTTCCTTCGTTACAGCTGGGTGGCGGATGGGGTTCGCGCCCGGAAGCAGCTTGGCTTCGAACCGAGAGTCGCGTTCCAGGACGCGATGGCCTCGATGCGCGAGAGGAGAACCTGATCATGGCCGCTCGCAAGCCTGCACCAGCCAAGAAGAAGGTCCCGGCGAAGAAGCCGAAGAAGCCGGCCGCGAAGCCGAGCGTGCTGGGGAACGATCCGTTCGCGCGGGGGTCGGCGGTGCGCGAGATCTCAGCCAAGGCGCCGCCCGAAGCGAAGCCCGCCCGGCCAGCCACGCCGGAACTGCAGGAAGCCGCGAAGTCGAACAAGCGGCCGGTGATGCAGCGCATCGATGAGAGGCCGAAGGGTGGCTCTGTGATGCCGGTGCACGTGCAGAAGTTCGAGCCTCGGCCGAAGATCACTCCGGTTCGCCCTCAGGTTCGGCCGGCGCCCGTGGTGATGACAGCTCCGCCCAGGTCCGAGCGGGGGCCGCAGGTCACCGCACCCACGGCGCATCTGATCAGCGGGGCGTCGTCGCCGTCGCTGACCTCCGAGCCGCGACCTCATTCAGGTGCTCCGACGCTCACGGAACCGACCGCGCCCGCGTCGTCCCCGACGGTCAGCGCCGACCCGCGGCCGCACGCGGGTACGCCGACCGCGCAGCCGATCAGCGGACCGACTTCGCACGCGTCACCGCCTTCGGTGAACGTCGACCCGAAGCCGCACGCAGGTGCTCCGACTGCTCAGCCGATCAGCGGACCGATTTCGCACGCCTCATCGCCTTCGCTGAAAATCGATCCGCAGCCGCACTCGGGTGCTCCGACGGCGCAGCCGATCAGCGGACCGATTTCGCACGCCTCATCGCCCTCGGTGAAGGTCGATCCGAGGCCGCACGCAGGTGCGCCGACCGCGCAGCCGATCAGCGGGCCGATTTCTCACGCGTCATCGCCTTCGGTGAACGCCGATCCGCGTTCGCACTCGGGTGCACCGACCGCGCAGCCGATCAGCGGGCCGATTTCTCACGCGTCATCACCTTCCGTGCAGCTCGATCCGCGGCCGCACTCGGGTGCCCCCACCGGGCAGCCGATCAGCGGGCCGATTTCTCACGCGTCATCACCTTCGGTGCAGCTCGATCCGCGCCCGCACTCAGGCGCCCCGACCGCGCAGCCCATCAGCGGTCCGACGGCGCACGCGTCCTCGCCGTCGGTCGTCGCTGATCAGCGCGCGCCTTCCTCTGCCCTGTCCCCCACCGTGGAGCGGGAGAACATCAGCACCTCGGGCGTCTCCTCGGTCATGGACGCGTTCAAGGGGCTGTTCCAGGCCGCGCGCTCGTCGGCCGGGCTCGCCAGCCGCACCGCCGAGGTCGATCGCTGGGGCAAAGACGCCGCGCTGGCCTCGTCGCTGCGCCCCCTGGGCGATTTGCTCTACGACAAGTACTGGCGGGTTCGCGTCGAGGGCGCCGCGCAATTACCCAAAGGTCCCTTCATCATCGTCGCCAACCACGCGGGCGCCCTGCCCCTCGATGGCCCGGTGCTGCACCTGGCGCTGCGCCGCGAGCGGCCCGATCTCGAAGAATCGCGCTGGCTGCTCGAAGATCAGATCTTCCACGCTCCCTTCGTCGGCGTGCTCGCCAATCGCCTCGGCGCCGTCCGCGCCAACCCCGAGAACGCGATGCGCCTGCTCGCCGAAGGCCGCCCGCTGGTGGTCTTCCCCGAGGGGTTTCACGGCCTGAGCAAGCCCTTCTCCGAGCGCTACCAACTCAAGCGCTTCGGCCGCGGCGGCTACGTGAAGATCGCTCTGCGTGCCGGGGTGCCGATCGTCCCCGCGGCGATCATCGGCGGCGAAGAATCGATGCCGCTGCTGGGCAAGATCCCCGGCGGGCTGTTCGGGGTGGAGTACTTGCCCATCACCCTGCCGCCCCTGCCTGCGCGCTGGCACATTCGCTTCGCCACGCCCGTGCCGATGGAAGACGCTCCCCCCGAGCCCGAGAACGATCTGGCCTGGGTCGAGCGCAAGAACCTCGCCGTGCGCGATCAGATCGAAGCGATGCTCACCGACATGCTGCAGCGCCGCGAACGCATCTTCTGAAGCTCAGCCGACGACGCGGTTTCGGCCCGCGCTCTTCGCCTCGTAAAGCCTCTCGTCGGCCCGGCCGATGAGTTCGACCGGCGTCTCACCCTTCTTCTGCACCGTCGCCACCCCCGCCGAGACCGTCACCGCGATATTTTCACCGTCGAAGGCGAAGTGGTGCTTCTCGACCAGCTTGCGGGCCTTCTCAGCGAGCGTCGCAGCGCCCTTCTGATCGACCTCGGGCAGCAGCAACGCAAACTCTTCCCCGCCGAAGCGCGCGAACACGTCTTCCCGGCGGGTGCGGGCCCGCACCGTCAAGGCCACTTCCTTGAGCACCGCGTCGCCCGCGAGGTGACCGAAGGTGTCGTTGATCTTCTTGAAGTGATCGATGTCGAGCAGCACCAGCGACAGCGGCCGGGTGTAGCGCCGTGAGCGCGACAGCTCGCGTTCGATCGCGTCTTCGAAGTAGCGGCGGTTGAAGACCTGGGTGAGGCCGTCCACCGTGGTCATCCGGTAGATCTCGTCGTGGTACGCCGCTTCGATGTTGTTGCTGGCGATGAACTTGAAGATCGTCCGC
>JAYVNA010000489.1:0-4330 GCA_043758715.1 Archangium sp.
CCGGTTCGGGGCAAAGGGCGTCTGGCGCACCAGTGAAGTTTTCAGGCCGCTGAGCTAGAAGACGGCGAATGGCGCACACAAGTGTCCCCTTTCTTTCGCTTCAAGACGCCTCTGCCGAACTGAGGGGAGAGTTAGACGCGGCGATTGGGCGAGTCGTGTCCTCGGGGCACTACATCGGGGGGCCAGAGGTCGAGTCTTTTGAGGCCGAGTTCGCGAAGTACGTCGGCGCGAAGCACTGCATCGGGGTTGGGAACGGCCTCGACGCGATCACGCTTTCTCTTCTCGCTCACGGCATCGGGCGAGGCGACAAGGTCCTGGTCCCGTCGAATACCTTCATTGCGACCTGGCTGGGCGTCACCCACGCGGGGGCGGTGCCGGTGCCGTTGGAGCCCGAATGGCCCACCCACGTGCTCTCGCCCGACGCGGTTGCGCGAGCGCTGACGCCCGCAATTCGCGCCTGTATGCCCGTCCATCTCTACGGCCTCCCCGTCGACGTCCCCGGGCTGCAGCGGGTCTGTCGGGAGCGGGGCACGCTGATCATCGACGACGCCGCCCAGGCTCACGGTGCCTCGGTCGGTGGAACTCGCGTCGGTGGTTTCGGGACGACCACCACCTGGAGCTTCTACCCCGGAAAGAACCTGGGGGCGCTTGGCGATGCTGGCGCGGTCACCACTGACGACGATGTCGTGGCCGAACAACTCCGCAAGCTCCGTAACTACGGTTCGAAGGTGAAGTACGAGCATGAAGCTGTCGGCTTCAACTCGCGTCTTGACCCCATCCAGGCGGCCGTCCTCCGGGTCAAGCTGCGGCACCTCGATGTCTGGAACGGCCGCCGACGGCAGTGTGCCGCGGAGTACGATCGCGGTCTGGCGGGCGTGGGAGATCTCCGCCTGCCTGCCTCACCTCCAGGCCGCGTTCACGCGTACCACCTCTACGTCGTCCGCACCGGCCGCCGAGATGCGCTCCGGGAGCACCTCGAGCGTGATGGCATCGCAACGATCATCCATTACCCCAAACCCCCGCATCTCCAGGCGGCGTACGCGTCGATGGCCATCGCCGCCGCCACCTTCATTGAAACCGCCACGGCCGCTCAGGAGGTGTTGAGCCTGCCGATCGGGCCCCACCTCGCCGCTGACCAGCTGCATCGGGTCATCGACTCCATCAGGACGTTCTTCGGCTCGCGATGACGCCAGTTTTCAAGCCGGCTACGCAAGTGACGGTTCCTCGTGAATCCCCTCGTCTTCAAGGAGCACAGAACGCTATGAGTCGCAGGCGGCTCTCGACCCCATGACCGAGCATTTCGTTCACCCTCAAGCGCTGTGTGAATCAACCCAGATCGGGAAGGGCACGCGCATCTGGGCCTTTGCGCACGTGCTCCCGGGGGCCGTCATCGGTCGCGAGTGCAACATCTGCGACCACGTCTTCATCGAGAACGACGTCCGAGTCGGTGATCGGGTCACCGTCAAGTGTGGTGTCCAACTTTGGGACGGAATCGAACTCGAAGACGACGTCTTTGTGGGCCCAAACGCCACCTTCACGAACGACAAGTATCCGCGCAGTAAGCAGTACCCAAAGGCTTTCCCGCGGACGATCGTGCGTCGCGGTGCCTCAATCGGCGCGAACGCCACCATTCTTCCCGGAGTTACCATCGGCGAAAAGGCGATGATCGCCGCCGGTGCGATAGTTACCCGCGACGTCCCCGCCTTTGCGCAGGTGAGAGGGTTACCTGCGAGAGAGCACAAAACCGTGAACGATGCGCGCCAACCGGAACCGAAACAAACTGCTTCGAGTCCTCTCCCGGCGGCAGGCGTAGACGGTTGTCGGCTCATCGATCTCCCTCGCATCGGGGATCCGCGTGGCAACCTGACTTTCATCGAGGGCGGCGTGCATGTGCCCTTTGAGATCGCGCGCGTCTATTACCTGTATGACGTGCCCGGTGGTGAGTCGCGAGGCGGGCACGCTCACCGGAACCTGGAGCAGTTGATCGTCGCGATGTCGGGGAGCTTTGACGTCGTGGTCGATGATGGCACCCGGCGAAAGACCTTCACCCTCAATCGCAGCTACGTTGGGCTCTATATGCCCACTCTCATCTGGCGTGAATTGATCAATTTTTCATCAGGCGCAGTCTGCACGGTCATGGCGTCACAGCGATATGATGAGAGTGACTACTTCCGGGAGTACGCGGACTTCGTGGCTCAGGTCACATGAACGATCGTCCCGGTCGTACCCTTCGTCTCATGTGTGCGAGTGCGCTGTTGGTAGTTCAAGCGGCGCAGCTTTGGTTTTTCTTTCCGACAGAACCCAAGGTCGAGGCAGACAATACCCGCTACGAGGAGGCGGGGTTTAATCTGGCAAGTGGCCACGGACTCTCGTTGTCGTTTTCGAATCTCCCCGACGAAGATGTCCGTTCCTGGGGCTGCTCGCGGCATCCCGATCGTTGCCTCGAAGGCGATTTGTACCCCAGCGCGGGTTACCCTCCTGGTTACCAGTTCTACATTGCGCTCGTTTATCTCCTCACGGGGAGGAGCGTCGCCGCGCTCCTCTTCACTCAGTGTTTGCTGCACCTGATGCTGATGTTGATGGTCGAAGACCTTGCAGCGCATCAACTCCGCAAGATCGGCTACTTCTTCGTCGTCGGCGTGGCCGCGACGTACCCCTTTCTGGCGCGGCAAGCGGGCATGGTCCAGTCCGACCACCTTCATGCGGTGCTCCTCTTCGGGTCCATCTGGAGCTTTTTCAGGATCAAACGCGAAGGCTTGCGGGCCGGCGTCGCAGGGTTTCTCTTCTCCATCGCCACGCTGACGCGCCCTTACAGCGTGGTTGCACTGCCAGCGCTGCTCTTGATCCCCCGCGTGCGACGAGCCATCGCTCCGTCAAGGACCGCTCTCATCATCTTCCTCGCAGGAGTCGCGCTTCCCTTCAGTGTCTGGATTGGACGCAACGCCGAAACGTTCGGTCGGCTGATCCCGTTCACCACGACCGGCATCGGCGCTGGCCTGTACCTGAACAAGACGGAATGGACGATCGGTTCATCTCTCGACGGCGATAACTCGAAGAAAATATATGCAGAACTCGAGTCAGTCAGCGGAAACATCACCACCTGGCGAGGTGACAAGCAGTTGCGTGAAGCCGCGACCGCTTGGATGATCGAAAACCCTCACCTGGTGCTCGCCGCGCTCCCGAAACGAATCGTCCGCATCTGGATCAGCATGGGTATCCAGGGCCAGGGACTCCATCCGGCTGCGCTCGGGCTCATCGGCTACCTCGGCTCCCTGCTGGTGCTCGGCGTGATCGGCATGTGGCGGCGCAGGGAAGGGCCTTGGTTGTTTCCCCTGGTCATCGTGCTGTCCTACTGGGCGTTCCTGATGCACACGCCTGCTGAAGCGCGTCGATCACTCGCCCTGCGCATGCCGATGTTGATGTTCGCGGCCGCTGCCGTCGACGACTTCGCTGCGCGTCGACGCCGCAAGCGCGGGGGACTCGAAGACCCGGTCGACGACGAACTGAGGGCGCCGTCGGGCCGCGTCGAAGGTTCTCCAGACGTACTCGCCGACCAACCCAAGTGACGCGAGCGTCAGGCCGTGGAAGAAAAGCATCACGACCATGAGCGCCGTCCAGCCCGGAGGAATGGTGGGGTTGAGCAACCGCTGGATCACGACGATTGCTCCGTAGATGATTGAGACCATCACACCCAGCACGCCTGCGCCCGTAATGATGCGCAGCGGGACGAAGGAGTTGGAGAGGATGGCGTCGTACATCAACTTGAACTTTCGCCAGAACGTCCACATCGACTCGCCATGTTTGCGCGCAGCGCGGTGGTAGCTGACGAGCTGCTTCTCGAAACCGAAGTAGAGCAGTGCCGCCGGAATCATCGTGTTCTTCTCGGCGTGATCCACCAGCAGGCGTGCGACCTGAAGATCGAGCACGAAGAAGTCGAATCCGCCCGGCGGCATTTCGGTCGACACCGTGGCTCGGAACACCTTGTAAAACAGGAAGGAGAAGATGCGCGAGGCGAAGGGGTCTTCGCGGGAGTTCCGTGTGGCCAACACCATCTTCTTGCCCGCGCGCCAGTGACCGAGCATTTCAGTGAGGAGCTCTGGAGGATCTTGCAGATCCGCTGAGATCACTGCCACGGCATCGCCGCGTGCTGTGCTGAGGCCCGCGGTAATGGCGTCGAAGCTGCCGAAGTTCCGCGAGAGGTGAAGCACGCGCACGTTGGGCCGGCTCTCCACCAAGCTCGCCAACACGAGGCGAGACTCATCGCGTGAGCCGTCATCGACGAAGCAGATGTCCCAGGTCTTGATGTTTGCCTTGCCGAGCGCCGTGGCGA
>JAYVNA010000490.1:0-13063 GCA_043758715.1 Archangium sp.
GGAGGGACCTGCACCTCGACACCGGCTTCTTCGCCCAGCCCCGCCCGACGGTGCTGGGCCACGAGTTTCAGAAAGGTGGTGCTCGACCTGGGGTGAGGCGTCTCAGCGTGCGCCGGCGAGGAAGAGATCGCCCAGCCGCTGCAGCTGCGCCCGGGTCGCCGCCGCGCCGCCCACCCGCACTTCGAAGCGCGCGAACGGGAAAGGCGAGAACTGGGCCGCCAGGTTTCGCAGCGCGGGGGTGTGCCGGGTCAGCCAGGAGGCGTCGTCGAAGTGAATGGCCAGCGCTCCGGCGCGGAGCACCAGCTTGACCCCCATGGTGCGCAGCTCGAGCGTGAGCCGATCGAGCCGGTGCCGGGTGAGCTGGGCCTGCATGCCGCCCACGTCGAACGGGAGCTCCAGCTGCAGGGTCAGTCGATCGAGCTGCCTGAGCAGCGGCGCTTCGAAGAGCCAGGACAGCCAGTCGGCCCGGTGGCGAGCGGTCTGGGGGATCAGGGTGAGCACGCGCAGCGAAGGAAACCGGGCGAGCGCGAGCACCTGGGCCTGCTCGCGATCGTCGGTCTGGTGGCTGACGCTCAGCTCGTGCAGGCGGGGTTTGGCGGGGCCGGCGAGCACCACCTTGAGGGAATCGGCGTCGAGCCCGGTGAGCACGCGAAGCCGGGTGAGCGCCGGGGCGGCGAGCTCCTGGCCGGGGTGGTCGCCGGTGAGATCGATGCGCTCCACCATGCGCCAGCTGGGGCTGTCCGCGCCGAGGTCGCAGGGCGAGAGCACGCAGGAACGTAAGAAGCCGCGGTGAAAGTCGTGGAGCGGCGTGACCCGGGTGGTGGTGACGCCCACGCCGGGCACTTCACAGAGCCAGGCCCTCCAGTGCTCCTTTTCCAGAGCAGCTTCGCGCGCCCGTTGTTCGGGGGTGGCGGTCTGGCGGGCGCGCAGCAGTTGGAGCGCGATGAACTCCCCGCGCAGATCGCCGCGCTCGAGCAGCGCGTCGGCGAGCACCTGGCGCGGGTCGTCGTCGTCGGGCGCGGCGGCCACCGCGTCGAAGAGCGGCACCAGGCGGGGGTGGTCGTCGCGGCGCTGCACGGGCTCACTTTACGCTCGCTCACCGAAAGGAGTGCACCTGCGGCTCGACCGGCAACTCGGGGATCAGCGCCTCGAGGTGCGTCACCTTCAGGTTCACCACCTTCCCGTTCCGCTCCACCCGCCCGGTCGCCACCAACAAGGGAGTGGCGGTCAGTTCCCGCCTGAACTTCTCGAACAACTGCGGCTCGACGATCACGTTGGCGATGCCCGTCTCGTCTTCCACCGAGAGGAAGGTGAAGCCCTTCGCCGTGGGAGGCCGCTGCCGGACGATCACCAGCCCCCCCAGCTTCACCGTTCGCCCGCTGCCCACCTTGAGCAACCCTTCCGCGCTCACCGCCCCCAGCTTCTTCAATTGCGGGCGCAGCAACCCCACCGGGTGCGACTCGAGCGAGAGGTTCACCGTCTCGAAGTCGGCCGACACCCGCTCGGCAGCCGACATCAGGGGGAAGTCGGCGCGGTCGGCCACCATCGGCATGCCGAAGAACAGATCGTCTTCGTCGAAGGGCCCCAGCGCGTGAATGTCCCACAGGGCGTTGCGGCGGTTGTGGCACAACGAGTTGAGCGCGCCGGCGAGCGCGAGCCGGGTCAGCTCGTGCCGCGGCATGCGGGTGCGCTGCGCGACGTCGGCCACCGAGACGAAGTCACCCTCGCGCCGCGCGGCTTCGATGCGCCGGCCGGTCTCTTCCCGCAGGCCCTTCACCAGCTCGAAGCCCAGGCGGAGCACCGGCTGCGGCGGCATCCGGCCCTCGCCGGGAAAGTCAGCCACCTCCCGTTCGCCCAGGGTGGAGTCGAGGGGCTCTTCCAGAGAACACGTCCAGTCAGAGGCGTTGACGTCGACCGCGCTCACCTCGACCCCGTGCCGCCGCGCATCGTCCACCAGGGTGTGCGGCGCGTAGAACCCCATCGGCTGGGCATCGAGCAGCGCCGCGCAGAACGCCGCGGGGTAGTAGCGCTTGAGCCACGACGACGCGTAGGCGATCAACGCGAACGAGGCGGAGTGACTCTCGGGGAACCCGTAGTGAGAGAAGCCCTTGAAGCTGTCGAAGCAGCGGGTGGCGAAGTCGAGCGGGTACCCCCGGCCCACCGCGCCGCTGATGAACCGTTCGCGGAAGGGCGGCAGCAGCTCGTCGGCCCGCTTGTTGGTGAGCGCGCGCCGCAGCCGGTCTGATTCCCCCGCGGTGAAACCGGCGGCCACCATCGCCAGCTTCATCGCCTGCTCCTGGAAGAGCGGCACCCCTAAGGTGCGGCTCAAGATGTCGCGTACCTCGGCCGAGGGGTACGTCACCGCTTCTTCACCGTTTCGCCGCCGCAGGTACGGGTGCACCATGTCGCCGACGATCGGCCCCGGGCGGATGATCGCGATCTCCACCACCAGGTCGTAGAAGCAGCGGGGCTTGAGGCGCGGCAGCATGTTCATCTGCGCCCGGCTCTCCACCTGGAAGGTGCCGATGGAGTCGCCGTCGCACAACATGTCGTACACCGCGGGATCCTCCGCGGGCACGGTGGCCATCGTCCACGTGCGGCCGGTGGTCTGTTCGATCAACTGGAAGGTGCGCGAGATGACGGTGAGCATGCCCAGCGCCAGCAAGTCGACCTTCAAGATGTTGAGCGCCGAGAGATCGTCTTTTTCCCACTGCACCACCGTGCGCTGTTCCATCGAGCCGTTCTCGACGGGCACCAGCGAGGTGAGCTCGCCCTGGGTGATCACGAAGCCGCCCACGTGAATCGAGAGGTGGCGCGGCATGCCGATCAGCTGCCTCGCCAACGCGAGCGTCTGCTGCACCGCCAGATCGCCCGCCGAGAGCCCCGCCTGGTGCAGCTGCCGGTCACCCACCTCTTCCCCGAAGTCGACGGACTTGGCCAGGCGGTCCACCTGGTCGAGCGAGAGCCCCAACGCCTTGCCCACCTCCCGCGCCGCCATGCGCCCGCGGAAGCAGATGTGCTCGCACACCATGGCCGCGCGGTTGCGGCCGTGTTTCTCGTAGACGTACTGCAAGACCTCCTCGCGCCGGGCGTGCTCGAAGTCGACGTCGATGTCGGGCGGCTCGCGGCGCTCCATCGAGAGAAAGCGCTCGAACAAGAGGCCCATGCGCACCGGGTCGATCGAGGTGATGCCTAAGGAGAAACACACCGCCGAGTTGGCCGCGCTCCCCCGCCCCTGGCACAGAATGCCCTTGTCGCGGGCGAACCGGACGATGTCCCACAGCGCGAGGAAGTAGCCGGGGTAGTCGAGCGCATCGATGAGGTGGAACTCTTTTTGAATCTGCCGGCGCACGTCGTCGGGCACGCCCGCGGGGTAGCGGCCGCGCAGGCCCTCTTCGGTCAGCTGCATCAGGTACTGCATGGCCGTCAGCCCCGGGGGCAGCGCCTCCTGGCTGAATTGGTACCGCAGCTGATCGAGCGAGAACTGGCAGGCCTGGGCGATCTCGAGGGTGCGCCCCACCACCTCGGGCACGTCGGAGAACAACGCGAGCAACTCGGCGGGTGACTTGAGGGTGCGCTCGGCGTTGGGGAAGAGCAGCGTGCCCGCGCTCGCCACGGTGGTGCCGCACCGAATCGCGGTGAGCACGTCTTGCAACGGCTGCCGCTCGCGCACGTGGGTGTGCACGTCGTTGTGCGCCAGCAGCGGCACCTCGAGCGCGGCCGCCCAGGCGCTGGCGCGCGCGAACTTCGCTTCGTCGTCGGCGTCGAGGTGGCGCGAGACCCCCGCGTAGAACCGCCCCGGGAACGCCTCGGCCAGGGTGTGGAGCTGCGGCCACTCACCTTCAGGCACCCGGGGCAGCAGCGCGATCAACCCTTCTGATTTTTCGGCGACGTGCTGCCAGTCGAAGCCGGCTTCGCCCTTGGGGTGCGCGAGGCGGCTCTGCGAAATGAGCGAGCTCAAGTGCGCGTAGCCGGTGGTGTTCTCCGCGTAGAGGATGACGCCGGGCCCGGGCTGGCCACCCCAGGTGAGCGTCATGGAGGAGGCGATCAGCAGCTTGAGGTTCTTTTCCTTCGCCTCGAGGTGGGCCTTCACCAGCCCGTAGAGGCCGTCGTCGTCGCAGATGGCCAGGGCGGAGAGGCCCAGCTCGGCCGCGCGGCACACGAGTTCCTCGGGGTGCGAGGCCCCCTTGAGAAAGCTGTAATTCGAACGGGTGAAGAGCTCGGCGTACATGGGTCACCGCCCCCCACTGTCTCCCTCTCCCCGCGCTCCCCGCGGGGGAGAGGGTCGGGGAGAGGGCTTGCCAGGCCGCTCAGTCAAAGACGCCCTGCGCATAGAACGCACCGTCCTTTCCATCGCGGAAGACCCAGAGCTGGCCCACGCCCTCGAGCTGCACCCGGTAGTAGTCACGCGAGAAGGGGTCAGGGCTCCACCACGAGCCGACCAGTCGCTCGGGGCCGGTGAGCGCTTCCACCCGGTGACGGCGCCCGGCGAGCGTGACGGTGAGCAGCGCCCCTTCAGGAGAGAGTTCGGCGTGCAGTTTGGAGGGCTCGCGGAAAAGCCGCGGGGGCCGGGCTTCCTGGGTGGGGAGCGAGATGGTGCCGTGCTGTTGGGCTTTCGCTTTTCGTTTGGGCCACGCTCCGGGTTTGGGCTTTCGGGGCACGAGTTGAGGAGAAGCAGGGTCCGCCCTCTCCCCGACCCTCTCCCCCGCAGGGGAGAGGGAGACAGTGGTTTTATTCCACGCGTCTTCCGGCCGATGGGTGGCCAGCGGCACCGCCGAGAAGAGCGCCTCTTCCCCCAGCGCCGACTGCAGCCGCGACATCACCACCTCGAGCTCCACCTCGCCCGCCGGCGCGTCACCGAGCTTCAACTGCCGCCCGTGATCGGCGCTCGATTCGTCGACCCGCAGGTGCAGCGTGGTGATCGGCTGCGTCACCGTCAGGTCGGTCAGCCGGTGACGAATCAGCTCGACCAGCAGCCGGCTCTCGGCCGAGGCGCGGGCGAGCACGAGCGGGACCACCAGGGGGCTTCCCCCCTCGAGTCCCACCGACACGGTCAACCGCACGGCCGCCTGCTGCCTGCCCTGCAACCGCCCGCACAACCGATCGACCAGCATCTTGAGCGCGAACAACACCGGTTCGAGCTGCTCGGCAGGCCAATCGAGCTGCACCTCTTCTTCGAGCACCTCGGGCAACGCGTCAGGCAGGAAGCGCGAGTCGTCTTCCCCCCGGCACAAGCGCGCCGCCTGCAGCCCCATGGTGCCGAAGCGGCCCACCAGCGCGCCCGAAGGCAGCCCCGCCAGCTCGCCCAGCGTCGAGAGCCCCAGCGCCCGAAACGGCCCGGCAGCCCCGTCGCCCAGCCAACCTTCTTCGAGCGCGAGCAGGGGCAGCTTCGCCACCTGGGCGCCCCCGCGTTCCGGCACCACGTTCACCGAGTCCATCGTCCAGCGGCCCAGCGCCTGAGTGGAGAACCGCTCGGAGCCCACGGTGCATCGCCCGCGAAGTCCCAAGGCCCGGCAGGCGCCCAGCACCCGCTCGGCCCAGCGCGTCTCCGAGCCGCTCAGGTGCGCGCCCGAGGCGTCGAGCCAGAGCCCCTCGGGGGCATTGCGTTGAAACCCCGGAGCCAACGACAGCAGCGTCTCGCCCAGCGAGGCCAGCGCCTTGGCCTCCTGCTCCGCTTCGAAACGCAGCCGCACCAGCGAAGGCTCGAGCGCCATCGCAGAGGCCACGGTCATGCCCGGGCGCACCCCGCGCTTGAGCGCCGCACCCGAAGCGAAGCGCACCCGCTGACTGCCTTTCTCATCGGCGTGCAGCACCAGCGGCCGGCCCGCGAGCGAGGGCTGCTCGAGCACCCGGCGCTGAACGGGAAAGCGGGGAAGAAAGAGGTAGCCCAAACGCATGCGCGTCACCCCTTTCGTAACGGCAACGGCATGGGCCCATCGCGCCCGGGTCTCCCCCAGCCCATGGGGTACCCGTCACGCATCACGTTCTTCTTGGGCCGCTGCAGGGAATCGATGGGCAGCACGCAGTGCACGTCAGGCGCAGGCCAGGGGCGTTCGAGCCAGCGGCCTCGCAGGGGTTTGCTTCGGACGACCGCGTGGCGGCCGTGCGGCGCGGAGATTTCGAAGGTGGGTGAGATCGTTTCGCCCCTCACCCCGACCCTCTCCCCCGCAGGGGAGAGGGGGATCTGCTCGCGAACCACGTGCAGCGTTCGCACCCCGCCCTTCGAGACCGACTGGGTGGCCAGCTTGAGCCGCACGAAGCCCTGCCCCGGCGCGCCCAACGAGGTGACGAGCACCAGCAACGAGCCCCCGGTGCGCGCGGCATCGAGCAGCTTCTTGGCGTCGGTCATCGTCAGCTGCACCCCGGTGTGCGTGACGTCGAGCACCACGCAGGTGAACGCTCCGCTGCGCAGCAGCTGCACCGCCGTCCACACCAGCTGCCCGGGTTGGGGCCGGGCGATCAGCAAGCGACTGAGCGTCACCCCCATCGCCGCGGCCGCGGGTGGATACAGCTCGGAGGGCCCATCGACCCAGGCCGACAACCGTTTTTCCCGCCCCGCCGCCGCGCACAACGAGAGCGCCACCGTGGTGCGGCCCGAGGCTTCTTCCCCGCACAGCTCCACCCCGCTCCCCAGGCGGAAGGCGCCGAAGTCGTCGAGCTCGGTGATGCCGGTGCGCAGGGCCATCACCAGCTCGCGAGGCTGGGCCTCGAGCTTGCGAATCTTCTCTCTGAGCTGCTCCACCACGGCCGTCGTCATGCGCGCCTCCAGACTGGATCCATCACTGAACACGCGTGTAGTATCAAGAGACACCGACAAGTGCCGAGAACGGCGGCAAATCGGCCCTGGCGCGATCGGCAGGGTTCCGGTTCCTGCCCCCTCGACCGGCGGCGAAAAGGTCTTGAAGACCCCTCCGGAACCCCCGCCGGGTGCGCCGCGTCGCGAAGGTTCTTCGTCAAAGCATTATGTCCATCTGCAGAATGTTGTTCCGCAACCGCACTGAAGAGCTGGCCGGCTGTGGTTCCGGGTGGTGGCGCCGCAGCGGGGCTTCCTCGCGACGGCCACCCCGAAGCAGCGCAAGGACCTGCTCGCGGTGCACTTCCCCACGCTGATCGCGAGCGCCTTCGAGGAGCTGTGCCTGGCCCAGGTGAACACCCTGGGTGATTGGTCGCCGGCTGCGCGCTGGTGGCAAGGCAGCGCGCCCGAATGGGACGTGGTGAGCCGCTCACCGGACGGTCAACGGCTGCTGCTGGGTGAAGTGAAGGCCTGGCGCAAGCCCGCCACCCTCGAGGCGCTGCTGCCCGAAGCCCGCCGTTTACGCGCCCGCGCCCTGCCCCGCATCTCGGCGAATGGACGCTCTTCGTGCCTCAGCTCGCGCCGCGAGGGCCGAAGGTCGTCGAAGGCGTGAGGGTGATCACCCTGGAAGACCTGCTGCCAGGGTGATCAGAGCTGATCGAGTTCGACCGTCACCCGGCCGCAGTGACAACTTCCCCGATGAGTTTGCGCGGTCATGGCCGTCCTTACCGCGGTGAGCACCTCCCTCCACCTACCTGACCATAAAGTTCTCAACGGTTCGCACGAAGACCGGCCGCTACGATGCCGCACCATGGGCGACACGCTGACGGGTGAAACGCAGATCAGTGGCAAGTCGCAGGCAATCACCGTCACCGGCGGCGCCATTCGCAGCACTGTGCTCCCGCGGGTCGAATGGAATGGCCCCGACCCCAAAGTGAACCCCTCGCAGCGGCACCGCTTCGAAGAGATGGGCCTGCTGGGTGAAGGCGGCATGGGCGAAGTGGTGCTCGCGCAGGATCACGACATCGAGCGCAAGGTGGCGCTCAAGCGCCTGCCAGAGAACGCCGATCTGGGCCGGGTGATGCGCTTCGTCGAAGAGATCCGCACCGTGGGCCAGCTCGAGCACCCGAACATCGTTCCCGTGCACGACGTGGGGGTCGACGCCCAGGGCCGGTACTACTTCGTGATGAAGCACCTGCACGGCGAGACGCTCGAGTCGATCATCGGCCGCCTGCGCGATGGCGACCCGGCCGCGCACGAGCGCTTCAGCATGCCGGTGCGCCTGCAGATCATGCTCAGCGTGATGAACGCGCTCTCGTACGCCCACAAGCAGGGCTTCGTGCACCGCGACCTCAAGCCCGCCAACATCATGATCGGGCCCTACGGCGAAGTGACCGTGATGGATTGGGGGCTCGCCAAGCGTATTCACGCCCCTGAGCTCAACACCGGCGACACCGCGATCAGCGGCCCGCGTGACGGCACCGCGCTCCAGACCCAGCTGGGGGCGATCATGGGCACCCCGCTCTACATGTCGCCGGAGCAGGCGAAGGGCGCCAACGACAGCCTCGACGAGCGCAGCGATCTCTATTCGCTCTCGGTGGTCTTCCACGAGTTCCTGCACCTCGAGCACTATCTGCGCGGCCGTACCGAAGTGCGTGACGTGCTCGAAGGCGTGAAGAGCTTCAGCCCGCCGCTTCACCGCGCCAGCTTCAAGGGCGGCCAGTACCAGGTGCCCGCGGAGCTCGACTGGTTCCTCGAGAAGGGTTTCGCGAAAGATCCCGCCCAGCGCTACGCGTCGGTCGCCGAGATGACGGACGAGGTGCAGCGCATCATTCGCGGTGAGTGCCGCGTGCATTGCCAGCGCACCTTCGTCAAGCGCATGGCCAACGAGATGGGCAAGGCCACCGACAAGCACCCGGTGGCGCTGATCGTCGGCACCGCGGTGTTCGGCAGCCTGTTCCTCGCGGCGATCGTGAAGTCGCTGCTCGTTTTCTTCTGACCGCCCGTCAGCTCGCGGCGCCGCGCTCCGTCAAAGAGCGCATGAACTCGCTGAACCGTCACCGCCATCGCCCCTCCTGAAGTCCGTGTGATGGCGGCTGATGACGAATGGTGAGTCAGCGGGCTGTGAACCCGCGAGCGCAATGCTCGAAGAGAGTTCGATCCTCTCCAGCCGCCCATGTTCCCGTAGCTCAGGTGGAATGAGAGCGCTTCGTTGCGGACGAAGAGGCCGGGGGTTCGAGTCCCTCCGGGAACGCTTAGCTGCCGGAATAGTCGACGAGCGCCTTGATCCCTTCGACCGAGCCGGAGTGCGCGGGCACGATGACCTTCACGTCGGCGTTCTCAGCGGCGAGCAGCTTGCCCAGCCGCTTGATCGACGCCACGTTGGTCGCGCCGTCATCCGAGAAGATCCACGGAGCGGGCCGCACCGTGCCATCTGAGTTGAACGCGAGCGAGTCACCCACGAACAACTCACCATTGACGAGGTAGGCGGCGCTGCCCGCGGTGTGCCCGGGGATCACGTAGGCGCGAACGTGCAGGGTGCCCACCTCGATCGACGTGCCGTCCTTCACCGAACGGGCGCCCTGAATGGCGAACTGCGGCTGCTTGCCCATCATCTTCGGGAGCGGGCCCTGCGAGCCGACGGTGCCGTCGACCAGCCCCTGCTCGCCGTCGCCGATGATCACCTGAGCGCCGGGGAACTGCTTGCAGCCGCCGGTGTGATCCGGGTGGCCGTGGGTCAGGAGAATGGTCTTCACCGCCTCGACCCCCAGGCCGCGCCGCGTCAGCTCGGCCTTGATCGCCTTGGCGTCGATGTCGTCGTTGCAGTCGACGAGCACGACTTCCTTCTCACCGGCAGGGATCACGTACGCGCTGGTGTAGCTGCTCGTCACCCGCCGGGCGCCGCCGGGGAGCTCTTCGCCGTCCGTCATCGGCTTCATGCCGCCGAACGTCGAGCCCATGATCGCGCCGAACACGACCACGAAAATTCCGATCAACCCACCGATGGCCAGAAACACCTTCTTCATGAGGTCTTCTCCACTTCGAATTTGAGCAACTCGGCGCCCTCAGCGACCTGATCGCCCGCCGAGAACAGGAATTCCGACACCGTGCCGTCGGACGGCGCCGTGATGGTGTGCTCCATCTTCATTGCTTCCATCACCAGCAACGCGGTGCCTCTCTTAACGGGGTTCCCGCTCTTCGCCAGCAAGGCGACGATCTTCCCGGGCATCGGCGCGACCAGCTTGCCCCCGTGCGCGTCGTCTTCACCGGCGTGCGTGATGGGGTCGAAGAGCTCGAGCTCGGTGCGCTCGCCCGCGTGGAAGACGTGCAACGTCTCGCCCTCGAACACCACCGTGCCGCGCACCGGCTGCTCGCCGAGCATCAGCGCGTAGTCCGTGCCTTCGTGGGCGATGGTCAGCCGGGTGCCGTTGAGCTGGTAGCCCCGGTGCCCATAGGTGATCTGCACCTCGTGGGCGCCCAGCCGCAGGCCCCGCACGTAGGTCTGATTGACCCGCCAACCCGTGCGCGTCGACCAGGGGTCGGCGCCGGCCAGCCGCTCTTCACGGGCCAGCACCGCGGCGGTGGCGAGCGCCAGCACTCCGGCCGCAAGCGGCTTCGCTTCGGGGAACAGCTCAGCGTGGTTCTTCGCAATGAGCCCGGTGTCGAGATCGGCCGAGGAGAACGCCTTCGACTCGACCAGCCGCTTCAAGAACGCGACGTTGGTCGACAGCCCGACGATCTGCGTCTGCCCCAACGCGTCAGCCATGCGCATCAACGCCTGCTGGCGGTCTTCGCCCCAGACGATCAGCTTGGCGATCATGGGATCGTAGAACGGCGTGATCGCATCGCCTTGCCGCACGCCCGAGTCGACCCGCACCGGCCCACTGCGAACGAAGGCGACGTGCTCGGGAAAACGCAGGTGCGAGAGCGTACCGATCGCGGGAAGAAAGCCCTTCTCGGGGTTCTCCGCGTAGACGCGCGCCTCGAGCGAGTGACCGTGAATCTTCAGCTCCGCCTGCGTCGCGGGCAGCTTCTCGCCGGCCGCCACGCGCAGCTGCCACTCGACCAGGTCGAAGCCGGTGATCATCTCGGTGACCGGGTGCTCGACCTGAAGCCGGGTGTTCATCTCCATGAAATAGAACTGCTCGCCTTCCGAGATGAACTCGACCGTGCCGGCGCCGACGTAACCGACCGCCTTGGCCGCGGCGACCGCGGCTTCGCCCATCGCCTGACGCCGGGACGCCGGCAGGCCCGGAGCCGGCGCTTCCTCCAGCACCTTCTGATGCCGGCGCTGCACGGAGCAGTCGCGCTCGAACAGGTACACACACTCGCCGTGACGATCGGCGAACACCTGCACTTCGATGTGCCGGGGGCGCGTGAGGTACTTCTCGATCAACACCGCGTCGTCGCCGAAGGCGTTGATCGCCTCGCGCTTGCACGACTCCAGCGCCGCGGGGAAGTCGGCCGACTGCTCGACCACCCGCATGCCCTTGCCGCCACCACCGGCGCTCGCCTTGATGAGCACGGGGTAGCCGATGCGATCGGCCTCTTTCTGCAGCAGCGCGGGCGCCTGATCCGACCCGTGGTAGCCGGGCACCAGGGGCACGTTGGCCTTCTGCATGCGCGTCTTGGCCTCTGACTTGAGACCCATGGCGGAGATCGCCGAAGCCGGAGGCCCGATGAAGACGATGCCGGCCTTCTCACAGGCCTCGGCGAAGTCTTCGTTCTCCGAGAGGAAGCCGTAGCCGGGGTGAACCGCCTGCGCGCCGGTGGCCTTCGCCGCCGCGAGGATCTTCTCAATCACCAGGTAGCTTTCCTTGGCCGCCGCGGGGCCGAGGTGCACGGCCTCGTCACACGAGGCCACGTGTTTGCTGCCGGCGTCCGCGTCCGAATAGACGGCGACGGTCTTGATGCCCAGGCGGCGCGCGGTCACGGCCACGCGGCAGGCGATCTCTCCACGATTCGCGATCAGAATCTTGGTGAACATGAATCACATCCTGAAGAGACCGAACTTCGTCTCGGGGATCGGGTTGTTGAGCGTCGCCGAGAGGCCCAGCGCCAGCGTCATGCGGGTGTCCGCGGGATCGATGATGCCGTCGTCCCAGAGGCGCGCCGTGGCGTAGTACGGGTGGCCTTGCGTCTCGTACTGCGCGCGAATGGGGTTCTTGAAGGCGGCTTCTTCTTCCGCGCTCCACTTGCCGCCCTTGAGCTCGATGCCGTCGCGCTTGACCGTCGCCAGCACGCTGGCCGCCTGCTCGCCGCCCATCACGCTGATGCGCGCGTTGGGCCACATCCACAAGAAGCGGGGGCCGTAGGCGCGGCCGCACATGCCGTAGTTCCCTGCCCCGAAGCTGCCGCCGATGATCACGGTGAGCTTGGGCACGGCCGCGGTGGAAACGGCGGTCACCATCTTCGCGCCGTTCTTCGCGATGCCTTCGTTCTCGTACTTCCGGCCCACCATGAAGCCCGTGATGTTCTGCAGGAAGACCAGCGGCACCTTGCGCTGGCAGCACAGCTCGATGAAGTGCGCGCCCTTGAGCGCTGACTCGCTGAACAGAATGCCGTTGTTGGCGATGATGCCGACCGGCATGCCGTGGATGTACGAGAACCCGGTGACCAGCGTGGTGCCGTAGCGCGCCTTGAACTCGTCGAACTCGGAAGCGTCGACGATGCGCGAGATGATCTCGCGGACGTCGTAGGGCTTCTTGGTGTCGCTGGGCACCACGCCGTACAGCTCGTCGGCGGCATATTTCGGCTCGCGTGACGCGCGCAGCGGAATGTTGGGGCGCTTCTCGTGATTGAGCGTGCCCACGGTGCGCCGCGCGATGGCGAGCGCGTGCAGATCGTTCTGCGCGAGGTGATCGACGACTCCGGAGAGGCGCGTGTGCACGTCGCCGCCGCCGAGATCTTCCGCGGTCACCACTTCACCGGTCGCCGCCTTCACCAGCGGAGGCCCGCCCAGAAAGATCGTGCCCTGGTTCTTCACGATGATGCTCTCGTCGCTCATGGCGGGTACGTACGCGCCGCCGGCGGTGCAGCTGCCCATCACCACGGCGATCTGCGGAATACCCTCAGCCGAGAGGTTCGCCTGGTTGAAGAAGATGCGGCCGAAGTGCTCCTTGTCGGGGAACACGTCGTCTTGCATGGGCAGATTCGCGCCGCCGGAATCGACCAGGTAGATGCAGGGAAGCCGGTTCTCCTTCGCGATCTCCTGCGCGCGGAGGTGCTTCTTGACCGTCACCGGGTAGTACGTGCCGCCCTTCACGGTGG
>JAYVNA010000491.1:0-13051 GCA_043758715.1 Archangium sp.
CACGCAGTCGGCCGGCCAGTCGGTGCCGATCAAGAACGCGAGCGTCATCGTCGACTACTCGGGCGCGCAGAGCACCTTCCTGCTCACGGTCACCGCGACCACCGACGCCAACGGCGAGTTCACCCTCAGCGGGTTGCCCGCCAGCCCCCAGGGCGTCTTCGCCAGCGTGTGCGTGCACAACCTCTCGGAAGACACCGACTCCATCGATGACTTCGTGCCCACCTGCACCGGCACCAACGTCTATTCGTCGCAAACCACGCCGCTGACCATTCGCCCGCAGCGTTTCGACATCAACAACCAGGACGTGAACCTGATCCAGGGCGTGGTGCGCGACGTGCTCACCCGGCTGCCCCTCGAGGGCGTCTCGGTGTTCGAGGTGGGCAAGGAAAGCCAGGCCGTCACCACCGACAGCAACGGCTTCTACCTGCTCAAGACGACCAGCGTGAACCGCTTCATCCAGGTCACCTTCCGCAAGGCGCCGTATGCCGAGGGCTACCTGGAGTTCAACCTGGGGCGCGGCGGCAACAACACCAACCAGAACATGACCCTGCTGCCCGGGGGCGCCTCGCTCACCGGCCGGCTGCTCTACGCGAACTTCCAGCCCGCAGCTCAAGCCGAAGTGCGGCTCGACCTGCGCACCAGCAACGCCATCAACGTGCTGCAGTTCGTGAAGACCGACGCGATGGGCAACTTCACCATTCCGAACCTGCCGGGCCAGGTTGACGGGCTCAACGTCACCGTGCGCGTCACCCCCTGGAGCGCGGACCCCGATCTCTTTCCCGAGACCCAGCCGCAGACCTTCAACGTCACCCTCTACCCCGGCTCCGACACGCCGCTCTTCGTGCAGCTCGGCAGCAACGCCAGCCTCAATGTGATCGCGAACAACGTCACCAGCGGGTTCATCAACACCACCGAAGGCGTCACCCTGCAGACCTCGCTCCCCAGCGTGCCGGCCGACAACACCTTCGTCCTCACCGACAACGGCTCAGGCCAGCCCATGCCCTTCAGCGTGGCCTACGCAGACATGAACCGCCGCGTCACGGTCAGCCCGGTGGTCGGCTCCGCGTCGCCGTTGTGGTCGGAGAATCGCAGCTACACGCTCACCTATCGGCTGCGCGCCAACAACGGCCCGAATGGCTTCACGCAGAGCTCGTTCAGCTTCACCCCGCGCACCTCGCTGACGACCTCGAGCATCGTGGGCCGGTTGTCGTCGGTGACGCTCGATACCCCCGACATCGACGCCAGCACCCGAGCCTTCACGCTGCGCTGGGCGCCGTTGCCCGATGCCTTCAGCTATTCGGTCTACGTGCGCACGCAGAACACCAGCCGCCTGCCCAGCTACGTTCGAATCACCACCACCAACGCTTCGGCGAGCCCTTCGGTCACCATCAACCTGGGCGGCAGCTTCACCGTGCTCGACGCCGCGCAGAACCAGGCGTTCGCGTTCGGCCAGGTGCTCACGTTCCTGGTGGTGCCGGTCGATTCCCGCGGCATCGAGACCGACGCCACCAAGGGCGCCACCATCGACGTCAAAGACGTGGTCGCCCCGCGCTTCGACTTCGGCATCGCGCAGCTCGACAATGCCTCGGGCGCCTCGCACCCGATTCGGTTCGTCATTCGCGCCAGCGAGCAGCTCGATCGCGGCACCCCGCCCACCACCACGCTCCCCAGCGGGCTCACCTTCACCTCGTGGGCGGTCGACGAGACCACCGGCGGCCTCGAAGGCACGCTCACCCTGACCGGCTCGCTGGCCGCCATCGCCACGCTCTCGGTTCAGCCTCGCGACACCAGCGGCAACCTCGGCCGCGCGTTGGCGGTGCCGGTGCTGCAGAGCGCGCTCGTGCCGAACGCCGGCTTCGAAGGCGCCAGCGCGGGCACCTGCTCGGCCTCGGGCTGGACGGCAGACCCCAACCTGACCTGCGCGGGCTGCATGGCGCAGGCGCTCCCGTCGCTTCCGGCGGCGACTGCCAATCTCGCGGGCACCTTGAGCGTCTTCGACGGCACCTGCGCGATGTCGTTCGGCGACCCCGACGCGACCTGGTGCGGCGTGCAGCAGACCACCGCGCCGATGGACCTGAGCGGCACCACCTTCGATCGCCGCTCGCTGCTCATTCAGTTTCGGTACTGGCCCTATTACCAATCGGGCGTGGTGAACGCGCGCTGCGACTTCTTCGACACCACCTCGATGTCGGTGGTGCAGAACCTGTTGAGCACCTCGACCTCGAACTCGCAGCGGGTCTGGAACATCGCGCTGACCAACCTCACCTCGCTCATCGGCCGCACTGGCAAGGTGCGTTGCGCGCTCGACACCACGAGCGTCTGCGGATCGCGCGGCGGCGCTCAGCTCGATGACTTCCGCGTCTACGTGAAGTGATGCGAGGCCTCCTCATCACCGGGCTCGCCACGGTGCTGCTCGCGCTCCCAGCGGGCGCGGCGCCGAAGGTGTGCCTGCTCAAGTTCACCGGGCCACGCGGCCCGCAGGCGAGGACGGTGCTGGCCGAGGCCCTGTGCAAGCGGGTCGAGTGCGTGGAACCAGAGCTGGTGACCACCCGCTTCGTGCCTGATTGGCTGAAGGCGAGCGGGCGCGGGGTCTCGTTCATGATCGAGGGCACCGCGGTGCGCGGTGGTGGCACGGTGGAGCTCACGCTCTCCTTGCTGAAAGACGGCCAGCCCGCCGGGGTGCAGAAGGTCGAAGCGCTGAAAGATGGGTTGGCAGAAGCGGCGGTGAACACGGTCGTCGACGCGTGGATGGCGGAGATCGAGCCGGTGGCCGCCCCTTTAGCGAAGAAGGAAGTCACGCCCGCGCCCGCGCCGGTGGCCGTGCAGCCCGCTGCGCCCGAGGTGGTGGCCGCGGTTCCCGAGCTCCACCCGGCACGGCGGCAGTACTCGTTCGCAGGTGAGCTGGGCGTCAACGGGTACAACCGCACGTTCGATTACATCGGAGCGTTGGTACCGACGCTGCGCCGGTATTCGTTGCCCCTGGTGGCGTTGCTCACGGCGCGGCTGGAGTGGTTTCCGTTCGCGGCTGATGCGGGGGTGCTTCAGGGCCTGGGGTTCGAACTGGGGGGCAATGTCGCTCCGTGGATTCGTTCTGCGCCGCCGGACAGCACGAACAGCCTGCCGACCCTGGCCGCGCGTACCGATCTCGCGGTGCAGCTGAGGGTGCGGGTTGGGAATCTGGTGATCATCCCCGTGCTCGGTGCGCGACTGCACACCTTCACGGTGCTCGGCACCACGGCCGACGGCGCCACCATCGATGGCTTGCCGAACCTGGTGTACGTCGCGGTGCGCGCGGGGTTGGGAGGCGAGCTGCAACTCAACGAGCGCTTCACCGTCTTCTCCCGGGTGGCGGCGTTGCCGTTGCTTTCGTCTCAGCTGATCTCACCGCAGTTCTTCCCGCGCGGCGGGGCGGTCGGAATCGAAGCGACGGCCGGTGCGGGCTTCACGCTGTTTCCCGGCGTCGCGATTCGGCTCTCGGCTGACTGGACCCGCTACATGTTCTGGTTCGACACCAACATTGCGACCTCGGAGCTCTACGCGCGCGGGGCGTACGATCAATACCTGGGCGCCACCGCGCTCGTGCGCTTCGAGCTCTAGTCAGCGCTTCTTCGACATCGCGTTCACGGCCACCGCGGCCTTCACCAGCGCCTTGAACGCTTTGGCATCGACCTTCGCCCCTTCGGGGATGTCGATGGCGCGGCGGGTGTTGCCGAGCAGGCTGGAATTGAAGAGCTGGGTCGGGTCGGGCACCGCGGCGCCCCTGGCGAAGGTGAGCTTCACGGCCTTCGTGTACGTCTCCCCGGTGGTGACGATGCCGTGGTGCGACCAGACGGGAATGCCCCACTTCCACTCTTCGATCATCTCGGGGTCGGCTTCGAGAATGAGTTCGCGCATGCGGGCCAGGGTCTCGCCGCGCCAGCCGGTCAGCTCGCTGATGCGTTGGTCGATGAGCTTCGACGCGTTCTGAGTTTCAGCGGCGGCGGGCGGGGCCTTCTTCGCCGGCTTGCGTGCTTTCGAGACGGCGGGCTTCTTCACCTTGAGCGAGGCCATCGGTGAACTCTAAACCCAGAGGAGCTTCTGCGCGCGGCCCTGCAGGTAACCCACCTTGCGCGCGATGCCGGCGAAGTGCGTCGCCTCGTCGTCGATGCGCACGGTCAGGCGCGGCAGTGACGACATCAGGAAGCGCGAGATCTGCCCCAGGCACAAGGTCGCGTGCCCGTGATGCCGCTCGTCGGGCATGGTGTACAGGCCCTCGAGCTCGGCGCCGAACTGCGAGCGGCTGCCGACGTCGAGCTTGAACACCAGCTTGCCCTTCTCTTCGAGCACGTAGGTGCGGTGCGATTGCACCCGTTGCCGCACGCGCAGCTCGAAGCCGACCGCGTCTTCTTCGAGGGGATCGCGCTTGACCATCTCCTTCACGCAAGCGGCGGCCATCGGCAGCAGCTGCGGGAGATCGGCGACGTTCGCTTCACGAAGGAGCGGGTTGGTGAACGGGCCGAGATCGTTCGGCGAGACCGAGAAGAGCTTCTGCGCCTTGATGAACTTCGGCGTCAGCGAGAAGTATTTGATCATCGAGTCGATCACGCTCTGCTCACCGATCGCCGAGCGCACGTCGATCTTCCCGGTGAGCTTCTTGGCGATGTCAGCGATGTGCAGCGGGCTCGAAGCCGAAGGCACCACCAGCCCTCCGTTGCCACCGACGAACATCGCCGCGGTCAGCTCGTCGTCGAAGAAGCGCCCGTAGAAGGTGAAGGGCGCGCGCATCGGGCCTGACACCACCCCGAACTCTTCCATCAGTCCCAGCAGGTACATGTTGTGGGTCGTGTCGCGTGACAACATCGACCGCAACGCGGCGACATGCGCAGGACCCAGAGGCTCGACGACCGCAGGCATTCGGAGCCGGCGACTGTACGTCAGTCCGGCGGGCCACCGAAGCTGAAGGTGTGCGTTGCGGGCTGCCAGGTCTGGCGTCCGTCCGGGTGGAAACGTACCTCGGCGAAGACGTCCTCGAGGCAGGCCGAGAGGTACGGGTCCTGGGTGCCGTCGATCTTGACCTCTGAAAACCCGCCATCTGGGGTGGGGGTGAAGTGCACCTTCACTTCGCGGGCGCGCGCCAGGTGTTGATCGGCGAAGCACCGCTGCACCTCGGGGAGGACCGCCGTGAGGGGCGCTTCGAGCTCGAGCGGGAGCGAGGGGGCGACAACCCCTGCATCAACCACGGGCAGGCGAGCGGGAACCGGAGGGTCAGGGTGAGGGGCCAACTGCTTCTGGACCGCGATGAATGAGGGCGGTCGTTCGGGCATGAAATAGAACCCCGCCACCACCAGCACCGCGAACGGCACCAAGACCCCCGCCGCGATGACGAACTCCCGCCTCACTCGACCACCGTGGCAGTCCGCTTCACGCGGCTCAGTGAAAACCCCGCGACCAACTCGCGCGCTTTCACCGGCGCACCGTCTGACAACCCGCTCCAGAGTGCCAGCTGGCCGATCACCTTCTCGGGTGACCAACCGAGCGCGCGCAACCCGGCAACCGTCGATGCGCCATCACGTTTGGCCAGCCGCTTCCCATCAGCCTGCAGCAACAACGGCACGTGCGCGTACCCGGGCGGCGGGTACCCGAGCGCCCGCTGCAGCTGCAGTTGCCGGGCGGTCGAGGACAGCAGGTCTTCACCGCGCAGCACGTGGCTCACTCCACAGAGCGCGTCGTCGACGACCACGGCGAGCTGGTAGCTCGCCACGCCGTCGACGCGGCGAATGAGGAAGTCGCCGACCTCGCGCGCGACGTCTTGTTCGCACTCGCCGTGGATCGCGTCGACGAAATGCTCGAGGCCGGGCTCGACCTTGAAGCGCCACGAAGGCTGTCGACCGGGTTTGGGCGGGGCGCCTGCGCTGCAGGTGCCTGGGTAGACCGGCCCTTCTTCGCCCACGTGCGGAGCTGAGGCGGCGCGCGCCACTTCGGCTCGGCTGCACCAACATCGATACGCGCGGCCCGACTTCTCGAGGCGGTCCAACGCTTGGTCGTAGCTCGCCGTGCGTTCCGACTGCTTCCAGACGGGCCCGTCCCAGTCGAGCCCCAGCCACTCGAGATCTTCGAAGATGCCGTCGGTGAAGACGGCCTTGCTGCGATCGGGATCGAGATCTTCGATGCGCAGCAGGAACTCGCCGTGTTCAGCGCGCGCCCACAGCCAGCCCAACAGCGCGCTTCGCACGTTGCCCAGGTGCAGGCGCCCGGTGGGGCTGGGTGCGAAACGGCCTCGGTGCATGGACCTACTGGCGCTTGAGCGGACCGCGGCGCTTCTGTTCCAGCGGCTTGCGGGGACCGTCGTCTTTCGTGGGCTCAGGCGCGGCGTCATCGAGGCCCGGCTCTTTGCCCGGCACCACGCCGTACTTCGCTTCGGCCAGCTTGGCGCTGCCGCCGGTGATCAACGTCATCGAGACCGACGAGGGCACCTTCACTGCCTCGCCGACCTTGTCGCCCTTCTTCGCCAGCTCACCGGCCAGGTTGAAGAACTCCATGCCGGCCGAGAGCAACTCGGTGTCGAACGACGCCCGCGCCATTCTCCGCACGTCACCCGTGGAGGCCGCGAAGAGGAAGGTGTCGAGCGCCAGGCCCTTTCCTTCCTTGCTGAGCGCGCCGAACACCACCAGGTCGGCCTCTGCCGACTTCGCGTGCTCCCGCGCCGCGGCGACCAGGTCTGCATCGAGCTTGTTCTGGGCGAGCGACGAGAGCAGCCGCGACTCGGGATCCTTGCTCGCCGACGCCGCCTTCGCGCTCGCCTGCTTGCCCGCCACCACCTCGACGATGCCGCCCAGCGACTCGCCCGAGGGCAGGGTGGCCTTCCAGAAATGCAGGCCCGGGGGCACGTCCTTCACCGCGAGCGGCGTACTGCCCAGCGCCAGCCCGTCGAGCAGCACCGGGGCGTTCGAGGGGGCCGACTCGAGCATCACCGAGCCCTTCGCGCCGTCTTTGATCCCCTTGCGCGCATCGGTCACCACGCGGGCGAACAGCGCCGAGGTCTGCGCCAGCGGCAACTCGCGCTCGGGGGCGAGGGTCAGCGCCTGGTTCAGGCTCTTCGCGCCTTCGTCGTCACGGCCGGTGTTGAACTGCACCGCGGAGAGCAGCGCGTACGCGTCGACCACTTCGGCCAGGTCGGCCAACGACCCAGGCGCGTTCTTGTAGGCCGTGATGGCGCGCTGCAGGGCCTCTTCGGCCAGGCGGAACTTCTTCTTCCCGCGCAGCTCGCTGGCTTCCTTCACCGCGGCGCGCGCCGTTTCGATCGACTCTTCGGCGGCGGTGGTCGACTTTTCCTTCTTCGCGTCGACCAGGGAGAACGAATCGGCGCTCTTGAACTCGGTCGTCAGCATGCCCACCGCCTTCGCGCCCGCGCGTTGGGGCACATCGCCCGTCAGCGCCGCGAAGGGCATCACCGTCAGCTTCGGCTTGGGTCCGGCGGGCGCAGGGGTCGCTTCACCCTGGGCAACCGCAGAAAGGGAGAGCGTGGTGGTCAGGGCCAGCAACAGGCGGGTCATCGGCCAAGTCCTACACAGCTCCACCCCCCCACGCCAGAGCGAGGATGGTTTGGTTCGGGTCAGAGGTGCTCGCCCGCCCGTCAGAGCAGCCCGTCGCACTCCGGCGGCTTCTTCCCGCCGCACTCTTCCTTGAGGAGCGCCCGGGCGCAGGCGGCCTTCTTGTCGGCGCGCACGAGATCGACGCTGGCCTTCGGGTTGGTGGCGTCGCACTGCTTGGAGACCGCCTCGCAGCGCACCTTGCCGTCTTTCTGGCAGCTGGTGGCGTGGCACTGCGCCCCTGCCCAGAGATCACAGAGCCAGCGCTCATTGTAGGTGTTCGGCTTGGTCCCGGCCGAGGTCGAGAGCAGGAAGGCAGCGGCGGTCGCGAGGAGCATAGGAGCCCATTGTAGCCTGATCGTTGGCCACCTCATGTTCTCTGCTACTTTCTTGTCCCACATGGACGCCGAACTCACCTTCGAAGAGCTCAAGTTGCTCCGGCAGGTCTCCCGCGAAGTAGACGACCTGCTGGAAGAATCGCTGAAGGCGAGGGAAAGCCTCAACCAGACCTTCAAGCGCCTCTTTCCGCCGATGCTGGTCGCCATGGGGGCCAAGGGGGCCGTGGTGAGCACGCTCGACGAGGAGCTCGCCCAGGCCACCTTCCACTTCGGCGACTTCGGCGGAGTGTTCCCCGGTACGTTCCTCGAGGCCGCCCGCTGGGGCGTGCGCAAGCTGGAATCGGGCGACACGCTCTGCAGCCAGGGGCTCGATCTCGTCGGTCACCAGGTCGGCTCGATCGGCGTGTTGTTCGCCGGCGATCGCACGCCTGAGGCCGCGAAACTGGGCCGGCTGCTCGACGTGGTGGCTGAGCAGCTCGATACCGTGCTCGCCGCGGTGCAGACCGCGTCCGAGAAGCAGCAGGTGCTCGTCACCATCAACCAGTCGCTCTCGAACCGGGTGTTCGAGACCGGCATGGACGGCGCCGTCAGAGCGCTGTGCGAGCGGGTGAAGGTGCCCGGCTTCCTCTTGATGTACCGCGACGCGGTCGAGTCAGGCGCGCTGCACTACCGCTCGTACAAGTACGGCCAGCTCGAGTTCTCCTCGAACGGCCGCAAGGATCCCGAGCTGGACGCAGCCATTCACGCGCACGGGCAGAACCTGATCATGCCGCACGATCGCACCCTGCAGTCGGTGCTCGGCAATCGCAAAGCCGTCGAGACGGTGCTCATCAGCGGCGTCGCCGAGTCGCACGCGCTGGGCAAGATCATGGTCTGGAGCAACGGCGACGGCTTCTCGTCGTACACCATGGAGCTGCTGCGCCTGCTGGGCTCGACCCTCAGCCAGCGGCTCATCGACTACAACCGCGAGCGCATTCACCTCTCGCAGTTCTTCTCGTCACGGGCGATCGACGAGCTGCTGCGTGACCCCGACTACGAGCGCAACTACCTCGCGCCGCGCGCGGAAGAGGTCGGCATCATCTTCGCGGACATCAACGGCTTCACCCGCATTTGCGAGCAAGTGCTCGAGCGGCCCGAGCGCATCGGCAAGTTCGTCGATGACTGGTCGGAAGAAGCGGTGAGCATTCTTCATCGGCACGGCGGCGTGTTCGACAAGATGGTCGGTGACTGCGTGATCGGCTTGTTCGGGCCCCCGTTCTTCAAGGACGACGCGACCGCCCGGGCGAGCGCCACCCTCAAGGCGGCGATCGAGATTCAGCGCTTCACCAAGGACACCATGAGCGCTCACCCGGAGATCTCGCGTCTCCCGGAGATCCTCCAGATGCCGGGCCTGGGGGTGGCGATCGGGGTGAACCTGACGCCCAGCTTCTGCGGCTTGTTCGGCCCCAACCGCAACTACACCTCGTTCTCGACCGGCATGAACCAGACGGCGCGATTGCAGTCGCTGGGCACGTTCCGCGAGACGCTGGTGATGGACTCGGCGATGAAGGCGATCTTGAAGTCGAGCGACGCCGCGTTGACGGCGCTCAAGTTCGGGCCGCTGGTCGAGACGCCGGTGAAGAACGTCGCGCAGCCGCTGCGGTACTACCAACTGCTCGAGTAACTCACCGGCCGAACCGGCTTGTCTATCGCTGAGAAGTGACCGGCTCGACTGCCACGCCAACGCGTGCCAGCCGCGCGGCATGCCCCGGCTCGAGCACGGCGAACCAGTGGTGCTGCTGATCGAACAGCATCGCCACCCGGCGGGGGGAACGCGCGGCGTTGAGAGCGCCGTTCACGATGCCCAGCAGCGGCTCGACGGAGGACAGCTCGACGTTCGCCGGCACGGTGACCTTGAAGGTGTGCTTCTCGAAGCTGACGCTGTGCGTTTGCTGCTGTCCCTCCGTCACGTGCGCGGCGGTCAGCGGCGCGGTGTCGGGCGCTGCGAGTTCGAGCACCGCCTGGAGGAAGCTGGGCAGGTCGGCGAAGGCAGCGGGGTCGAACCGCACGCGCTGCGAAGAAGGCACGATGCGCGCGAGGGAAGCGATCACGCGCTGCCGGTTGTGCGTCTCCTGATGCGGCTTCGCCGAGACCGTCATGGTGGGCAGCTTGCGCGTCGAAAGCACGACCAGCACCAGGATGACGGCACCGGCGACCACCGCCAGCGCCACGGAAAGCATGGTCATCAGCCCTCAATGGGCCAGATGGGGCCCAGAGGCCAGCAGCTTCACCAAGCCCACAGAAACGTTGCGCAGAGCAGGAAGCTGAGGGGCGTGAAGAGCAGGCTGTCCCACTTGCCAAAGGCGCTGGGAACCGGGCGCTTGAACAAGCCCACCAGGCGCAGGTCGCCGATGGTGCGCGCGGCGAAGACCAGGGCGGCCGCCCCGGCGAGCCAGCGGGTGAAGGGCAGCTCTGGGATGAACCCACCCAACGAAGCGAGCACCGCTGCCAGCACGAACAGGCCGAGCGCGACCAACATGGTCAGCCCTGCCGGTGGGCGAAAGGCAGGTCGACCGTCGACCTCGGGTACCGCGGCCCCCAGGCCCGCCTTCCACCCGAGCGCCCAGGCGAAGTGCAACGACCCGAGCACGGTCAGCAGCAGGACGCCGAAGAGGGCGACCCCGGCCTCCGTCGAGGGCCGCGCACTTGAGGCCGCTCCGAGCGCGCCTGCGAGGAACAGCGCCCAGGCGAAGTGCTGACCGCGGCTGGCCACATGGGTGATCACGCCGGAGAGCGCCAGGAGCACTGCCACCGGCCAGCGCACCTCGCCCTCGATCATCAGGGCCCACGCGAGCGCGAGCCAGGCGAGGCTGGTCAGGTGCCACGCGAACCGCAACGTTCGCTGCGCGAAGGCCGCGGGCACCGGCAGCTTGGGAAACTTCGGGGAAGCGAGGAGCGGACCTATCAACTTCTTCTCGCCCATCACCGAGTGAGCCACCGCCAGGGACACCAGGCTGCTCACCGCCAACATCGTTCCTGCGTTCATGTGGTTCTCCATACGGTTGCGTATGGTGGATCTGTAGCGCCGGGCGACGCGGCTGTCCATACGGTGGTGTATGGTGGAGCTGATGAAGCAAGTAAAAACGGCTGAAGACTGGGTGAACCTGGGCCTCGAGGTGCTCGCCTCCAGGGGCGCCGCAGCCGTGCGGGTCGAGCGGCTGGCGCGCACGCTGGGGGTGACCAAGGGCAGCTTCTACTGGCACTTCGAGGACCGCCGCGCCCTCGAGCGCGCCATGGCAGCGCAGTGGGAGGCCCTGGCGACCGAGCAGATCATCGTGGCGACGGAAGGCGCGGGCGGGAGCGCGGCCCAGCGCGTGAAGCGTTTGATCGAACGCACCATGGCGCACCCCTCGGCCCCCGCGATGGAGCAGGCCGTGCGCGCCTGGGGTGCCAGCGACAAGACGGTGCAGCGGGTGTTGGCCCGGGTGGACGAGCGCCGGCAGGCGTACGTGCGCGGGCTGCTGATGGAGCACGGACTGCCGCGAACCGTGGCGGTCGCCCGCGCGCGGCTGCTCTACCTCGTGCTGATCGGCGAGTTCGCCTGGGTGGGGCACGGCGGCGCGCCCACCTCGGCGGCCATGCGCGAAGAGCTCTGGCGCCTGATGGTGCCGTGACGAATGCAGGCGCTCCCTTCAGGGAAAGCCGAAGAGGCTCCGCATCACGAGCCCGCAACTCAAACTGAAGCCATTGGCGGCGAGGCTCCACGCGTACGCCCGGGGTACCTGGTTGAAGCGCAGCCACTGGGCCTCGACCACCCACGCGAACAGCTCCGCGAGCACCACCATCGGCGCGTACGCGACGCCGTGATCCATCAGCACGGGAAAGACGAACCAGACCACCGGGTGCGTGATGGCGCTGGCGAAGAACCCGACTCGCAGGCTCTTCGAGGCTCGCCAGTAGATCGGCATCTCGAACAGCTGCGTGAAGAAGAACGCCACCGCCCAGCCCCACAACGCGCTCAGCACGCCGGCCGCTTCCTCTCCACCAGGAACAGCGCAGCGACCGCGAGCTCGAGATAGCCATGAAACGCGGCGAGCCGCAGGTACCCGGAGCGGGCCGACGCGAGATCCTTGAGGCCCCACAGCGCGATGAACACGCTCAAGCCGATGCACACCACCAGCACCGGCAGTCCGAAGTCGGCCACCAGCGCGTTCCAGGTCGCACGGAAGGGTCGCGGTGCCGGCCGCGTGCGCCCGTCTTCCGGCACCAGCCGCAGCCACATCGCGTAGTGCACCGACTGCAGGAACGCGAACGAGAGCACCAGCCGCAGGGCCAAGGGTGAATCGAGCCCGGGGGCGGAGCTCTCGACGAACTCGGTGAAGCTGGTGCCGCTGCCCGGCGCCTGCCACCCACCGAGCGCGCTCACGATGGGCTCAGCCCCGCCTGCGAGGAGGAAGACCGTGCCCGCGAGGACCGCGGCAGGCACCCACAACGCCTGCTTCGTGCGCGGCCGCAGTCCCCACCACAGGCCGACCGCCACCAGGTTGTGCACGTGCAGGAAGGCGAAGAGAAACGGCGTCTCCCAGGCGATCGCGATGGCCGTGAGCACCGCCCACGCCGCGAGACCGGCCCCCTTTCGAGCAGCGCTCGCGCGCGCCATCAACACCGCTGGCACCATCGAGAGCAGGCTGATGGCGGCGGGCGCACCGAAGCCGGTGGCGATGAGCGGCAGCAGCGCGAGGTACGCCAGGGCCCCGCGTTCATGCAGCTTCGGCAGCACGATGAGATACCGCGCGTCGGCGACCAGGTGCGGCACGCCCAACATCACCGGGCCCAGCGCGAGCAGCCACAGCGGCGCTCCCAGGGTCAGCGCGAAGGCCACGCTGACCGAGAAGAGGCCCAGCCACACCACTCTTCGTTCACGATCTGCGTAGAGCGACGACAGCCAGGGCTTGAGCGCGCGATAGACCGAGCCCCGCACCGAGTCGATCCACCACGGACTGTGCGCGGAGTCGGAGTGACTCACGACAACGCGGGCCTCCGAGGCTTGAAGCCGAACGCGGCCAGCATCGCCAGAAACGCGAGCCCCGCCCCGAGCCACGGCGTCACCGAACGCGCCGAGCTTGCGGCCGCGGCCACGCAGCTGAGCATCTTCACCTGCTTGTA
>JAYVNA010000492.1:0-4317 GCA_043758715.1 Archangium sp.
CCGAAGAGCGCCAGGGTCACCTTGATGAAGGGCGCCATGATCGGACCCAGCGACTGCTTCACCGCCTGGTAGTTCATCGACTCGACGCCGGCGTCTCCAGCCAGGGTGTGCACGGCCTCCGCGGCGTCGATCACCACCGAGCCGTCGTGCCAGTTCGCGGAAGAAGGGGTGGTGAGGGCCGCGCGGGTCTCGGGCTTCATCGCCTCGAGGGCCTGCTTTCCACACGGGAGGCTGGCGACGCCTACCGCGAGCGAGCGAACGCCCATCGCGCTGTATTTCCATTCCATGCACTGACCCTACCTTGAAGCCCAGCCTCACTCCCATCAGTCAACCAACGAGACACCCGAACCGTGACGAATAGAGTTTGAGCCCATGCTGACCTCCTTCACCGAGAGCCCGAACTTCGACGGCATCGACCAGCGCGCGTTCACCTTCGGGCACAAGCTCCTGGGTCACCCCGCGCTGACGATCGACAACCTCAGCCGCGTGCTCCCCTCGTTGCCCGCGGAGCAGGTCTTCTATTCGAGCGGCAAGCTCGACAAGGCTGACGACTTCGATCGCGCGCACCTGGAGAAGAAGAACGGGCTGAGCCTGGGGGAGACCATCGAGCGCATTCGCACTTCCGACTCGTACATCATGGTGCGCAGCCCCGAGGTCGACCCTTCGTTCAACGAGCTCCATCGTCAGCTCGTCGAGGACGTGGGCGTGTTGATGAAGCGCCGGGGGGTGGGGGCGAGGCCGGTCGACCCGATGCTGTATCTGTTCATCGCCTCGCCGAACTCAGTCACCCCGTTCCACGTCGATCGCTACTCGACGTTCCTGATGCAGTTCAGCGGGCGCAAGCAGGTCACCGTGTTCCCGATGTTCGACGAGCGGGTGGCCCCGGCGCGCGAGCTCGAGGCGTTCATGGCCCAGACCGGCGAGCGCCCGTTGTACCGCCCCGAGGCTGAGACGCTGGGCACCACGTTCGACTTCGCGCCGGGCCAGGCGGTTCACATTCCCTTCATGGCGGGCCAACACGTGAAGAATGGCGCCGATGACGTGTCGATCTCGCTGTCGATCATCTTCAACACGAAACAGACGAAGGCCTTTTCGAGGGCGATGATCCTCAATCACGGCCTGCGCGAGCTGGGCCTCTCGCCCCAGGGCGTGGGTCGCAGCAGCTGGCGCGATCACGGCAAGTCGTTCGTGTACCGCGCGGCCTCCAAGGTTCGACGCACGCTGGGCCGCTGAACGAAGGTCCTCACAATCGGCGCCGCTCTCACCGGAGGTTGAGTTGCCCCCGGCCCCTCGCACGATCCAGCGCGACGCCCGCGGGGGGATTTTCATGACGACGATCGTCGCGACCGCACTCGCATCACCGCGGGCTTGAAGCGTCGCTGACCCGCTGAGAGCGGTGCAGGGTCGGGGTGAGGGGCCAACCTTCAACGCGAATACAACGCCGCGAGCTTCGACCCATACATCTCAGCGATCTTCCGGCGCTTGAGCTTCATGGTCTGGGTCAGCAGCTCGTTCGCAACGGTAAACGGCTCGTCGACGAAGAGAAACTTCTTCGGAATCTCATACGAGCCGAAGCGGCCCTGGAGCGAAGCGATGAGCTCCGCCGGCAACCGTGCCTTGAGGCCCGGCCCTTCCTTCGCAGCCGACGGATCGAGCACCACCAGCGCCACGCAGAACGGCTTCCCATCGCCGTACACCATCGAGGTCTGCACCAGCGGGTGCAGCTCCAGCGCCTCTTCCAGCGAGCCGGGGAAGACGTACTTGCCGTTCTCGAGCTTGAACTGGTCCTTGATGCGCCCGGTGATGAACAGGAACCCGTCGGCGTCGAAGCGGCCGCGGTCGCCGGTGCGCAACCCGCCGTCCGGCGTCATGATCGCGGCCGTCGCCTCGGGCTTGTGGTGATAGCCGCGCATCACGTTGGGGCCGGAGGCGACGATTTCTCCGTCGGTGGCCTCGGGCTCCACCACGCTGCGATCGATCACGACCCGCACGCCTTCCATCGGCTTACCCACGCTGCCGGAGCGATGCGCGGCGGGGCAATTGAGCGTGATCCCAGGAGAGGTCTCGGTCATGCCGTAGACGTCGTAGAGCGGAATGCCCACGTCGTGAAAAAACTGCGACAGCTCGGGGCTCATGGCGGCGCTGCCCGTCATCACGCCCTCGAGGCGGCCTCCGAAGCGTTCGCGAATCTTCGAGAACACCAGCGCGTTCCCGATCCACAGCTTGAGCGCGTTGCGTCTGGAGCGCTTGCCCTCGTGCGCGAGCTCCCGCGCACGGCGGGCTGCGTTGAGCGAGGCCACGAAGAGGGCGCGCTTGAGGCCTCCGTCCTCGTTCATCTTCGCCCACAGGGCGTTGTAGACGCGGTTGAACACGCGCGGCACGGCCAACATGAAGGTGGGCTTCACCAGCTGGAAGTCGCCCAGCAACGTGTCGAGGCTGCCCATCAGGCCGATCGAGCCGCCGATCTCCACCCAGGTGTGCAGCTCACCCATTCCATACGCGTGCGCCCAGGGGAGCAGCGAGAGCGTGCGCGAGTTCTCCGAGAAGCCAGGGAACATCGTGCGGCGGCCGTAGTGGTTCGAGACCAGGTTGCGATGGGTCAGCTCGACACCCTTGGCATCGCCGGTCGTTCCTGAAGTGTAGATGAGCAGCGCGAGATCGTCTGGCGCCGGCTGCACCGCGGGTGCGGGGTGGGAGCGCCCGATCGCCTCGAGGCCCGGGAGCGTGTCGGCGTGGTCTCCTTCGAGCACGATGATCTTCCGCAGCTTCGGCAGCCGAGGCGCGAACAGCTTCACCTTCTCGTGCACCGCTTCGGTGGAGACGAAGAGCACCTCGACTTCGCTGTCCGCGAGAATGAGCTCCCAGGTGGCGGCCAGCTCCACCTCGTACATGGGCACCCAGCAGGCCCCCAGGCCCAGCGCGGCGAAGTGCGCCACGGCCCACTCGAGGCGGTTGTTGCTGATGATGCCCACCATGCCGCCGCGGGCGATGTTGAGCTGCGACAGTCCACCTCGGGCCGCGTCGACCCGGTCGCCAAACGCGCGGTAGGTGATCCACTGGTAGTACGGGCCGGGCAGGGTGCGCGTGCCCAGGAAACTGCGGTCGGGAAAGCGCTCGACCGTGCGCTGGAGAAACTGCACCAGGTTCGTGGATCGGCTCGCGTCGCTCATGCCCGCGAATGTACGCGGTCCCCAGGTTGGAAGACGTCGGCCACTTTCCGCAGGTCGAAGCGCCGGGCGAAATCGCCGCCGCCCTCAGCAGCCGATGATCATGCAGGCGCGCACCAACGCGGCTCGCCGGGGGGCATCGATCAAGCTGGAACTCGACATCTCCAGCGTGAGCGGGCGCAGTCGCACCGTCTTCTGAACCTGGACCGGCGGGCCTGACTTGTATTCGCGATTGAACAGGTCGTGGCAGCCGGCAAACTTCACCGTGCTGTCGTCACCCCAGAAGCGCACCAGCACGTCTGCGAACTCGTCGTAGGCCACCATGTTCCCCATGCGGTACGTGGGGTGGGGAAAGTCGGTGAGCACGCGCCAGTGGAAGTCGAGGGTTTGGGTGCCCGCATCGACGGCGACGTTCCATCGACGCATCCACTCAGCGTCGGCTTCGGCAGTCGTGACCGCCGTGCATCCACTCTGCACCGCGTCGGTCCCGCCGTCCCCACTCACGCCTTCGATGAGGTCAGTTCGCCCGCAGCCCGCGAGCAGCAACAACGCCAACATCGAAGCGCGCAGGATCACGTTGCTCCTCAGTACCGCACGCCGACCAGCAATCGCCCAGTGAATCCAGAGAGCGGCACGCTGCCCAGGTTGACGCTGCCCAGGTTGACGCTGCCCACCGCGATCGGATCTTCAGGTCGCGTCTGCGGCGGCGCGGGCGCCATCGCGTCGAAGCGGGTGACGGAGCGGATCACCATGCCCGCGCCGAGATCGAAGATGAGCCACGGCGCCCGGAGATCTTTCGCGCCGCCCATCTTCACCGCGAACTGAACACCGAGGAGCCCGGTGCCCGACACGTTGCCGACGGTCTGCGTGAGGCGCGTGTCGTTCACCAGCGTCAGCGTCGCCCAGTCGTAGCCGCCCGCGAGTTGGGCATAGGGGTGAAACCAGGTCGACACCGGCACTCGCCAGCTGACGCCCAGCTGCAGCCCCTTGAGCACGAACTGCACGGGGACCGATCCGTGCGTGGTGTTGTTGACCCCGCCGGTGGCGAAGGCGGCCTCGAGGTCGAGCCACCCCAGCGGGAGCACGAAGCCCGTACCGATTGCGATGCGGCCCTGGTGCAGGCTGTCGTCGTTGCCGATGAGATCGTACC
>JAYVNA010000493.1:0-4316 GCA_043758715.1 Archangium sp.
GGTCTTCTTCGGAGCGGCGGCCTTCTTGGCGGCGGCCGGCTTCTTCTTCACCCCGCTCTTCCCCACCGTCTTCCGGGCCGGGCCAGGTTTGGGGGAAGCGGGCTCATCCATTTGGGGTGGAGGAGAAGGCGGCGTCGCCGCGGGCGGCCGGCTGGCCTCTTTGCGGGCTGCGGGGGGGGCTGCGTCCACCGGCTTGACTACGAAGTCGGTGGCCTTGCCGATCGCCCCTTCGGCCTTCTTCACCCCCGTCTCGACCAGGGTGGCGACTTCCTCGGCGGTCTTCCGGGCCCAGACCCCCACGTCTTTGAGGCCGTCGCGCAGCTTTTCCTGCCGCTTGGGGTCCTGCACCTCGGTGAGCAGCTTCTGCGCCTCTTCCTTCACGTCGGCGCCGAACTTCTTGAAGTCGTCACCGGTCTTCTTGAGGAAGGACTTCAGCTTCGCGTCCCACTGGGAGTCGTTCATGGTGATTGGTTGTACTCACGAGCGCCCCTTCGATTCCATTTTACGTCACCCCCTCCGACGGCGGTGGAAGCGGGCGGGGGCCGATGACAACATGCCAATGTGGCCCGGCTCGTTCGCCATTTCATCGAAGAACCCCGCGCCTGCAGCTACCTGCAGTCCGTCAAGGCGTCGCTCGAGTACCGTCTGATGGTCGACGTCACGCCGGTCGAGCTCGAGGACTTGATGATTCGCGGGTGGCGGCGCTTCGGGCCTGCGTACTTCCGCCCGGCGTGCATGCCCTGTGGCGAGTGCCATTCGATTCGCCTCGACGTGCACCGCTTCGAGCCCACCGCCTCTCAACGGCGCGCGCACAAGCGCAGCAATCGTTTTCGGGTCGAGGTGGGGCGGCCGCGCATCGACGCCGACCGGCTCACCCTGCACCAGAACTGGCATGGCACCCGTGAAGACGCGCGCGGGTGGGAACCCACGCAGCTGACCGAAGACGAGTACGCCACCCAGTTCGCCTTCCCCTCTTCGACCGGCCGCGAGATGGCCTGGTACGACGGGCAACGGCTGGTGGCGCTGGGGTTGGTCGACGTCACGCCCAACTGCTTCAGCGCGGCGTACTTCTTCTACCACCCGGACATCGCGCGGCTCTCACCGGGCATCGGCAACGTGCTGCGCTGCGTAGAGCTGGCACGGGAACTTGGCTGCCAGCACATGTACCTGGGGTACCGCGTGCAGGACTGCGCCAGCCTCACGTACAAAGGCTTCTTTCAGCCGCACGAAATTCTCTGCGGCCGGCCCGCGATGCACGAGCCGGCGGTGTGGAAAGAAGCGCCGGTGATCCCCCACCTTCAGAAGGGCGCGTCTTCGTCGCCCGGAGGCGGCGGACCGTCGTCGTCACCCGAAGGCGGCGGCGGGTCTTCACCGCGCTGACGGGCGATCTCCGCTTCGATGGCGGCGAGCAACTGGCGCTCCTTGTCGTGCCAGCGCGACTTCGAGGGGTCGGCCAGCGAGCGGCGGGAGCCGTTCGCGTAGAACTCGAGATCCTGCAGGGAGGCCCCTGCCACCGGCTGGCCCTTGCTGCGGCCGTAGTTGGGCAACAGCAGACCATCGCCTCCACCTGCGGGCGCTGCCGCGGGCCGGCTCGCCGCGGGCGCTGCCGCTCTCGGCGCGGCGGCTCTGGGCGCTGCGCTCATCGGCGTCGGGCCGATCACCATCGCGTCGAAGGCCACGGTGAATCCTTCACCGGTCTTCACCGCCGAGCCGACGCGCACCTGCTCTACGCGCCCGTCGTCTCTCGTCACAGACACCCACACTGGAAATCGATCGCTCATGGGCCGCACCATAACCTCCGTCAGCGACGATGACGACGCGAACGCTGGACCGGTCTGCGCGAGCGCTGCACACTGTCCGGCCGTGGACCCCGACTCAGTACTGGTAGTTGACGACGAGGCGATCGTACTCGACGTGCTGAAGGTGACCTTGAAGAAGGCGGGCTTCGCCGTGTTCACGGCCGCCCGGCTCGTCGAGGGCACCGCGATGGTGCACGGCCAGAAGTTCAGCTGCGCGCTCATCGACAAGAACCTGCCCGACGGCTCGGGGCTCGATTTGATCAGGCTGATTCGCCAGCGGCAACCCGACTGCACCTGCCTCGTGATGACGGCGTACCCGAACGCCGACTCGATCCTCGAGGCGCTCAAGCTGGGCGCGGTCGACTACCTCGAAAAGCCCTTCCCTCACGTCAGCATCATTCAGGAAAAGGTGAAGGCCGCGGTCGATCGCCAGCGCCGCCTCGCCTCGTTGTCTTCGCGCGTGGCCGAGATGAACGCGCTCAAGGCCGCGGCCGAAGCGGTGGTGGCGGAAGAGCCGGTGCTGCAGAGCCGCTACGACGCGCTCCACTTTCGCTACCAGCGCGCGCTGGCGTTGATGAGAGAAGTGAAGGCGGGGCTCGAGAGCGGCAAGCCTGAGCTGGTCAAGCCGCTGCTCACCCGGGTCAGCTCCCTGCTCGACGACCTCAAGTAACCCGTCACTTCGAGACGATGTTGAATTCCACCCGGCGATTGGCCTCCCGGCCCGCGGGGGTGTCGTTGCTCTGCGCCGGCTTTTCCTGCCCGAAGCCGACCGCGCGCACCCGGGCCTCGCCCACGCCCTTCTTGATCAGGTAGCCGCGCACCGACTCGGCGCGTTCCTGGCTGAGTTTTTTGTTCTGCTCGGGGGCGCCCACGGCATCGCTGTGGCCTTCGATCTGAATGAGGCCTAACTCGGGGTGCACGGTGAGCACCTGGGCGATGTTGTCGAGCAGTGGGTTGCTGCGCTTCTGAATGCTCGCCTTGCCCGTGTCGAAGTAGACCTTGTCGAGAGTCTTCAGCGCCTGCGGGGTGATCACCACCAGCTGCTTCTGCGCCGCGGGGCAGCCGGCGTTCTCAGCCACGCCCTTCTCCGAGGGGCAGTTGTCTTCGTGATCGAACACGCTGTCGCCGTCGGTATCCTTTGCGGGGCACCCCTTCTCCTGGGCGATGCCGGCGATCGACGGGCAGGCATCGAGCGCATCGGCGAACCCATCGGCGTCGTTGTCGGCCTCGGGGCAACCGTCGCCGTCTTCGAAGTCGTCGACGTCTTCTTTCTGCGAAGGGCACCGGTCGAGCCGATCGACCACGCCATCACCGTCGGTGTCGTGGTCAGGGCAGCCCTTGTTGGCCGCCAGGCCCGCCACGTCAGGACACTCGTCCTCACCGTCGAGCACGCCATCGGCATCGTTGTCGGGCTCAGGTGCGCCGTCGTCGTCCTGGAAACCATCTTTGTCTTCGGCCACCAGCGGAGCGGCGTCGACGCCGTTGATCACCCCGTCGCCGTCGCGATCGAGCTCCGGGCACTCTTGCAGTGAATAGTCGCGGCCCTCGGCGCAGGTCGGCTGCGTGAGCGGCATGTTCGCGAAGCCCACCCCGAAATAGGCGCGCAGCGCAGGCGTGGTGGTGTTGCCGCCGAAACCCGGGCCCGCCGAAGCGATCAGCTCCACCGGGCCCACCGCCCAGCGAAAACCCACCTGGCCCTCGAGCCCCGGGTTGCCGCCCGCCATCGGGACGAAGCCGCGAAAGGTGAACTCACCGCGGGGGCCCTGCGGGTTGACGGTCGAGACCATCACCGCGAGGAAGGTCTGGCTGCCCACCTTGTCGAAGTTGCTGCCGGTGACCTTCCTGAAGTCGACGGTGGCGCGGTGCAGGTAGCCCAGCTCGATGCCGAACTGAAAACGATCGTAGACGCGGCCGAACTGCAGGCGCGGCACCACGTCGGTCAGCCCGCTCGAGCCCTGGGCGGCCTGGGTGCCGACCGGAATTCCCACGCTCACCACCACGGAGAACGAGATCGGCTTGCGCTCGTCGAGAATGTTCACCTTCGCCTGCAGCATCGGGTTTCCCAGGCCGCCCGAAGCGAGGTGCAGCCCGGTGGTGCCCTGCTGGAAGACGTAGACGGGAATGCTGGCCCCCAGCTCGAGCCACTTGAACAGGCCGAGCGCTCCGAAGACCTGGAAGCCGAAGCGGTCCTGCAGCAGGTCCGTGAACGAGCCGGACTGCGTGGTGCGCAAGTTGCCGTGCGTCACGAAGCCCACCACGCCCGCGCGGAACTGGCCTGCCTCGAGGGTGCGCCCGTTGCCCACGAAGAGCGAGCCGCGGGCGGCCGGGTCGAGCCACATCTGCTCGACGTCGACGCTCGGCCCCTGCTGCGCGAACGCGAGCGAGGCCGTCAGCAGCAATCCTGTGGTGAGCGTCTTCAAGGTGGTGCTCCTTTCGAGGGGCGCGGCGTAACAAAGCCAGCCACGGGTGTCGTGGGTGGCGTGGCTCAGAGCTGCGCTTCGAGCGCGGGGATGAACT
>JAYVNA010000494.1:0-13010 GCA_043758715.1 Archangium sp.
TCGAGCCAGGTCTCGCGGGTGCCTGAGCGCTGAAAGAGCAGGCAGTGGGTGAGCTCGTGGAGCACCAATTGTTCGACCACCTGCTGCGAGGTGGTCCACGTCGAAGGGGCCTGGAAGATCACGTCGTCGTAACGCGCCCAGGCGCGCAGCCAGCCGAAGCCGCGGCGATGCACCGCGGTCTCGAGATCGTCATGACTCGCCAGCAGGTAGACGGTGACGGGTACCTCGAGCCCACCCCAGCGTGCGAGCCCCGGCGTCGCCTTCTGGAGCGCACTTTCGATCGCCTCTCGATCGGCCGACGACCGCTCGTCGCTCCTGAGCATGAAACGTTGGCCCGAGATGGTCAGCGGCGTCTCGACGCGCAGGGAAGTCAGAGGCCCCGTGCACCCGGCCAGCACCAGCAGTACCCACGCGCGGCGAAGCATCACGCGACTCCCAGGAGCGCGAGTGCCGCGTTGCCGACGTCAGCCACCGTTCGCATGGGCGGCAGCTTGCCCTCTCCGAAGGACAACACCGCAACCGGATTTCGGGTGTGCCCCCGAATCGAGAGATCTTCGACGTTGCCGTGATCGCTGCAGATGAGCACGTGAGCGCCAGCGGGCCGCTGCTCGAGCACCGCGCGGGCGAAGCCATCGAAGGTCTCCATCGCCCTCTCTGCGGCTTCGAGGTCCTGCGCGTGGCCCGCTTCGTCCGCGAGGTAGTGCTCGAACAGCGTCAAATCGGCCGAGAGCTTCCAGAAGATGGCCGCCGCTTCCGCGGGACCGCGCGAGGGCACCACCAGCTTTCGTTTGGCGGCGGTCGAGCCGTCGACGTCGTGGGTGAGCCCTTCACCCTGGCGTGCGTCATCGAGGGTGCGGAGCGCCACGCCGCCAGCCGCCATCGCCAGGGTGCTCGCTGAGGCCTTGATCCGCCGCAGGAACCGCGCGGGGATCTGCACGTCGGCGCCTTCCGAGGGCCTGCGCTTGAGCTGGAGCGCGTCGAGATACGCCGCGGGGTAGGCATTGGCGAAGGTGGCGGTGCGCCCCGACTCGATCGCCTGGCGGACGATCGAATGGGTGGCGAGCAGTGCTCTCAACTCGGCGTTCGGGTACCCCAGCACGTGGCGGCCCAGAATGACCGGCGCGGGCCGGCCGGTGAAGATGGCGGTCTGATTGCTCGCCGACTGAGGGCGACCTTCGACGCCGAAGGTGGTGTCGACGTCGTGCCGGGTGCCCCCGCGAGGCAGCGCGGTGCCCCCATCGGGGAACTGAGAGAGCAGCCACGATCTTCGCGTCAGCGGATTGCTCGCGGGGTCGCGGGGGCCCACCCCGACTCCGTCCGTGAAGAGAATCGCGACCCGCACACCGCGTACTGTAACGCCGCTGGCGCCGCGCCGGGCGTCCTGTAACCTCGCCTCGCGCATGGCCTTCCACGGAGATCTCTCGAGCTACCCCTTGCCGGATCTCCTGCAATGGCTGGACGCCTCGAGAAAGAGCGGGGCGCTCTCGCTCTCGTGGGAATCCGAGCAGCGCAAGGTGTTCCTCCTCAACGGCCAGATCATCGCGTCCTCTGCCCCGGGCCTGTGGGAGCGGCTCTCGCGCGTGGTGGAGCAGACGGGCGAAGCGCGAGGTGACCGGGTGCTCGCGGGCCTGAAACGCGCGGAGTCACTCGGGGCCCCCATCGACGCGGCCATTCGACAGATCGCCGAGGAAGAGCTGGTCGGCAGCCTGGTCGACCTCACGCCGGCGCAAGGGCGCTTTCACTGGTCGGAAGATTCAGATCGCGGTGAAGACGAGTGGATCGCGCTCGAGCTGCCGCTGCGCCACGTGTTGTTCGAGACGCTGCGCCGCATGGACGAGCTGATGGACGTCGAGCGCGCGCTGCCCCACGAGCAGCTGGTGCTGCGGGGTACTGCGGGGGCGAAGCCGTCGCACGCCTTGCACCGCGCCATCCTGGGCATCGTGAACGCCGGCGACGACGTCACCTTGAGCCGCATCCGGTTGTCGTTGGGCCTGGCGCGATCGGTGGTGGCGCGCGCGGTGTTCGACATGTTGCGAACGGGAAGGGCGGTGGTGATGGGCGCAGCGCCGATCCAATCCGACCCGATCGCCGACATGCTCGAGAAGGGCGCGGTGCTGGTGCGCGAACGGCAGTTCGACGCCGCCGCGCTGATCTTCGCGTCGTTGCTGCAGAGCGACCCGGGTGATCGCCGCGTTCGCGAGTTCGCGCGCATGGTCGAACGGGAACACGTGGCCGCAATGTACCGGGAAATGCCGCCCCTCTCCCGCTTCGAGGTCACCGACAACTCGACCATCTTGAGCTCGCTGCGCCCTGAAGAACGCAGCCTGGTGCGCTGGTTCCAGGCGGGGTGGGATCTGTCGGGCGTGGTGCTCGCGAGTACTCAGCGCGAGCTCGAGACGATTCGCGCGGTGATGCGCCTCATTCGCATGGGCGCGTTGATCGATCCCCGTCGAGACTGAGCCTCAATGCTCCGGTGACGGCAAGCCGGCCTGGGTCAGCCGCACGAACAGCTGCGCCAGCACGAACAACGCGAACGACGCGTCATCGATGTTGCAGGTGCCGCGCTGTGACCGGGTGTACGCATCGAGCACGTCACGGCCGTTGAGCCCGAGCAGGAACGATTGGTGCGCGATCGACGACTCCCCCGCGAACGCGAGCCCGCGCTGCAGGGTCTCGAGGCAGGTGCGAACGCAGCCCTCGAAGTCACCCCCCGCGAACGCCAGCTCAGCGACCCGCGCGTTGTCGATCAACGCCGCCGGAGCGAGCGCTGCCACCGAACCCAGCGCCGGCTTCACGAACGGCGCGGGAGCCGGCTCGGGCGCGGGCTGCATCATCACGTGTTCCTGCAGCTGCGATTCGAGTGAGGCCCCGGAGTCTTTCGACAGCCCGGGGGAGGGCGCTGAAGGCCTCGGCTTGACCGGCGGCACGATCTTCCGCGCGCGCAGGTCTTTGATCACCAGCCGAATCATGGCCTTCATCGCGTCGAGCACGCCGTCGCCGCTCATCGCGACCGTCTCGAAGTCGGGCACGCCGCGGCGGTTGAGGGCCGCGCGCATCTTGGCCAGCGGCACCGCGTTGCCCAGGTCGCGCTTGTTGAACTGGATCACCAGCGGGAACGAGTCGAGCGCGATGCCCTGCTCGGCGAGGTTCTCCTCGAGATTCGACATCGACTCGCGGTTCGCGTCTTCCGCGCCGGGGTTCGAGTCGGCCACGAAGACCACGCCGTCCGAGCCCTGCAGCACCAGCTTGCGGGTGGCGTTGTAGAAGACCTGGCCGGGCACCGTGTAGAGCGCGAGCCGCAAGGCGTAGTCGCCCACGCGCTCGACCCTGACGGGCAGAAAGTCGAAGAAGAGGGTGCGATCGGCCTCGGTCGGCAGCGTCATCAGATCGCCGCGCAACGAAGGCTTCACCGTCTCGTAGATGCGCTTGAGCGTCGTCGTCTTCCCTGAGAGACCGGGGCCGTAAAAGACGATCTTCGCGGCAATCTCCCGCGCCATCACGTTTACCGTGCTCATCCTGGCTTCCTCGTCTTGAGCGGGTCGTTCTTCTTCAGACTGCTCTCAACCACCTTCACCGCGCGCTGGGCCGCCAGCACTTCGCCCTCGAAGCCAAGCCCCGGCAACACCTGTCGCCCCGCCATCATGATCCGTTTCCACGGAGAGCTCGTCGTCAACCCCGCCACCCCCAGCCACGCGTCCGGCCCGAGCCGGAACAATGGGGCCACTTCAGCACGTCCCGCGACGATCTGTGGGGCGTCGATCCACGGCGTGGATTCCAGCGTCACCTGCGCCCGGGTGAACGGCATTACCCGCGCGAGCGCCACGTGCACCTGGGCGATGAGCGCCCGGATTGCCGGCTCGCCCCCTGCGCGCAGGCCCACCGCGGCCGGCAAACTGATGGTCAGCACCCGATGGTCCGCCTGGGTCGCAGGGCCGACCTGCAGCAACAACGCTCCGCCCTCGATCGTTGGAGCGTCGACCAGCGCCAGCGCGCCCAGCCCCCGTGGCAGCGCCTTCTCGGGCACCACCAGGTTCAGCGTCAGCAGGGCCTTCTGGGCCCAGACCGACGGGAGCAGCTTCGCCGACGCCTTGCGCACCCTCTCAGGCATCAGGCGGGTGAGCACATCGAGGTCCGAGGCGGCCACCAGGTAGCCCGCGCGGTACGTGGTGTCGCCCTTGGTGAGCCGCACGCCGACGGTGGCACCTTCCGACACCAGCCGCTCAACCGCTTCGTCGCCCGCCAGCACGTCAGCGCCCAGCTCGCGGGCGCGTTCGGCGATCACCTGCCAGAGCCCCTCGCGGCCTCCGGGGAAGATGACGGGGCCTGCGAGCGCGCGACCCAGCGTGCGCGATCGGCCGAGCACGTCGTGGCTCTCGACCGAGGCGATGAAGGGCGAGAGCTTTCGCACCAGCGAGTCGCTCGGCAGCGGCGTTTCCATTCCTAAGCCGGGGAACCGCGAGAGCGAACGCTTGAACTTCCACCGGCCGAAAAAGCCCTCGGGCGGGAACTCGGGGTGGCTCTGGAAGAAGCTGTCGCTCGCGTCGCCCGCCGCCTGCGCCTTGCGCATCAGCTCGTCGTAGCCCTCGGCCTCGGCGCCGAACACGCGCGCCAGCTCGGGCCCGCGGCGTTTTTCGTCGTGGCTCAGCTCGAACCAACGATCCTGCTCGAGCAGCTGCAGGGGCACGGCCTGGGTCGCGCGGGAAACGGCGGGGAAGAGCCCCAGCTCCTGCAGCACGGCGTCGAACGCGGGTACCGACTTGATCGGCGGCATCAGGAAAGGCGCGTGAGGCAGCCGGGCGTCGCCGTGCACGTACGGCTCGGACAACCCGTCGTGGGGCACGTGCAGCACCTGAATTCCCCGCCGCGCGAACAGCGCCGTCGAGAGAATGCCGCCCAGTTGTCCGCCCACCACGATCACGTCGTACACGTGCCGGCCGGGGGCTGCCCCCTTGCGCACCAGGGCTGACATCAGAGCGACTCCTGCAGGCGCACTTTGCGGCCCTCGAGCTTCACCTGGCCGCGGGCGATCGCGTTGACCACCGCGGGGTAGAGCCGGTGCTCTTCGCGTTGAATGCGGGCGGCCAGCGAGACCTCGTCGTCACCGGGCTGAACCTGCACCGCGGCCTGCGCGATGATCGGGCCCGTGTCGGTACCTTCGTCGACGAAGTGCACCGTGCAGCCCGCCACGCTCACCCCGTAGTCGATGGCCTGGCGAACGCCGTGGAGCCCGGGAAACGCGGGCAGGAGCGCGGGGTGAATGTTGATCACCTTGCCCGGGAAACGCCGCAGGAAGGTGGGCGTCACCAGCCGCATGTAGCCGGCGAGGCAGACCAGCTCGATCTGGCGATCGATCAGCGCCTGGGCGACGGCTTCGTCGAACAGCTCGCGGGTGCCGGTCGTCTTGTGATCGATGAGCAGTGCCTCTACGCCGGCGGCCGCGGCGCGCTCGAGCACCTTGGCGCCGGGCACGTTGCACACCAGCACTTCGACGCGCGCAGGGCTGCCTTCGACGTTGAGCGCCGAGACCAGCGCAGAAAAATTCGAGCCGCTGCCCGAGGCCAGCACGCCCACGCGCATCATGGCTCGACGACGGCCTCGGCTTCGGCGCCGGGCTTGCCCGCTTCGATCAGGCCCACGTCCCACGCAGACACGCCGCGGGCCGCGAGGAACTCGAGCGCCGGCTTGACCTGCTCAGGCGCCACCACGATCGTCATGCCCAGCCCCATGTTGAAGGTGCTGAACATCTCGTTGCGATCGACCTCGCCCAGCCGCTGCAGCACGTCGAAGATCGGCGGGCGCTGCCAGCTCGATTCCTTGAGCACGGCGCGCATTCCCTCAGGCAGGCAACGCGGCACGTTTCCCGGCAAGCCGCTGCCGGTGATGTGCGCCATGCCCTTGAGGGGCACCGCCGCGTGCAGCGCCAGCACGTCTTTGACGTAGATGCGGGTGGGCTCGAGCAACGAAGTCCCGAGCGAGAGCCCATCGACGCTGTCGGTCAGCGCGAGCCGCGCGTCTTCCAGAATGCGCCGGGCCAGCGAGTACCCGTTCGAGTGCAGCCCCGACGAGGCGAGGCCGATCACGCGATCACCGGGGACGATCGTCTTGCCGTCGATGATCTGCGACTTCTCCACGATGCCCACCGCGAAGCCCGCCAGCTCGTATTCGCCCGGCACGTAGAAGCCCGGCAGCTCGGCGGTCTCCCCGCCCAGCAGCGTGCAGCCCGCCTGCTCGCACCCCTTGGCGACGCCCGCGATCACCTTTTCCGCGCGATCGACGTCGAGCCGGGCGGTGGCGAAGTAGTCGAGAAAGAACAGGGGCTCGGCGCCGCTGGTGAGCACGTCGTTGACGCTCATCGCGACCAGGTCGATGCCCACGGTCTCGTGGCGGTCCATGGCGAAGGCGAGCTTGAGCTTGGTGCCCACCCCGTCGGTGCCGCTGACGAGAATGGGTTCCCTGTACTTGCCCGGGGGAATGGCGAAGAGCCCGCCGAACCCGCCGACGCCCGAGAGCACCTCGCTGCGCCGTGTCCTGGCTGCGTGAGGTTTGATCCGTTCGACGAGGGCGTCGCCGGCTTCGATGTCTACGCCAGCCTGCTTGTAGGTCGTTCCCACGGGCGCGGCTTGTACCTCTAAGCCCGGGGCTTCACCACGACTGCTTCCCGCGGAATCTGCGGAGCGCGGCCCCCCCTGAGGCTAGGCTCCTCGCACGCATGAACGACCTGCTCTCGCGGCGCCGGTACGAAGCGCTCGCGCTGCTCGCTTTCCTTTTCTTCGCGGGTCTTCACCTCACGACCGTCGAGCCGTTGATGGGGCTCAGCAGACGCGGCAGCGCCCTGCACCGCATCGTGCAGAACCTCGATGGGCGCGTGACCACGCAGCTCTTCCGCACCCGGGGCGCGCAGCTCGCCCACCCGGACGTGGTGGTGGTGGAGATCGACGAGCGGGGTGCCCAGCGCTACGGGCTCTGGCCCTGGCCGCGTGAGGTGATCGCCCAGGCGCTCGACAAGCTGCTCGACGCCGACGTGAAGGTGCTCGGGCTCGACATCGCCTTCACCGACGAGACGAAGGTGAACGCGCGCGAGGCAGATTGGCTCAAGACCCTGGCGGCGGTGCCTGAGTTGCCCGCGGCCCTGCTGCCGCTGAAAACCGAACTGGAGGCCCGCGCCGCGACTTCCCCCGACGTCTCCCTCGAGGCGGTGCTCCGCAAGGGCGGCCCCCGCATCATCCAGGGCGCGATCCCCTTCGGGGAGGAAGACCTGCATTCCTTCACCGACGCGCAGCGCGCCCTCTGGCAGGTCTCTGCTCAGGCCTCGGTGATGACCACCATTCCGGGCAAGGTGAAGGGCTCGACCTTCCCGCTCGATTCGGTGGAGGCCTACCCCTACATCGGCGTGTTGGCGCCGCTCCCGCGCTTCGCGGCCACCGGTTCTCCCATCGGGCACTTCGTCACCATGCCCGACCTCGACAGCACCATCCGGCGCTCGCCGCTGCTGCTGCATCTGCAGGAACCGCGGGGGCTGCTCCCTTCGCTCGCGCTCCAGGTGATCAGCCGCCAGCTCGATGCCCAGGTGCTGCCGGTGGTGGAAGAGCGGCGGCTGGCGGCGATTCGGCTGGTGCGCGCGGCGGGCGACGTGGTGATTCCGATCGAAGCCGACGGCCCGTGGACGTTGATCAACTACCCCGGCGACTTCGATTCCTTCACCCGGGTGAGCATCGTCGACGTGATCGACGGCAAGGTGGGCAAGGCCGAGCTTGCGGGCAAGGCCGCGCTCATGGGCGTCACCATCATCGGCAGCAGCGGCGACCAGCGCGTCACGCCGTTCTCGGAGTTCGCTGCCGGGGTCTTCACCCACGCGGCCCTGGTCTCGAACGCGCTGCGCGGTGACTTCCTCGACCGCCCGATCTGGCTCATCTACCTCGAGCTGGGGCTGATGCTGGTGCTGGGCCTGGCGATCGCGGTGCTCACGCCCCGGTTGCGCTCGTTCACCCGCAAGATCCTGCTGCTGGTGACGGTGATCGCCGGCTTCGGGGTGCTGACGCTGGGGTTCTTCTCGATCGGCCTCAAGCTCAACGCCGTGGTTCCGGCCACGCACCTGATCGTCACCGCCTTCGGCACCATCTTCCTGGGCTACCTCTCGGTCGATCGCGAGAAGCTCAGAATGCGCAGCACCTTCAGCCGCTATCTCGGCGAAGACGTGATGGACGTGGCGCTCGAGAACCCCGATCGCCTCAACCGCGGCGAGAAGCGCGAGATGACGGTGCTCTTCTCGGACATTCGCGGCTTCACCTCGTTGTCCGAGCACATGTCGCCGGAAAAGCTGGCCGACTTCATCAACCAGTACCTCTCGCCGATGACCCAGATCGTCTTCGACGAGAAGGGCACGCTCGACAAGTACATCGGCGACGCGGTGATGGCCTTCTGGAACGCGCCACTCGAACAGACCGATCACGCCCTGCGCGCCTGCCGGGCCGCGGTGCACATGCTCGAGCGTCTGGAGGAGCTGAAGGCCATGTGGCGCAAGGCAGGCCTCCCGGAGCTCGAGATCGGCATCGGCATCAACACCGGCCAGATGGTCGTCGGCAACATGGGGTCTGACGTGCGTGTCGACTACACCGTGCTGGGCGACTCGGTGAACCTCGGCAGCCGGCTCGAGGGCACCAACAAGGAATACGAGACCCGCATCATCATCAGCGAGTGGACCCGGGCCGCGGTCAAAGAAGGCATCGTGACCCGGCGGCTGGGGGCGGTGAGGGTGAAGGGCAAGAAGGTACCGGTGGGCATCTTCGAGCTGCGCGGGCTCGGGATCGCCACCGGGAACGAGGCCCAGGCGATCACCGCCTTCGAGGCGGGCCTGACCGCCATGACCGACCGGCGTTTCGACGACGCCACCCTGTTCTTTACCGAAGTGCTCTCGATCTGGCCCGAAGATGCCCCCGCCCGGGACTATCTGGAGGAGGTCCAGGCCTTCAAGTTGACCCCGCCGCCCCCCGACTGGGACGGGGTGGTGTCACTGAAGACCAAATGACCTGATGATCTTCAAATTGACGCCCCCGGTGTTGCAGGTGAGAGTCAGGGACTTCCCATGAGCGCCGAAGAAGCCCTCTTCCAACGATTCGGCAAAGACATCCCCAAGGGGACGGTTCTCTTCCGCGAAGGTGACCCCGGCAAGGAGATGTACGTTCTCCAGTCGGGCAAGGTCGCGATCTCCAAGAAGGTGCGCGACGTCGAGAAGGTGCTCGCCATCCTCGGGCCCGGTGAGTTCTTCGGCGAGATGGCGATCATCTCGAACAAGCCCCGCAACGCCTCGGCGGCGGTGGAAGAAGAAGCGCGCGTGCTGGTGATCGACCCGCGCACGTTCGAAGCGATGATCCGCGGCAACTCGGAAATCGCGGTGCGCATGATCAAGAAGCTGGCGGAGCGGCTGAGCGACGCCGACGCCCAGATCGAGAACCTGCTGCTGTCCGACCCGAACAGCCGCATTCTGCATCACATGCTTCAGTTGTGTCAGACGCGGGGTCGTCAGGGCGAGGAGGGTATCGAGATCGATTTCCCAGTGCGTGATCTGCCTCGCGAGCTCGCAGTCGGTGAGCCCGCCATTCGTTTCATGGTGAGCCGGCTCGAGCGCGCCGGCCTGGTGGAGACCTCCGGTGACAGGCTCACCGTGCGCGACACCGCGCGACTCTTCGACTTCCTCCGCTACCTGGAGATGAAGTGGAAGTTCGGGGAACTCTAGTCAGTGAAGCTCAAGATCCTCGGTCCCCACGGCGGCGAGCTGCTCGGGTGCAAGAGCACCTGTTTCCTCGTCGACGATCGCCTCGCCCTCGACGCCGGTGCGTTGACGAGCATGCTCGACCTCGACGCGCTCTCGAAGGTCGACGACGTGCTGCTCACGCACTCGCACTTCGATCACGTCAAAGACCTGCCGATGATGTCGGACGTCTTGGTGGGGCGGCGCGACAAGCCCGTCACCATTCACAGCAACACCGAGTGCATCGAGACGCTCAAGAAGAACATCTTCAACAACGTCCTCTGGCCTGACTTCACCAAGATCCCCACCCTGAAGAACCCGGTGTTCAAGCTGCGCTCATTCAAGGCGGGCGCGAGCTTCAAGGTGGGCGGGTACGCGGTCAAATCAGTGCTGGTCAGCCACCCGGTCGAATCGTGCGGCTACGTGATCAGCGACGGCTCGGCGTCGATCGCCATCAGCGGCGATACCGGCCCGACCGAGAAGTTCTGGAAGGTCCTCAACAAGGTGCAGGACCTCAAGGTGCTGCTGCTCGAATGCAGCTTCCCCAACCAGCTGCAGGCGCTGGCCGACATTTCCGGTCACTTCACACCCCAGACGATCGAGAAAGAGCTCGAGAAGTTCGATCGGCGGGGCTGCGAGGTGGTGCTGTACCACCTGAAGCCGGCGTTCGTGGCGCAGTTGAAGAAAGAAGTTCGGCACCTGCCCGTGCACGTTGCGGAACTGGGCGAAGAATTCGAGTTCTGATAGCCGCTGTTTCGTGAGCGCTCCACTCGTCCTGGGAATCGCTGGTGGCACCGCCTCGGGGAAGACCACCGTGGCGCGCAAGATTCACGAGGCCTTCGCCTCGCGGGTCGCCTTCATCGATCAGGACTCGTACTACCGGCCCCTCGATCACCTGAGCCTCGAAGAACGCCGCGAGGTGAACTTCGATCACCCCGACGCGTTCGACAGCGAAATGCTGGTCGCGCACGTCAAGGCGCTCAAGGCCGGCCAATCGGTGGAAAAGCCGGTCTACGACTTCGTCACCTCGACCCGGCAGCCGCGCACGGTGGCGGTCAACTCAGCCGACCTGATCCTGATCGAGGGCATCCTGGTGCTGCACATGGAAGCGCTCCGCCAGGAGATGGACGTGCGCATCTTCGTGGAGACCGAAGACGACGTGCGCATCATTCGGCGGCTCACCCGCGACATCAAAGAGCGCGGCCGCGACTTCGATCACGTGATTCATCAGTACTTCAGGCACGTCAGGCCGATGCACATGGCCTTCGTCGAGCCCTCGAAGCGCTGGGCCGACATCGTGGTGCCGCATGGTGGCAACAACGAGATCGCGATCGACATGCTGGTCGGCGCGATCAAGGCGCGCCTGGTCAAAGCGAAGTAGCGCTACCCGCCGTCCTTGCCGCCCTCGTCCAAAACGTCTTCGAGCTTGAACGGCAAGTCGGCGAAGCGGCTGCCATCGCTCTGCAGCACCTGGTCGCGGGTGCCCCGAACATAGAACCCGCTGGGCGTCTCCGGGACGGGCTTCCCGATCACGAACCGGCCGAGCTCCTTCCCGTCGGCGCCGAACAACGCGATGTACTTCGCCTTGTCGTCGAGCCCGTACTTGGCCCAGTCCTTCGGCTTCTCTTCGCCAGCGGCCAACATCTTCGCGCTGCCCAAAGACCACAGCGCCGAGGTCACTTTGAAGATCTTCGCCTTGCCCGGGCGCGGGGCCGTCACCTTCCACGCCTCGGCCGACGCCTCGACGGTGCCCTTATCGACGACGATCTCCGGCCCTCCCACGTCACGAAACACCATCTTGGTGACCGCCTCGCGCTTGAACCGCACGATGCTCTTGTCGCGGAGGTCGCCCGGGTTGTGATCGTATTGGGTCGCGCCCGCACCGACCTGCGCGAGGCTGGACCCGGCCGCGTCATCGCGCACCACGTAATAGGTCTCGCCCCCGTCAGCGGCCTGCCGGGTGACCCGGAACCGCACGGTCTGGCCGCCAGCCAGGGTCACGGTGGTGTCGATGAGCGGCGCATCGAAGCCGAGCGCCTTGCGATTGGCCTCGGTGTCTTCGGGGAAGGCCTGGGCGCGCTCCTGGCCTACCAGCACGATCATCGCCGCGACGCTGGGGTTGTCTGCCGCTTCGGTGTTCGGCTTGACGAAGTTCCACTGCTTGTCGGCGTTCCGCTCGAGCACGAACTCGTTGTTCACCGACTTCACGGCGATCTTCTGCACCTTCGCTTCCTCGACTGAGAGGGGCTGCTTGTCGCGCAGGTCGAAGGTGGTCTTCGCCATGGTGAAGCGCACGCCGCCCTCGGCGGTGAACACGGGCTTCTCTTCATTGCGGCGGACGAAGATCGAACCGTCGAACGAATTCTCCACGCCGCCGATCAACTTCACCGAGCGCAGTTCGCCGTTGACCTCAGCGCTGGCCTCCACCACGAACTGCGGCTTGTTGAAGCCGTAACGCTCGAGGGCGGCCGCGTCGGGGTTCTCTTCCAGGGTGGCCTTGAACTTCGAGGTCTGCAGCTGGCTGGTGATGGCATCGGTGACCAGCTTGTCGGCCTTGCCCTTCACGGGGCTGACGATGCGCCACTCGCCCCCCGGCTCGCGCTGGAGCACGGTGGTGGTGCCGCCCGAGGTGACGGTGAGCCGGGTGAACTCCGCGGCCGGCGCGCCGCCATCGGCCAGGCGCTCTTCGTATTTCTGCGGCGCGAAGAGGCGCAGGTCGTGTTCCTGCTTCTGCTCGGTCTCCTGGTCCTTCTTGAAGACGCCGAAGTACGCGTAGCCGCCGATGCCCGCGGCGATCGCCACCACCGCTACCAACTGCAGAAGGGTCTTGGTGCTCTGGTTCATCTTGCGCGTCGGGCTTGCCAGATGGTGAGCCCGATCGCCATCAGCAGGGTGGGGAAGACGTCCATCGCGAGCAGCCGAATGGTGCCGAGCTTCTCGTCGGTGAGGTCGACGGTGGAGATGTCCCGGTCGGGCGGGCGAATGGTGATCTTCTGCAGTTGCGTGGTCGTCCACGCGAAGGCGTTCATCACCATGTTGCGGTTGGGCTCGTACCCGAAGGTGCCGGTGAGCAGGTCGCTGTCGCCGAAGATCACCACCCGGGCTTCGTCGGCGCGCCGCGGGTTGGTTCCGATAGGCCGGCTCACGGCCAACGCGAGCACCAACTGCCCCGAGCGCTCGTTGGCATCGCGGGCAGGTGTCTCACCCAGCGTGGTCTCGACCCAGGCATAGGGCGTGGTGAGCACGAGCGGCGTCACCGTCA
>JAYVNA010000495.1:0-4301 GCA_043758715.1 Archangium sp.
CCGCTGCGATTGAATTGAGCGAAGTCCCAGTTCCATGCGGCGCGCGCGTATTGCTGCGTGTTGACCGCGACCGGGTCGTTCACGCCTGCGTCGGACATACCGGCCTCGTTGCCCAGGTTTTTGCAGCTGGACGTATTGTTGACGTAGGGCAGCCACCCGCAGACGGAAAATTTCATTGCCGGATCGCCGGCGCTGGTTTGCTGGTCGAGGTCGAACGCGAGCCCGCCGGTGTGGGCGTCGATCACGATGAGCCGGCTCCCCAGCACCAGCCGCCAACCGAGCGCGGGCACGGAAGGGGCGTGGGTGTCGAAGAACGCGGGGTCGAACACCACCAGGGTCGCAGGCCCCAGCACCGGCGCCTCTGAGAGGTTCGTCAACACCCGTGCCCGCGTGATGGCCTGCGAGCCGTCGAGCTTCGGGTGGAGATCGACCTTCGCCTCGCTCGTGAGCAGGCGGCCCACCGCGGCGCGAAGTTCGCTTCCGGTGACGAACACCGCCAATTCGGCGCCCCACACCGGGACGCCGCTGAGCGTCTGGTGGAAGGTGACGAAGCCATCATCCTCCGTGGGATCGAAGCGGCGCACCTCGAGGGCGAGCGGCTCGGCCTGGCCGTACAAGGCGCCGAAGCGGCTGAGGTAGTCGCGGGCGCGGGTCAGCACGCTGTCGCCCTGGAGCGGGATCGCCGCGACCACGGTGGCAGGGAAGCCGCGATCGAAGGCGAGCGCCTCGACGGTGCGGGCCTGGCCCTGAAAGCGCGTCAGCTCTTCGCTGAGCGGATCAGCGGGCGGAGTGTTCGCCGGTCCAGCGTCGGGCGTGGGGGTGATGGGGGTGCACGCGCTGAGCAGACACAACGACAGAAGCGCGATGCGTTGGAAAGTCATGCATCAGACTGCCAGAGAACGATCGGGGACTCTCGACTTCCAGCGAGGCGCTCAGTGCGCGGCGAGCTTGCTGACCACGCGAACGAGCGCCGCGGGGTCGCCCTTGCGCACCGAGCCCGACGCCTGGCACTCGCGCATGCGCGTCGACAGCGTGGCCTCGTCGGCACCTGACCACAGGCAAATGGGCACCGTGCCCAGGCCGTGCGCGCGCAGCGTCTGCACCACCACCGCGCCCTTCATGGTCTTGAGCTCAGGCTCGAGCACCACCACGTCGACCACGTTGCGCCGCAGCATGCGCGCCAGCATCAAGGGGTTGTCGAGGGTGAGCACCTCGAAGCCCGCCCGCTGCAGCGTGGCGCGGGCCGTTTCGAGATCGACCGCCCCGTCATCGACCACCAGCACGGTGCGTTTTTCCCGGGGAATCGCGGGCTCGGGCGGGCGCGAGTTGACCACCGGCGCCGGGCGCGGTGAGGCAGCGGGGGGCGCCACGTGCACCGACGGAGGCGCGGTCACCGTGCCCCCTTTCACCGCCTGGGTGAGGAAGCCGGCGATGAGGTTGAGGTCCATCACGTGCTCGGCGGCGCCCAATTCCATCGCCGCGCGCGGCATGCCGAACACCGCGCAGCTCGCCTTGTCCTGCACGATCGTGCGCGCGCCCATGCGCCGCATGCGCAGCAGCCCCTGCGCGCCGTCGTCGCCCATGCCGGTGAGCAGCACGCCGATCGATCGGCCCTTCAGCGCGGTGGCCATCGAGAAGAACAGGCTGTCGACCGAGGGCGAGATGATCGAATTCGGCGGCGCCGGCAGCAGCTTGACCGTGAGGTTCTCGCGCACGAACAGTTCCTTGCGCGGCGGAGCCACGTAGACCTTGCCCGGCTCGAAGGTGGTGCTGGCGTTGGCCTGCTCAACCCGATGGCCCGACGCGTCGCGCAGGAAGCGCACGAAGCTGTCGAAGAAGTCTTCGGCCATGTGCTGCACCACGGCGATCGGCAGCGGAAAATCGCGGGGCAGGGAAGAGAGCAGCTTGGCCAGGGCGCGGGGGCCGCCGGTCGAGGCCCCGATGCCCAGCAGCAGGGGCTTCTCGGTCGAGACCGGAATGGGCGGAGCGGGCGCGAGCTGGGTCGGCTTCTCTTCGTCGAGCCCCGATTCAGCCAGCAGCCGCAGCCGCTCGACGAACCGGCGCACCTCTTCGTCGCCGGCGCCGAACACCGCCGACTTGGGCACCAGCTCCAGCGCGCCGCGCGAGAGGGCCTCGTAGTTGAGGTCGACGCCCGAGGTCGACGAGCGCTCGGAGATCACCACGATCGGCGTCGGGCGCTCGCGCATGAGCACCTCGATCGCCTTGAGGCCTCCCATGCCCGGCATGTTGAGGTCCATCGTGATGAGATCGGGGTGCAGCGACCGCACCAGCGTCACCGCCTCTTCGCCCGTCTTCGCTTCACCCGCGACCGTCAGGTGCGCATCGAGCTCGAGTGTTCGCCGGAGAACCTCTCGGCTGAGCGCGGAGTCATCGACGATGAGGACACGAAATTTCGCCATGGCTCAGGGACACCCGAACGGCATGGGCCTGGCGCCCGAGAGAACACCGCCGTTGCGCATGCACGAGGCCTGGGCCCGCAGGAAGACCACCCCGACCGCGCCACCGCCCCCGCCGCCGCCCTCGTTGCCTCCGCCGTTGCCTCCGTTTTGACCGGCGGTCGTCCCGTCGTCGCCTCCGATGCCGCCGAGCCCACCGGCGCCGGTGCTGGCCGCGGGAGCCGCGCTCGCTGAGAGAAGCGGCCCGGTCGCGCCGAACGCCGCGCTGGGGTGGCCGTTCTTGCCGCCTTCGCCCCCGCCACCGCCGTTCGAAGTCACCGCGCCCCCGGCGAGGTTGATCACGCGGGCCTCGATGATCACCGTGCCGCCACTGCCGCCCCCGCCGCCGCCTTCGAAGTCAGCGAGGCCCGGTGCGCCACCGCCGCCCGACGCCGTCACGGCGCCTCCGCTCATGGTGAGAGTGTCGGAGATGATGAGCTGGATCGCGCCGCCGCCCACGCCTCCGGGCGAGTTGCTCCCCGAGCGAAAGCCCGCCGCTCCTGGACAGCCGCCCCGTAACGGAATCGTCATCGCGGAACCCATCCCACCGGCACCGCCGTTTTCCCCGCCTCGGCCGCCCACGGCTCCGAACCCGCCACCGCCGCCGCCCTGCTTGCTGGTCGTCCCCGCGCTGGCATCGGCGCAGGCACTCGAGGCCGTCCCCGCGGGGTCCTGGCCGGGAATGAGCGGTGCGACGCTCACGATGCCGTTGATGGTGGCGTTGCCGATCACCACCAACTGCACCGGGCGCGTTCCCACGAAGCTCAGCCGGGCCTTGGGGCCCACCTCGAGACCTCGGGTGGTGAGCACCAACACCCCCGCGTCGTTGACGCTGGAGGTGAGCACCGGCGTGCCGCAATCGCCCTGCGTCACCATCGGGGTGGGGCCCGTCGAGATCACGGTGTCACACAGGCCGCCATCGGGGCTCGCCAGCGTCCACGCGGCGGTGGGGTAGGGCGTGACGACGATCGAGGTAGCGAGGGCGGGAAAGTTGAGCGGGCTGAATTCGAGCCACGGCAGGCAGCCGCCATCGAGGCACTTGCCGCCCTGCGCCGTCGAACACGAGCCGTAGTTGTTGTTCGGAAGCAGCTTGCAGGAGGTCGGGGTCGTCGTGTCGCAGCTGATCGGCTGCGCGATGCCATTGCACTCGGGGGGCGCAAGGCAGGTTCCCTGGCACATGTCCCCGCCGCACGAGGCGTTCGGGGTGCAGGGCAAGCCGTCGTCGCACGCGGAACCCGCAGGCAGCACCGCGCACAGATTGGCGATGCAGGTCCCGCCGGAATTGCACACGCCGCTCGAGCAGCTGACGCCCGCGTCTTTGAAGCCGTAGCGGCAGCCGCCGTCCATCGCGCAGCCCGAGGCAGGCAACGACTCGCACTGGCCGACGGCGTTGGTGCACGCGATCACGTTGCAGCCGGCGTCGACGCCCCCATCACCCAGCCCTCCATCCATGCCTCCGTCGGTGGCGCCGGTGCCGATGAAGCGGAAGTCGAGCTTGGCCAATGGACCGCCGTGAATGACCTCGGTCTCCTTGGTCTCGGTGGCGAACTCGGTGCCCGCGCAGTCTGGGGTGGAAAAGCGGGCGATCGTCACGCTCACCTTGCCGAGCAGCTCACTCGTCTCGGCCAGCCCGATCTGAAGGGTGTCCTTGCCGGCCCGGGGGAGGGAAGCGGGGCTCGCGCTGATCTTCGAACCGCTGGCGGTCTTCGCGGTGGTCTTGAGGCACTGGGTGCGCGCCTCGTTCTCGAACACCACGGTGATCAGCACCTTCCCCAGGGGAGGGGTGCAGCCGGCAAGGAGAATGGTGAGCACCGGCCAAGCGAGGACCGCGCGAGACGTCATGGC
>JAYVNA010000496.1:0-12975 GCA_043758715.1 Archangium sp.
GGCGACACCAGCTTCACCTACCGAGCGTCGAAGGCGCTCAAGAACATGTCGCTGGGCTCGAACCGCTTCCGCTTCCAGGCGACGTTCAAAGATGGCGGCGTCGGTCTCGCGGAGATTCGCGTCTCGTTCCACGAATACGAGGGCGAGATGGCGAAGCCCGTCATCTACCTCTACCCGACGGCCACGCAGCGGGTGACGGTGAAGGTGAGCCCCGAGGGCGGCGTGACGAAGTCCGCTCCGGCGTATGGGAATGGGTGGATCGTCACCGCGACCGAGAAGGGCTCGCTCGTCACCCGCGATGGGCACGCGTACCCGTATCTGTTCTGGGAGAGCGGACTGAAGGCCAGGCCGGCGCGGCTGACCGAAGGCTTCGTGGTCGCGCGCGCCGAGGTCCGAGGTATCCTCGAGGCGTCGATGAAGACGCTGGGGCTCAACGCGCGCGAGACCAAAGACTTCCTCGAGTTCTGGTTGCCGCGCATGACGGTCAAGCCGTGGGCCGCGATTCGATTCGTGCCGAGAGAGGAGATCGATCGCGCCGCGCCGCTCGAGGTCAAGCCCGCGCCGGACAGCGTGATTCGGGTGTTGATCGACTTCCGTGCGCTCGAGGCACCGATGAAGCTCGAGGCGCAGGTGCTGGTGCCCGCTCAACGCAGCGGCTTCTCCGTGGTGGAGTGGGGCGGACTGCTCTACCGCGAATGACTCGCGGCGCCGTTCTCCTGCTGCTCCTCTCTGCCTGCGCCACCACCGTGCAGACCACCTACCCGGGTGATCGCAGCATGTGGGACGGCATTCTCAGCAAGGCAGAGCCGCTCTCGTTCGCCGCCCGCCCGGTGGCCGTGGTCGCGCCCCATCACCTGATCGACGCGATCGAGCTGGCGACCTTCTGGACCGCGCTGGCGCCCCAGCACCCTTCGGTGGTGGTGGTGCTCGGGCCTGATCACTACGCGCACGGCGCCGGGATCACCGTCGGACATGCGGTGACCTACGAGACGGTCTACGGCGAGCTGAGAACCGACGCCGCACTCGCCGATGAATTGCACGAGCCCGCCCGTGACGCGGCCTTCGTCGGTGAGCACTCGCTGCACGTGCACGCCTCGTACATTCGCAAGCTGCTCCCCAACGCCCGCTTCGTGCCCGTGATGTTGCAGTGGGCCACCCCGCGCGCAGAGCTCGAAGCCCTCGCGAAGCGGCTCGATGCGCTTCTCCCCGCAGATGCGCTGGTGGTCGCGAGCGTCGACTTCTCTCATTACCAACCCGCGCCCTGGGCCACCTTCCACGATGAGTCGAGCTTCTCGACCGTGAGCGGCTTCGATCTCGACGGTCTCTTCCGGCGCGAAGTCGACTCTCCGGAGTCACTGTTCGTGGCGATGCGCTTCGCCCAGCTCCGCGGTGCGCAGACGGCGACGCGGCTGTTTCACACCAACTCGCAGCGCCGTCGCAGCGTGTTCGTCAAAGACTCGACCAGTCATCAGTACTTCACCTTCACGCCGGGTCGCGTGGTGCCGGCGCCGAGCGCGAGCGTGTTGATCACCGGTGACGCGCCGGGGCTCACCTTCCAGGAAGGGTGGACCTGGCATCCCGGTCACGACACCGGCGCGCAAAAGGACGAACGGCTGAAGAACATCCGTGGGCAGGAAGATCGATTCTTCAGGGGGCCCGAGGTGGTGTTGTTCTCCCTGACTCCGGGCGAGCAGGTGCGGCGCAGGATCAACGGCCTCGAGGTCGTGCTCGCGGGAGTGGATCTCTCGCAGCCGCTGCCGAAAATCTCAGGCGACTGCGTGGTCGTGCTCGCGTCACCTGGCTCGCTCGACCTCGCGACCGCTCGCGCACGTGCGCGGGAGCTGCCGGCGCAGGTCGTGGTCGGGCGCGGTTTCGGCGCGGAGCTGCCTGTCGAGGACGTGAACGGCCGCGTGCTCGCCTTGTCGCTCGGCCCGTTTCTTTCGTCGGCCCCTCAGGGGCGCGTGCTGGGCATCACCTGCACGAAGGACTCGGTGCGTTGGCGCAGTGTGCCGGTGAAGGACACGGGCGGCGTGCCCGAGATTGATCTCGAGAAGGCCGCGCGTGAGCTGGACCATGACTAAGAAGGCGTGATGTCCGGTGCGAAGCTTCCCCTCGGTCTCGGCGCGGTGCTGCTGGTCATCTTCGCGCTGACGCTCTTCACCACGCCCGAGGGCAAGCTCAACTGGTTGCTCGAGGTCGGGCCCGGTCTGGTGGGCATGGTCGCGCTCGCGGTCACGTGGAAGCGCTTCCCGATGACGCCGATGATCTACGTGTTCGTCTTCATCCACATCTGCATCCTCGTGTACGGCGGCTTCTATACGTACGCGAAGGCACCGCTGGGCGAGTGGGCGCGCGTGACGTTCGGCTGGTCGCGAAACAACTACGACAAGATTGGTCACTTCGCGTTCGGCTTCTTCCCGGTGATCGTTCTTCGCGAAGTGTTGCTGCGCCGCACCAAGCTCGAGCGCAACGCTTGGCTGGGGTTCCTGCTGCTGAGCACCATCATGGGCTTCGCAGCGGCCTACGAATTGTTCGAGTGGGCCGCGGCCATCGGGCTCGACCCCGCGGGTGGCGACGCCTTCCTCGGCACGCAAGGCGACGTGTGGGACGCGCAGAGCGACATGATGTTCGCCGGCATCGGCGCCACCCTGGGGCTGCTGTTGTTCTCACGCGCGCACGATCGCGCGCTTCAGAAGTTGCTGATGTTCGCCGTGCTCCTCACGGTGTGGAACTGCGGCAAGCCCCCCGTCGAGCCGCTCGATGCCTCGGTCCCAGAGGGGCCGTGCGAAGCCGTCACCGAGTCGTGGCCGCTCGAGATGGCGACCCATGTGCCCGGGGGCAGCGTCATCTCATGGCAGTCGAACCCGCCTTCGAGCGGTTCGCACTTCCCGGCGTGGGCCGCCTTCCAGGAATTCGGCACCCCGGTGCCCCGGGGATATTACGTGCACGACCTCGAGCACGGGGCGGTGGTGCTGCTCTACAACTGCGCGTCGTTGGAAGGTGGGGCCGATGGAGGCGCCTGCGAGACGATTCGCGAGGGGCTGCGAGCCACCGCGGCGTCACTGCCTTCGGATGGACGGTGTTCGGGCGGGGTGCGGGCGCGGACGGTGATCACGCCCGATCCCCTCTTGAACGACCCGGTGGCGGCCGCGGCGTGGGGCTTCACCTGGCGGGGGAAGTGTGTCGATCAAGCCCTGCTCGGCGCCTTCGTGGCCGCGCACTACGCCCATTCGCCTGAAGACGTCTGCGCGAACGGCGTCACGTCGTTCTGACTGCTATCTTCCGTGGCTCCATGCCCCGGCTCCCCGACCGCCTCGTTTCCCGAATGCAGCCCACCTCGACGCTGGGCTCGCGTCTGGGCAAAGCCGAACTCACCGATGCCTCGGTCACCGAAGCCCGAGCCGTGGCGAAGCAGGCGATCGACGCGGTCGGCAGCACCGAGGCGCTCTCGGTGCTGGCCACCCGGCTTCAGGGCGAGTCGATCTCTGCGCCGCTCAGTTCGATGCGTGATCTGCCCGCGGGCAGCCGCTGGCTCGACGGGTCGCTCAAGCTCGACGCGCACTCCACGACCGATGAAGTGAAGGTGCTGCAGCGGGCGCTGATGAAGCTCGGCGCTCATCACCCTCAGGGCCGCACCGACGCTTCGCTGATGTTGTTGCCGTATGGCGCCGACGGGAGCCTGCGCGCGGGCACGCTCAAGGCCGTCGACACGGCGCTGCGCCTCGCGGGCCGGGCGAACCTCACGCCGGCTCACCTGCCGCTCAGTTCGGACATCGCCCAGGTGATCGAGGGGCTGCTGCGAAGCACGCCTTCGATCACCTTGCCCCCGCAGCGGGAGGTCTTTCCCACCTCGAACGGCGCCGTGCCGCAGCGGCTCAACCTGATGGGCCGGGCGGCGCTGCCCCTCTCGACCTCGAACTACAGCGAGCGGTGGAATGGGGTGCTCGCGCGCATTGCCGCGGAAAAGCCGAAGTACCACGTGGGCGCGCCCGGCCTTTCCGCGAACGCCACCCGGTGGCTGCAACAACTCGACTCCGTGCGGGGGCAGCCGCAGGCGGCGCAGCTCACCGCGGTCAACCGCATCGTCAACGAGAACCGGTATCGCTCCGATGCTCAGGACACCTGGTCCACCCCGCTGGAGTTCTTCGACCACCAGGGTGACTGCGAAGATTTCGTGATCGCCAAGATGGTGAGCCTCGAGCGGCTCGGCTTCGATCCCTCACGAATGCGCATGTTGATCGTCAAGGACAGCATCTCGGGACAGCCTCACGCGCTGCTCGCCGTCGACATGCCTGACGCCACCTACATCCTCGACAACCAGTCACAGCTCGTCCTCAAGCACGACGAGATCAAGGTGAACGGACGCCACGTGTACGAGCCGATGTTCGGACTCTCGCGAAGCCACCAGTGGCTGTACGGCATTCCCCGCTGAGCGCCATGGATCCCACGCTCGAACCCGTGGTCTTCGGCACCGCGGTCGAAGGCATGCGCAAGGCGTTGGGCAAGCAGTTCACGCCCGCGTTGCTGGCGAAGTTCAAGGCTGGCGGCATCGACTTCGAGAAGGCCCAGGTGGCGTACACGCTCGATGCATGGCTGCAGGTGATTCGTACGCTCGGCGTCGAGCTCGGGGGCGAAGCCCCGGAGAACGATCGGTACCAACACATCGGACGCCTCTTCATGCGCGGGTTCGTCGAGACGCCGCTGGGCTTCGCCGCGCTGGCCGCCGGCAAGGTGTTCGGCGTCAAACGAACGCTGATGCGCATGGGCCGCAACTTCCGCACCGCGGCGAACTACATCGAGACCGAGGTGGCGGACGTCGGGCCCAAAGAGATCCGCATTCGGACCTTCATCAGCGAGAAGTTCCTCCCGCGCGTCTCAGATCGCTCGATGTTGATAGTCGAGTACCGCCAGGGCGTGCTGCAGGAAGTGCTGGCGGTGTTGGGCGCGAAGGGCGTGGTGAAGATCGTCGACGTAAACCCGGCGCGTCACGACGTGACTTTCCACATCACCTGGGAATGACCCGCTTCCATTGAATTGATGGAGCGACCGGTCATCTTGATCGGGCGCCCGACCGTAACGTGCCGAGTTCAGGGGCGCGCGGCGCGGGCTCGAAGTTGCTCCTGTTCCGCGGCATGGGAACCCTGAAGCTCTCGTTGCTCTTCGTCATCGTCTCGCTCGCGGCGCTCTCTCGCGTCGAAGCCAAACCCTTCCGCGCGATGGACACCCGCACCTCCATCACCACCGGGCCGCAGAACCTGGAACTGGGCGCGCGCTACCAGGGCTTCTTCGGCGGCGATGACCTCAACTCGCTCGGCTACCACCAGCTGACCCCCAGCGTTCGCTTCGGCATCCTCGAGCAGCTCGAGCTCAACATTTCCTTCGACGTGATGCTGCTCACGCAGCGCGGCTCGTGGGGCGTCAACGCGTACCTCGGCGATCTGCCCGTCGGCCTGCAGTTCACCTTCCTCGACACGCCGGTGATCGCGCTCGGCATCTTCGGTCAGCTCACGATTCCCGTGGGCGCCGCCAACTTCGAGCGCCTGCCCATCGCCCTGCAGGACCGCATTCCCCCCTCGCTTTCCGATGGCACCTGGGACGCCGAGGGTACGTTCATCATCGAGCTGCGGCCGACCCAGAACTTCCGGGTGATCGGCAACGTGGGCTACCTCTACAACGGTGTTCGCCTTCGCCCGGGCGCCGGTGCGTTCGATGTGCCCGACGCCATCAAGTACGACCTCGCGGCGACCATCAACCTGGGTGACCGGTGGCTGCTCGGTGTCGAGGTGCTCGGGCGCTCGTACTTCTCGGCCGTGATCACCCCGGCGTGGACGAACAACCAGCACCAGCTCGAGGTGGTGCCGTTGATGCGCTTCGAGGCGGTGCCGAACTTCGTGATCGAGGCTGCGGTGGGCATCGGCGTGACGCCGGCCGTCGGGCAGATGTACCGGGTGCGCGCGCTGCTCGGCTTCACCTACGAGTTCGACCTCTTCAAGCGTGGGCACGGCAAGCGCCGCGGCTAAGAGAGTTTGGTCTGCTCTGCACGGCCGACGCAGCGGTGCTCGCGAGGAAGACGGCGATCGCGATGACGTTGCCCCAGGAGCCCGCGCGCCTGAGCGTGAAGTCGTCGAACAGATCTCCCGTGAGCCGCAGCACCAGCGAGGCGTGCAGCAGCACCAGGTGCACGTAGAAGCGCGGGTGAAAGGGCACGCGTACGCCCAGCACCGCGGGCACGATGATCGGCGCGTGGCCGAAGATCATCGAGAAGACGAAGCCCACGAAGGTCGCGTGCAAGAGCGCGTCGTAGCGCGGACCTGCGATGGGGTTGCCGAAAGCGAGCCCCAACCCGCCGGCGATCGCGAGCCAGCCGTAGCCGAGCAGCAGCGCCACCGCGATGAAGCGCACCAGCCCGTGTTGCCGCACCGTGCGCCGTGCGAGATCGAACCGCAGCAGCCAGGCGGCGAGGCCCAGCGCGCCTGCGAAGAGCACGCGCACTTCGCCGAAAACGACGCCGAGCGTCATCGCGCCGAACGCGAGAAGAAAGAGAACCACCGCGCTCCGCGAGCGGGGGAGCACCCGGGTCAGCTCGAGCCGCTCCGCCGCGATGGTGCCGACGAGAAACAACATCCACGGCCAGACCACCACGAACACCGGCTTGCCGAGCAGCAGCAACACGTTGCCCAGCAGCCAGCTCAGCGCCGCCACCACCAGCACGCCGTGATGGAGCACCGGTTCCTTCACCAGCACCCGCATCAGCACGATCACCACCACCGCGCTGCCCGCGGTGAGCAACGCAGCGCCAAATTCAGCCTGGCCCAGCAGCAACGCCACGGTGCCCATTCCACAACACAGCGGGCCCACGAAGGCCCAGGTGGCGCGGGCGGCGACGGCGCGCTCGAGCGAAATCACCGTGCCCAGAAATCCGCCCACCATCAGCGGGCCATGCGCGAGGGGACTGAGCGGCGCAGCGGCGATGCCCAGGCGCGCGAGGCCGGCCCACAACCCGGTCACCAGCCCCAGCGCGCCCAGCATCAGCAACGGCAGTCGCCGCCACTGCAGTCCCCCGGCGTTCATGCGGCCCTGCCGACGTTCACGCGCCAGACTTCGGGGCCCTGCTCCAGGTAGGTCCACGCGAGCTTGCCCGGCCGCTCGGCTTGCAGCTGGTAGTACAGGGGTTTCGGATCGTGATCGTTCACCAGCTCGAACGACTCGCCCGGAGCGAGCGCGTCGAAGGTGCGGAAGATGAGCGGGTGCCGCTCGCGGGGGATGAGGCTGCGGACGTCGACGGTGATCATGCGGTGCTCCTGGTGACGGGGGAACGGCTACGCGCCCAGCTGCTCGCGTGCTTCGGCGGACATGCGCTCGGGGCTCCAGGGCGGCTCGAACACCAGCTCGACCTCGGCGTGGCGCACCCCGGGCACCAGGGTCTCCACCGCCTCGCGGGCGTCGCGGGTGATGCTCTCTCCCAGTGGGCAGGCTGGAGTGGTCATCGTCATCACCACCCGCGCCCGGTCGCCTTCACGGGTCGCCGCGTAGACGAGGCCCAGGGACACCACGTCGATGCCCAGCTCGGGATCGATCACCACCCGCAGCGCTCTCAAGACGTCGAGGTCCATCATCAGGCCCTCGGAAAACGCGGCCTCAGCACGTGGTTCTCGAGGTGAAGCCGGGTGGAGATCTGCACCTCGAGCTGCCGAAGCTCAGAGAACAGGGTGCGGTAGCTCGTGCACGCCCACGCGGGTAACGCGAAGTCTTCGCTCGCGACCCGAATGCGCGTCAGCAGCGCTGCGATGTGCTCGTGTTCACAGGTCATCGCCTCGATCGCTTCGCGGGTGGGGAACTGTCCGGTGAGCACCGGGAAGACCGAGCGCACTTCTTCCTCGAGGTGGGGCGTGAGCACGGCTTCCAGGCTGTCCACCGCGCTCTTGAGCTCGCCCAGCTTCGGGTTGTGCTCGCCGTGCACGCGTTCCACCTTGTTCGCCAGGGTGCAGACGAAGGGCAGCGCCCGGCAGAGCGGCTCGTGGTGGTGCAGCAGCACGTGCGCGACCAGCTGAGGGGTCGAAAGCGTGCGCAGGTCGAGGGGCGGTGGGCCCTTCCGGGCCGTGATGACGGTGTCGAGCTCGCTCATCAACGCTTCGAGGTCGAGCGCGCTGCCCTGGGCCGCCTGCTCGAGCGTCAGCTCACCTTTGCAGCAGAAATCGATTCGGTGCCGCTGGAAGATCTCGGCGCATTCCGAGTGATCGAGGACGAGATCAGCGACGGTGCGAGTGCGGTCGAGCATGAACTGCCCAGTGAGCAGGTTTCATGCCGGGCCTTGATGGGGTGAAGACGCCATGGAAAGAGCGGACAGGTGTTCCGCGATGGTTCAGGTTGGAACACGCCGCGCTAAGAAGGTAGTGCCACAGGAAGCGCACCAGAGCCGCGCCGGCCACCCCGTGGTTCCCGGCTCGACCGGGGTCAGGGTGCTGCAGCGGGGACAGGTGACCTCGGTCGAGCTCACGCTCACCGTGGCAGCGCTCGCCTTCCACGCCAGCACCGGTCCCAGCAGCACGAACCCGGGCACGAGCACGAAGTGCAGCAGCGGTACCAGGATGCACGCGACGGCGAGCGCCCAGCAGATCAGCAGGCGGACCAGGCCGCGACCCAGCCGCTGGCCGGCCGCGATGGAGTCCACCTTCAGCTCGGTGCGCACCGGGGTGCGTTGCGAGTCCATGATGTTCAGATCGACGGGTTGCAGGGTCATGCCGTCCTCCGCTTTCTCGGGGGGGCGATCTCGTGGTCACCCAGCCGACCCAGGTGCGCCTGCACCAGGTCGCTGCGGGTGACGATGCCGACCAACGCGCCGGTCTTCGACAGCACGGGCAACCGCCCCAGCCGCTTGTGGGCCCTGGCGTCGGCGGCGTCGCGCAGGGTGCAGTCTTCGCTGATCACCACCGCTGCGCGTTTGATGAGCGAGTGCGCCTCGGGAATGCCGTGGCCGCGAATCGCCTGGGTTCCGTACCGCGCCATCAGGCCCACCAGCAGGCCGCCCACCACGGGCACGCCGATGACGAAGACGCCCAGGTCATGTTCGCCCGGTGAGACGCTCTGCTCCGACAGCCGGCCGTAGAAGGCGAGGTTGGTGCACACCGCGATCAACGCCGCGAGCGCCTGCGCCACCCCGCCCACGCCCAGGGCGAGCAGCACCGCCAGCCCGCAGATCAACACCACCCGCCGGTCGACCAGCGCGGCCTCGAGCGTGGGCCCCAGGGAAGGCGCGACCGGAAGGCCCTCCGTGGTGGAGCTGCGTTCGAGTTCATGCGTCACGGCGCTGCTCCTCGAAGAACATCTGCGGGGCGGTATCAGCTGCGCCCATCGCCTCGCTCAGGTGGGCCAACACCCGCCCGAGGGCCTGGCGTTCACCCCGGGGCAGCGCTTCCACCGCGAGAATCAGCCGATCCTGCGCGGCGTTCGGAGCCCGCTTGAGCAACGCCCGCCCTTTCGGGGTCAACGAGAGCTCGAGCTGGCGGGCGTCTTCGGGCGAGGCCTTGCGGGCCACCAGCTTGCTGCGCACCAGCCGCTTGACCACCACCGAGACCGAGCTCTGGTGGGTGCGGGTTCGTTCGGCCAGCTCGGACAACGAGAGCTGACGCGCTTCGCTCAGCGCCTTGAGCGCGAAGAGCTGGGCACCGGAGACGCCCAGCTTCGACTCGGCCTCGCGCGAACTCTCCCTGAGCACGCGCACGATCCGGCGAAGGCCATCGAGGACGGCGGTGGTTTCGTTCGTCTTCGATTGCATGGGGTCCCATGTATCTAAAGGCGGCGGCGCGCGGCGTCAACGGCTGTTCTCAGTAGGGCGCTTCGTGGAGCCGATCGGCGAGCACGCCGGCGTCGTCACCGGTGGGGCTCAGGGTGATGCGCTTCTTCACGTCGTCGATGACCACCCGGCAGCCTTCGGTGCGGGTGGTGGTGATGGCGGGGGGCAGCTGGCAGGCCAGGGTGCCCACGTGCACGGTCAGCTGCCGGCAGGGGTCGTTTTCCGCCTCGCCCTCAAAGGTGTACGTGGCGGGGTAGAGGCGGCGCTGTTGCGCGAAGGTGAAGAGGGCGGGGAGCGGACCTTGTTGCTTCGCGCAGATCATCAACAGCGCGCCGTAGTCCGAGATGGCGTCATCGGCCGCGTCGACCTCGGGGTTCACCTCGCTGGCGTCTTCTTCTTCCTCCTCGTCATCGGGGTGGAGCGCACGCTGCAGGGGCTTCTGCGCCTGCTCGGACGTGCAGAACGGCGTCTCTGTCTGGTCTTCGATGTCGGGGTCGCAGGTCAGCTCCCACGAGCACGGGTCGCGCAACAAGAGTGGCAGTACCCAGGGGCACTTCGCGTGGCGCTCGATGAGCACCGCCAGCAACACGGGGTCGGGTTTGGGCCTGCCCTCGGAGTCATTGAGGCTCTGCAGCGACTCGTGCCAGGCCACCTCGAGTTGCTCGCAGGCGGCTTGCTCGGCCAACGCGGGGTCGAGCGCGAACAGCTGGGGAAGCACCTGGCCGACGAGGTACCCGTCGTTGGTGATCGAACTCAAGATGGCCTGCTCGAGATCGGGCCGCCGCTGCGCTTTGTTTTTCATGAACCACTTCAGGGCCGTGTCACTGCCCTGCTCTACTGCCGTCAACATCGCGTCGCGCGCGCTCTCGCGGTGGCTTTCATCGAGCTTCGAGAAGGCGAGCTCCCACCCGTCACCGGCGTTGCTCGACCCCACGGCCAGCACATCGGTGAGCACGTCCTGACCCCTGGGCGTCTTTGCCAGGAGCGCGTCGAAGTCGTCGGCGGTGAGATCGTTGAGCTTCGAAGCGCTCACCACGGAAAGCAACGGAGGCACCTGTGACCAGTCGACCAAGCCATCGGGTCGAATGAAGCCCGGGGGCGTCGTTCCTCCAGCGAAGAGAGGGATCACCTCGGTGAGTTGGCCTTTGTACGAATAGACCGCGTGCAGGCTGTGCACGAGGTCGACCACGATGCGCTCACCGCCGGGTTCCACGTAGACGGTGGCCTTGTGCATCGGTTGGCCCGTGAGGGCACGCCGGTAGGTCGGCATGATGTAATCGCATCGATCGAGCTCCGAAGGTTTCGAGCGCAGCGGCGTCTCGGCGCCCGGGCCCAGCTCGACGTAGACGCAGCCTTGGCGTTCGGCGCGGGTCAGCAGGCACGAGACCTGTTCCTTCAGGGTGCCGGTGCAGTTCTTCGGCACGGGCGTGTCGATCACCCGCACGGTGACGTGCAGCGGGGTGAGCACTTCTGCGAGTCGGGCATCGGTTCGCTCGCGGCCGCACGCGGCGAGCGCGAGCAGCAGGGCCCACCCGCGACGTGTCACTTCACCGCCACCGGCACGTCCTTCGTCCTGGACCCGCGAATGAGCCGCAGCACCGCGGTGCCCGCCTGGCTGGCCTTCACGAAGAGGGTCGATTCCTTCACGGTGACGTCGCTGTCGCCTTTCCAGCCGTCGCGTTTTTCCACGGGGCCCCAATAGAGCGAGAGAATGCTCCCATCGACGAACAGCTCGGCCTCGGTGCCTTCATCGACCCGGAAGCCCTGCACCTCGCCCACCTTGAGCCCGATGGTCTCGACCTCGTGCAACAGGGGGAACACGAAGCCCGGAGGCGGTTCCCACCCGCGGCGGGTGCCTTCGCTCACCTCGGTTTCGTAGGCGTCGCGCGTCACCACTTCGCGCGGCGCTTCGGCGTCACGCCTGGCGGAGTCGACGTACACCAGCCGCCAGTCGCCCCGTTCGACCGCCTTGAAGCCGGCGCAACCAGAACCAGCCAGCATCAGCGCCGCAGCCAGGAGTGCATGAGATCGCATGGCCGGGCAGCCTATCCGACCTGAGATGGCCTTACGGACCCTTGGCGGCGGGCACGGCTTCGGCGGGCATCTTGGCCTCGCGTTCGGCTTCTTCGGCGGTGCCGCCCACGGCTTCGGCCGAGGTCTTCGGGAGCGGGCCCTTGCGGCGGCCTGAGCCTTCTCCTTCACCGCCGCGATTTTCGAACACGGGGTACTTGTCCCAATCGAAGGCCGCGGTGGCGTCGCCGAACGAGCGGGGCGTGGTGGCGCGCAGGCGGCTGCGCACGAGGGAGATCTGCTGCTGCACCGCGGCGGGCGTGGGGTGGGTCTTGAGCGCCGAGACCCACAGCTCGATGGCGCGCTCGGGTTCTCCGGCGTCGGCCTTCAAGCGGCCCAGCTCGACCAGCGCGTGCGCGCGCAGCTCGGAATCGGGGAACCGCTCGAGCAGATCATCGAAGACCCGCTGCGCTTCGGGCTTGCGCCCTTCCATCATCGAGAGCGCCTGGCCTCGCAGGTAGAGCGCGTCGTCGACCCAGGCGCTGGTCTCGTACTTCTGGTTCACTTTTTTCGCCTCGAGCTCGCACTGCTCGTAGTCCTGCAGCTCGAAGTACAGCTTGGCGACGGTGAACGAGAGTTCGGCCGACTGCGGCGGGTTTCGCGCGAGCGCGGAGGTGTACTCGGCGATCGCCCCGCGCAGATCGCGGAACTGGTGCCAGAGCAGCTCGGCGAGGTGCAGTCGGCCTTCGAGCGTCTCAGGCGCCTCTGGGCACACGGTGATCAGCTCGCGGTACACCTCGATCGCGCGCCGGGGATCGTTGAGCTGGAAGGCGTAGAGATCAGCTGCGCCCCGCAGCGCGCGCGCCCGGTAGAGGTTGCTCTGCGGCGAGGTGTCGCGTTCGAGCAGGTCGAGGGCGAGCTTGTACTCGGCGATCGCCACGTCGGGCTTCTGCATGAACTGAGCGGTCCGAGCGCGCTCGAGGTGCGTGGGCGCATCGTCTCTGTGACAGGCGGTCAACGACCCGAGCAGCAGCAGCTTCAGCCATCTCACGGGCAGGCCTGGGGGTGATAGCGGACGCACCGGTTGTCGGTGCAGGCGATGCAGTCGCGCAGCTGATCTTCGTCCTGGCCGCACACCAGCACGCTCGAGGGGCGGGGGCAGTCGGTGTTCT
>JAYVNA010000497.1:0-4285 GCA_043758715.1 Archangium sp.
CCCCGCCTGCAGGAAGATCGAGACCACCTCGCGCCAGCTGCGTTGCTGCGCGCGTTCCCAGGTGCGCAAGGTGACGCCGGGAACGAACTCCATCGCGATGAAGATGCCGCCGCGGTGCTCGCCCACGTCGAAGACGTTGACCACGTTGGGGTGAGAGAGGCGCGCCATCGCCTGCGCTTCGCGCAACATCCGGCCGTGCGCGGTGGGGTCGCTGGTGCCTGCCACGTGCAGCGTCTTGAGGGCGACGCGGCGATCGAGATCGGGATCCCAGGCCGAGTACACCGCGCCCATTCCCCCCATGCCCACCGTGTCGATGATCACGAACCGGCCGACCGAGGTGCCGCGCTCGAGCACCGGCGCAGCCTCGACGGGGCGGGGCAGCTGCGTCGACGAGAGTTCCTGCGTGGGGGCTTCGCGCGCGAGCCAGCGCTTCTGATCGATCAACGCGAGGTGCGGCGCGCAGCGCTCGCAGGTGGCCACGTGCTCCCGCACGGCGACCTCTTCATCGGCGCCAAGGCGGCCTTCAGCCAGCGCGAGCCACTTCGTGGAGTCAGCGCACTGCACGCACGCGAGCGTACACGGTCTCCCTTGGAACTGAGGTGCCGAGCCACCCGATGTTTTCAGGCGAGCTCACCTCGTCGTCTTCGCAGGCGCCGTTATCTCTGCCGAGTCGAGTGCGGGGTCGATGGGGGAAATCAGCATGCGTCTTGCCTTGGTTTTCAGCTTGCTCACGGCGTGCACTCCACCGGGTGGCATGGTGTCCAAGGAGGCCATCACCACTTCCTGCCCCGTCGCCAGCGGCATCTACCTGAACGAGGCGACGCTGCGCTCGAAGGACGGCGACTGCCCGAGGATGAAGGATCAGACGCGCGACAAGCTGCAGTTCGAGGAAGGCGAGTTCATCTCGCCCGCGGCCGCGCTCATTCCCTGCGCGACTCAGCAGCACGAGTGCAGCCTCACCATCGCCTGCCAGGTGCTCGACCTCGAGATGAGGTTCACCGGCGAGATGACCGAAGACGCGTCGCGGCTGGTGGGCGTCGCCACCTTCAGCGGCACCGGCGCCTGCCGCAGCGCGATCTACGACATGGACGCCGCCTGGCGCCCGGACCTCAGTCCTTGAGGCGGCGCAGGGCAGTGGCGGCGGCCTGCTTCGAGTTGCAGCCGAACACCAGCACCTGCTCACCGTCACCGGCACCGCCCGATTCGGCGAGATCCTCGAGCGCCCCGCGGGCTCGCTTGACCTGCAGGTCCGCCAGCGCATCGGCGGCGGAAGCGCGCAACGAACACTTCTGATTTCCCAGCAGCTTGATCAACTGGCTCTCGGCCTCGCGAGACCCCGCCTTCGCCGCGGCGGCGTAATGACCCGCGGCGTTCGCTTCGCCCAGGCGCTCGGAGAGTTGGCCGAGATTCCAATTCCGCTCCCGGGGGTCTTTCTCGGCGGTGATCAGCTTGCGCGCGGCATCGACCTTGCGGCCCCGGTCTTCGCTCTTCGCGGCCGCGGCCTCGTCGATGGCCTTCTCGATCGGGCTCTTGCCGAACAGCAGGTAGAGCAGCCCCAGCGCCACCAGCGCGCCCACGCTGGCAAAGCCGAGCTTGCGGCGGGGGAAGCCCTTCTTCTCGGCCGACACCAGCGAAGACTCGACCAGCCGGCTGGTGCTCGCGAAGGCCTTGGTCGCCGCCTCGCTGGTCGACTCGAGCGCGCGGGTGGCCACTTCGAAGGCCTTGTGGGTGCCTGAGCTGGTGCGGCCGCCTTCGGCCACCCGCATCAGGCCCTTGTTCCCAAAGGGCGCCGCCGCGAGGTCGGCCGTCCGCGTGACCTTGTAGAGGCGCACCTGCTCGGGAATGCCCTTGAGCTCGAAGCGGCCCAGCTCTTCAGCGGGGACCTCGGCGCGGTTCATCGACAGGTAGACCGACTCGGTGAAGGTGACCTCGTCGGCTTCGGCCACGCCCTCGACGCGCGCGGCGATGTTCACGGGCTCCCCGAAGACGTCGTTGCCCTCGAGCCGCACCTCGCCCACGTTGATCGCCACGCGCACGTGGAGTTGCTCTTCGGCGATCGCCTTCTGGTTGTAGGCCCACAGCGCGTCTTGCACGGCGACTCCGGCGAGCACCGCGGAGGTGGGCGACTCGAAGGTCACCATGAACGCATCGCCGATGGTCTTGACGATCTTCCCGCCCAGGCCCTTGAAGAGCGGAGCGAGCAGGTCGTTGTGCGTCTTGAGCAGCGCCTCGTTCTGCTCGAGGGTCTGCTTGCTGGTGCGCTCAGTGAAGCCTTTGATGTCGGTGAAGACGATGGCGAGGTTCGCGGTGCGCACGGCGGGGCCCTTCTAGCAGAGGGTCAGCCGGTCATCCCCAGAACGACGCGCGCCACCGCGACGAAGTGGCAGGCGGCGCCGATGCACACCAGGGTGTGGAAGACCTCGTGGTACCCGAACACCGCCGGCCAGGGGTCGGGCTTCTTGAGCGCGTAGGTGACCGCCCCCAGGGAATAGATGACGCCGCCTCCCAGGAAGAAGACCACGCTGGTGGTGCCCATCATGTGATTGAGCGCCGGCATGAAGGGGTAGCTGAACCACGCCAGCGCGAGGGCGAGCAGGGCGACCAGGGGCTTGGGCGCGGTGATCCACACCATCGCGCGCAGCACGCCGAGCGCCGCTCCACCCCACAGGAGCATGAGGAAGGTGCGGGTCGACTCGCTGGGCAGCGCGACCGCCAGGGGCGTGCCGGTGCCCGCGATCAGGATCATGATCATCGAGTGATCCATGCGCCGCCACCACTGGCGCGCCGCCGGCTGCCAGGTGACCCGGTGGTAGAGCGCGCTGACCGCGAACTGACCGCACAGCGACAAAATGTAGACGACGCAGGCCCAGAACATGGTGCCGGTCGCGTGGGTGATCAGCCAGGCGCCCACCGCGAGCGCCACGAAGAAGCTGATCTGGTGCATCACGCCGCGGAGCTGGGGCTTCGAAGGTGCGCTCAGGGTCGTTTCCATCAGCCCTCGATAGCCCTGACTTCGTCATGCCGCTGTCAGGGAATTCGCGTCGCCCCGTCTTTCTTTTCAGGTCGTCCGGCCCGAGAGGCCCTACACGCAAACTCCTTTGAAACAGGACCAGGCCGCGGGTTCGATTCCCGCCGGGTGCATCTCGTACGCGCCCGTAGCTCAGTGGTAGAGCAGGTATTTCGTGGCTTCTCATCTCGGGCGACCGAAATCTCCGTTGTGCGGTGCATAAAAGGTGCATATACATGCGCCCTCCATGCATCACTCTGCAGGCGTCATCGGCGCGTCGGGTTATTCCGGCATCGAGCTCACCCGGTTGCTCCTGGGTCACCCCGGGGTTCGCCTCGCGTTCGTGACCTCTGATCGCTGGGTCGGGCAGACCATCTCGTCGAAGACCGGCCTCGTTTCCGAGTTGGCGTACGTGAGCAACGAGCACGGCGTGTCGGCGGCCAGGGGCCTGGACGTGGTTTTTCTCGCCACTCCGGCTGAGACCTCGCTCGAGCTCGCCCCAAAGTTGCGTGCCGCGGGCGTGCGGGTGGTCGATCTCGCGGGCTCCTTTCGCCTGCAGGACCTCTCGAAGTACCCCGCGTTCTATCGCTTCGAGCACACCTCGCCCGCGCTGCTCAAAGAGGCCGTGTACGGAATGCCCGAGCTGTTCCGCGAGAAGATCCGCGGAGCGCAGTTCGTCTCGAACCCCGGCTGCTACGCCACGGCCGCCGCCTTGTCGGTGGCGCCGCTGCTGAAGGCGGGCTTGATCGACCCGTCGTCGATCGTGATCAACGCGGCCTCGGGCGTTTCGGGGGCCGGGCGCAAGGCGAGCGAAGAATTCAGCTTCATGGAGATCGACTCTGATTTTCACGCGTACCGCACGCTCAAGCACCAGCACATTCCTGAGATCGAGCAGACCCTGGGAGTCAAGCTGGTGTTCACGCCGCACCTGCTGCCGATGAAGCGGGGCATCTTGAGCACCGCGGTGGCGCGCTTGAAGAGCGGGGTGACGCAGGCGCAGGTGAACCAGGCGTTCGTGGCGGCGTTCGGCAAGGAGCCGATGGTGAAGCTGCTGCCTTCGGCCGATGCGGTGCGGATCGCCGAGGTGGTGAAGACTCCGTATTGTTTGATCGGCGCCTCGTGCGATGAGACGCATGTGGTCAGCGTGAGTGCCATCGACAATTTGATGAAGGGCGCTGCCAGTCAGGCCGTGCAGAACTTCAACCTGATGCTGGGTCATGAAGAGCGTGTTGGTCTGGTTTAGCCCTCTCCCCGACCCTCTCCCCCGCGGGGAGAGGG
>JAYVNA010000498.1:0-12943 GCA_043758715.1 Archangium sp.
GGCAGCAGCGCGAGCTGTTCCTCGAGCGGACTCACGGCGCACCTGGGGCGGCGAGGCGGCGCTGCACTGCTTCGGCCTGACGGCGCGGCATCGCGAGAAGCCGTTCGACCTGGGGGTGCGGAGGCACGGCGAAGAGCTCGGCGGCCGTGCCCAGGCCGACCAGCTTTCCGTCGTGGAGAACCGCGAGGCGATCGGCGAGCAGCAGCGCCTCGGTGACGTCGTGGGTGACGATCACGGTGGTGAGGCCAAGGGTCTCGTGCAGGTGGCGGTACTCGACCTGCAGCAGCTCGCGCGTGATGGGATCGACCGCGGCGAAAGGCTCATCGAGCAGCATGATGCGAGGGCGGGCCGCGAGCGCTCGGGCCAGTCCCACGCGCTGAGCTTGTCCTCCCGAGAGCGTGGCCGGGCTGCGGGGACCGAGTTCGGCGGGCAGGCTCATCAGCCCCAGCAGCTCGTCGATGCGCTTGCGAATGGCGTCGGGCGCCCACTTCAAAAGCCGCGGCACCACCGCGATGTTCTGCGCCACGGTGAGGTGGGGAAACAGACCGACCTGCTGAATCGCGAAGCCGATGCGGCGGCGCAACGCGACTGCATCGACGCGCGTGACGTCTTCACCGCCCACGAAGATGCGGCCCAAGGTGGGCTCAACCAGGCGGTTGATCAACTTGAGGGTGGTGGTCTTGCCGCTGCCCGATTCACCCAGCAGCGCCAGCAGCTCGCCCTCCTGGACGTGCAGGCTCAGATCGTCGACCGCGCGTTTGGCGCCCGCGAATGCGCAGCTGACCCCCTCGAGCCGAATCACGCACGCAGCCTACGGGTGGCGAAACGCAGGAGCCACCCCGGTTACACGGTGCGGCTGAACAGCGGGCGATCAGGCGCCTGCCGCGCAAGCCGGGCATCGAGCGCCATGCACACGTTGCGCACGAACGGCTGACCCGCTTCGGTCACCTTCACCGAAGAGCCCGAGAGCACCACCAGGCCATCTCGCTGCATCTCGCTGAGCTTGCCGGGCACCTGCTCGAGGTAACCCGTCGCGTTCAAATCCCACTTCGTCTCGAAGCGCGTCATCAGGTCGAGAATGAGCCGGCGCAGCACCTGGTCTTCGTGATCGAGCAGATGCCCCTTCATGATGGGCAGCTCGCCCTTCGCGATGCGCGCATGCCACGCCGGCAGGGTCTTCTCGTTTTGGGCGAACGCGGTCCAGCTGTCGCCGATGGCGGAGGTTCCCAGGGCGAACAGGGGCATCGTGCTGCGGTCGGTGAAGCCCATGAAGTTTCGGTGCATGCGCTTCTCGGCGAACGCCTTCCACAGGCCGTCGCTCTCGAGGGCGAAGTGATCGAAGCCGATCTCGCGATACTTCGCGCCGATCAGCAGCTCGCGGCCCCGCTCATACAACACCCGCTTCGCCGCGCCGCCGGGCACGTCTTCGTCTTCAAAGCGGCGCTGCACCTTCGAGATCCACGGCACGTGCGCGTAGCCGTAGAACGCGATGCGATCGGGGCTGAGCTTGCGCACCTCATCGACCGTCTTCTGAATGCTCGCTTCAGTCTGGCGCGGCAGCCCGTAGATGAGATCGTAGTTGATGCTCACGAAGCCGAGCTCGCGCGCCGTCTCGGTGACCACGCGCACCTCTTCCACCGTCTGGAAGCGATTGACGCCGTGCTGCACCCGTTCATCGAAGTCTTGAATGCCCAGGGAGAGCCGCTTGAAGCCGTGCTTCGCGAGCACCTCGAGCTGCGCCCGGGTGGTGACGCGCGGGTCGGCCTCGATGCCCAGCTCGGCATCAGCGGGGAGATCGACGTGCTTGAAGAGTCCGGTGAAGAGCTGATCGAGCTGGTCCGGGGTCAGGTACGTCGGCGTACCCCCACCGATGTGCACTTCGTCGAGGCGCACCCGGCCGAAGCGGTTGGTGTACAGCTGCCATTCCGCCAGCAGCGCCTCCACGTACGGGCTCGCCCCCGAGGTGTCGCGGGTGATGACCGTGTTGCAGCCGCAGTAGTGGCATAGCGAACGGCAGAACGGCACGTGCACGTAGAGCGCTCCGCCCTGCCCCGAAGCTTTGCTGCGCGAAATGGCATCGCCGACGTGGGTGAGCCACTGCTCCTGCGTGGGCGCGGTCTGCCAGTACGGCACCGTCGGGTAGCTCGTGTAGCGCGGCCCGGGGACGTCGTACTTCGCGAGCAACTCGGTGGCTGACGTCATGGGGAGCTCCGGCGGAGTTCGTCCGCGAGCGAACTGATGAACTGCGGCGAAGCGTTGACCGCCGGCACGAGCGTGAAGGACTCGCCGCCCGCGGCCTTGAATTCTTCAGCCGCGCGCATGCCAATCTCTTCGAGCGTCTCGAGGCAGTCGGCGACGAAGGCCGGGCACGCGACCACCAGGCGCTTCACGCCCTTCTTCGCGAGCTCGACCACCACTTCATCGGTGAACGGGCTCAGCCAGGTAGCGCCCTTGAGTCGCGATTGAAACGCCACGGAGCTCGACGTCAGGCCCGCCGCGGTCTTGAGCGCGTCAGCGGTCGCCATGCACTGCGCGCGGTAGCAGTGGCGATGCTCAGGGCCCAGTGGACCGCACGCCCTGCCCTGCGAGGCGTCTTTGCAGACGGGCGCGAGCTGGCGAATCGGCAACCCGTGAAAGCTGAAGAGCACGTGGTCTGCGGTGGCGGCGGTGACCGCGGTGCGAATGTTTTCACTGAGCGCGCCGATGAACCCCGGCAACTCGTGAAAGGCCGGCAGCACCGAGGTCGCGGGCGGTTCGATCTGCAGGCCCAGCAGCTTGTGCCAAGCCTCCACCGTGCCGCCCGTCGTCGCCGACGCGTACTGCGGGTACATCGGCACCAGGGTGATGTGCGTGACGCCGCGCGCGCGCAAGGCCGCCAGCGCGTCAGGCATCGAGGGCTTGCCGTAGCTCATCGCGAGTTCCACTTCGACGCCGGGCATGGCGGACCGAAGTGCTTCGACCTGCTTCTTCGAGTTGATCAACAGCGGCGAACCTTCGGGCGTCCAGATCTGCTGGTACGCGTGCGCGCTCTTGCTCGGGCGGAACGGAAGGATGATCAGGTTCAGCAGCAGCCAGCGCCAGACCGTGGGCAGGTCGATCACGCGCGGATCGTTGAGGAACTCGCCCAGGTACCGGCGCACGGCAGGGACCGAGGGATCGTCAGGAGTCCCGACGTTCACCAGCAGAATTCCCCTGGCTCCGGTTTTCACGAGCGCGTTCATGGGCGGAACAAGTAACCGCGGCCGCGCACGGTGACGAAGTGAATGGGGTTCTCGTGGTTCTCTTCGAACAGCCGCCGCAATCGGAGGATGAAGTTGTCGATGGTGCGATCGGTGGGGAACGCGTCCATGCCCCACACCTCTTCGAGGATCTCGGCGCGCGCCAGCACCCGGTCGATGTTCTTCGAGAAGAGCTCCATCAGCTTGAGCTCCTTGTCCGAGAGCGTGACCTCGCCTTCCGACGTCACCGCCCGCCCGGTGTCGAAACGCACCGAGTAACCGTTGCCCAGCTTCAGCGCGGTCGGCGCCGCGGCCACCGTGCCCGTCGCGCGGCGGAACAGCGAACGAATGCGCGCCAGCAGCTCCTGCACGTCGAAGGGCTTGGTGAGGTAGTCGTCTGCTCCGCAATCGAGCCCGCGCACCTTCGCCTGCACTTCGCTGCGCGCGGTGAGCATCAGAATCGGGCAACGCACGCCAGCATCACGCGCGTCGCGCACCAGCTGAAAGCCCTCGCCTCCGGGCAACATCACGTCGACCACCGCGAGCTGAACGTCAGGCTGCGCCAGCGCTTTGGCGCCCTCGGAAAAGGTGGCGGCTGACGTCACCTGGTAACCCGCGTGCTTCAGGTTCAGCACGATGAGGTCGCGCACCAGCGCCTCGTCTTCGATCACCAGGATCTTGTCACCCACGGGCCACCTCGCGGGCCAGCGGCAACTCGAGCGAGAAAACGCTGCCCTGCCCGGGACCATCGCTGCGGGCCGTCAACTCGCCGTGCATGCCGCGCGCGAGTTGCCGCGAGATGTACAGGCCCAGCCCGCTGCCGTGCGCCACGCCTTTGCCTCCGCCGCGCTCGAAGGGCTCGAACAGCCGCTCCGCGTCGCCGGGGGGAAAGCCCTGGCCGTGATCGCGGACCTCGAGCCGCCACCTGGTGCCCTTGGACACGCCGACCAGATCGACCTGCCCGCCGCCGTACTTGCGCGCGTTGTCGAGCAGGTTTTCCAGCACCACGCGCACCGCGTCGCGATCGCAGGTGACCGAGACCAGCTCGTTGGGTTCCCACCGCACCAGGTCGTCGGGAAAGCTGGCGCGCCGGTGGTCCAAAATTTCGCCCACGAGCTGCCGAGCGGGAATGACCTCGGCCCTGGTGTGGCCGCGGGCCACGGTGCGTTGATACGTCAGCGTCGTCTCGACCATGTGCTCGAGGCGATCACACTCCGCGATGCCCTGGTTCAGAAAACGTTCGTGCATCTCAAGCGGAATGCTCCCGTTGCCCAGGCTCTGCAGCAGCGCCCTCACCCCCGCGAGCGGAGTCTTCAGCTGATGCGTGGTCAGCGAGAGCATCGAGTGCAGCCGCTGGGTCTCACGCTGACGCTTCTGGGCCACCATGAAGAGCACCACCGCGAGCACGCACAGCAGCAGCCCCGCCATCGCCGACTCGCCGGAGATCATGAACAGCTGCTTGTGGGTGGCCGCGTCGAGCGCCGCGATGCGGGTGAGCCTCTCGGTGCCCTCGAAGTTGTCCGAGATGCTGGTGCGCAGCAGCGCATCACTCCCCACGATGTTCCGGCGCACCAGGATCGACCACCAGGCCATGAGCGGACCGACGCTCGACAGCGCCGCCCCGAAGGCGATGACGTCGAGGTTTCTTTTGAGAAACTGCCGGAAGCGGTTCATGCGAAGTCCGTATCAGAGCGCGCGGACCAGGCGCTCGACGTCATCGGGTGAGTGGGCCGCCGAGAGGAATCCGACCTCGTAGGCCGAGGGGGGCAGGTAGAAGCCGGCGTCCAGCCAACCTCCGTAGCGGCTCTTGAACCCGGCCACTGCCTCGGGTGCGATCTTCTCGGCCTGGGTGGGGATGGGCCCGGTGAACGAGTAGTACAGCCAGAACAGCGATCCCACGCGCACCAGCCGGAACGCGCGGTCTTTCTTCGACTCGACCGCCGAATCGAGCACCGCGCCCAGCGCGTCGAGGTGCCGGTACGGGTCGCCCGTGCGCAGCTCCTTCAAGGTCGCGATGCCAGCCGCCAGCGCGACCGGGTTTCCCGCCATGGTGCCTGCCTGGTACGTCTTTCCGAGAGGCGCGAGGCGATCGAGGATCTCTGCGCGGCCGACGATGGCGCCGACGGGCAGACCGCCACCGATGATCTTCCCCAGGGTGGTGAGGTCGGGCTGCACCTTCGCCACCTTGCCGTAGCCGTGGAAGCCGAAGCGGAAGCCGTTGATCACCTCGTCGAAGATGAGCATCGCGCCGTGCTCTTTCGTGAGTTCCCGAAGGCGCGCGAGGAAGCGGTTCTCCTGAATGAGCAGGCCGTTGTTCGCCGGCAGCGGCTCGATCAACGCCGCGGCCAGCTGGGAGCCATGCTCCTTGAACAACGCCTCGAGCGCCTCGAGGTCGCCCAGCGGCGCCACCAGGGTGTCGTTGACGACGGTGGCGGTGACGCCTTCGCTCTCGGCCAGCCCCAACGTGACGATGCCGCTGCCGGCCTTCACCAACATCGAGTCGGCGTGCCCGTGGTAGCAGCCCGAAAATTTCAGCAGCAGGTGACGGCTGGTGTGCGCGCGCGCCAGGCGAATGGCGGTCATCACCGCTTCGGTGCCGCTCACCACGAAGCGCACGCGATCGGCCGGGGCGAAGGCCTCCAGCACCAGCTCGGCCAACTCGAGCTCGTGGCGATGCACGGTGCCGAACGCGAGGCCATCCCGCGCCGCCTTGATCACCGCTTCGATCACCGCGGGGTGCGCGTGGCCCAGAATCATCGGACCCCAGGCCATGCAGAAGTCGACGTACTTCCGCCCATCTTCATCGAACAGGTACGCGCCCTCGCCGCGGGACATATAGCGGGGCGTGCCCCCCACGCTGCCGAAGGCACGCACGGGGCTGGAGACACCGCCGGGCATCAAGCCCCGTGCGCGGGTGAAGAGACGTTCAGATGCGCCGGGCGAGCCAGTCATTCGATTCCTCCTGTGAGGTGGTGAGCTCTGCGAGGCGCGCCGCCAGCCACGCCGTGTCGGGTTTCGCAGGCAGGGTCACCGTGTGCCGGGCCCAGCCTTTTTCAGTCGAAAGGCCGAGCGCCGCCCGGCCTCCGTCGATGTAACAGCCGAACGGCGTGGTGCAACCGCCCTCGAGAATTCGCAAGAAGTCGCGCTCGAGATTGACCGCCTGCGCAGTGGGCTCGTGGTGAATGCGGCTGAGCAACTGCAGCACCTCGGAGTCATCGGCGCGGCATTGCACGGCCACCGCCCCCTGCCCCGGCGCGCACTGCCAGCGTGCGGGATTCATGCGGAAGACCGCGAGCCCCGTGAGGTCGAGGCCGAGCCGGGTCACGCCCGCTTCCGCCAGCAAGATGCCGTCGTAGAGGCCTTCTTTGAGCTTGGTCACGCGCGTCGGCACGTTGCCCCGCAGCGGCACCGCGGCGGCCTGGGGCGCGAAGTGTTTGAGCATCGACTCGCGGCGCAGCGACGAGGAGCCCACCCGGGCGCCCGCCTTCAACGAGAGCGGCTCCTTCTCATCGAGCGCGTCGATGCGAACGATCAGGAGATCGGCCGCGGCCGCGCGCTCCAGCACGGCGCCGAGCACCAGGCCTGGCGGCATGCGGGTGGGCAGGTCTTTGAGCGAGTGCACCGCCCAGTCGATGTCCTTCGAGTGCAGGGCCGCTTCCAACTCTTCGGTGAAGAAGCCCTTCTCGAGCTTGCCCGCGAGCTTCTCGGCCTGGCTGGTGTCGCCCTTGGTGGTGATGATGCGCTCGGTGATGGTGGCGCCGCTGGGCTGGAGCAGCGAGCCGACGTGACGCGTCTGCCAGAGCGCCAGCGCAGAGCCGCGGGTTCCGACGGTGAAGGTCCTCATGAGGCCTCTCGGGTGCGTTTCAAAAGCTGGTGAGTGAAGGCGCCGACGGCCTGGCGCACACGGCGGGCCTGCTTGGGGGGAAGCCCTGCCAGCAGCTGCGGGAGCTGCTCGTTCAGGAAGGTGAAGCGCTCGGCGTCGAGGGCGGCCAGCATGCTCGAGGGCGCGGGCGCGGCGAGCTCGGCGGTGAGCGCGAGGCTCGCGTGATTGACCAGGTCGCCCAGGCGGTCGCGTTCACCTTCGCTCAGGTGAAGTTCGGGGCGCGCGAGCAGGGTGTCGAGGCCGACCACCGTCCACCCCGGCGCTGACTTCACCTGCGAGGGCGAACCTGCGTCGACCACCAGCCCCTGCTTCTTCCGCGAAGGAATGGTGAGCCAGGGAGCGGCGCCCGCGGTGCAGGCCACCACCGCGTCGTACGAGCCGAGCTCGGCGTAGAGCGTCTCGAGCTGTTGACGGGACCAGGTGGTGACTTCCCAACCGGCGACGGCTTTGAGGCTGCGCTCCATCGCCTGGCCGAACTCGCCCCGGCCGATGATGGCGACGCGCTTGACCGGATGTTCGCCGAGCACCTGGCGCACCAGCGATTGCACCCCGAGGCTGCGCGCGCCGGGCACTTCATCTTTGCGCGCGTGAATGAGCCGCTCGACGTGTCTCCACACCCGGTGCAGGCGGCCATCAGAGACGCCGGTGCTGCGCGCCAGCTCGAAGGCCTTGAGCACCTGGCGGCCCACCGCACCTTCACCTTCGGCCACCGAGTCGAGGCCGACGACCACGCGCAGCAGGTAGTGCACCGCGGCGCTGCCCGCGCGCACCTGAATCAGCTCGGGCGCGACGTCGGGCAGGCGAGACACCAGCGCGCCCCGCAGGAGGCTGCCGGCCCACTCGGGTTGATCGGCGGTGATGATCCACTCGGTGCGCGAGCAGGTGGTGACGCACGCGGCGCCCGAGACGTACCCGGCCTTGCGAAGGGAGGCGATCGGCTCGGCGTCAGCGGCGAGCGCAGCGAACTGCGCGCGCACCACGGTGTTGGCGCCGCGCCACGACACACCCACCACCGCCAGGGGAGGACTCATGACGCTGCCTTTTCCCCGGACGGGGAGCGCTGTCGAACCAGACTCTCGGCCGCCGCGAACCCACTCACGAGCGCATCCTTCATCGCCGCGCCCCCGAAGTAACTGCCCGCGAGCGCCACCCGCCCACCGGCGAGTGTTTTTTCCAAGCGCGCCAGTTGCGTGAAGTGCCCGACCGCCGGCTGAAACACCGCGCGCGGCCAGCGAATGACCTGCATCACCTCGCCGATGATGCCGCCGGTGAGCTTGCTCAGATCAGCCTGCGCCCCGGCGACGAGCTCGCCATCGGTCATCATCGCCCGCGCGGGGTTGAGCGCGCCGCCGATGAAGGTCGAGAACCGGCGCGGCGATTCTTCGAGCAGGTCGCCCACGAAGAGCGTGCCGAGCGCGAACATGTTCTCGATGGGCGCGGTGAGGTAGCCAAAGCCCAGCGGCAGCTTCGAGTCACCGGGCGTCTTCTCGGCCCACTGCACCAGCGAGACCGGCGCGTACTGGAACTCACCGAGCACGCTGGCGGCCGCGGGCAGCGAGCGCTGCAGCAGCTTCGCGGCGATGTCGGCCTCGGTGGCGATGACCACGCAGTCCGCGATGAAGTCGACGTTCTGCCCCTTGCGCCGGCCGCTGGCGGTGACTCCGCGGGCGTCGATGGTGAGCGATTGCACCTCGGTCTCGAGCGAGCAAGAGAGCTTCTCTGCTGCTTTGACGCCCACCAGTCCAAAGCCCCTGGCGAAGGTGAAGAGGCCCGGGCGCGAGCCGTCGACGGGCGCCGAGCGCATCGACTTGAGGGCGCCCTTGAGCACACTTCCGTATTCTTTTTCCGCGGTGACGAGCGCCGGCATGCAGGCCTGCGCCGAGAGCTTCTTCAAGTCGCCCGCGAAGATTCCGGTCATCACCGCCGAGAGGAAGTGGTCGACCGTCTTCTGACCGAAGCGGCGCACCAACAACGTCTCGAGCGGCTCGTCCTGGCCGTCGTTCTTCGCCCTGGAAGGCGCGAGGAACTCTTTGGCGAGCGACCACTTGTCGCCCAGCGACAACGCCCCAGTGCTGATCACGCTGAAGGGATGGGGGCGAAGCGCGTGGAGGCGGCCCTCGCGCACGATGAAGCGCGACGAAGAGACCGGACGCAGCTTCGTCGCTTCGTCGCTCAGCCCCAGCAGATCGAACAGCCGCCAGAACGCAGGGTAACGACCGTTGAAGCTCGTCGGTCCGGTCGGGAACGGGCCGACCTTCGTCTCGGTGGAGTTCGCCTTGCCCCCGAGCGTCGTGCCCTGTTCGATGACCAGCACGCGGCGCCCCAGGCGCTGCAGCTCGAGCGCCGCGGAGATGCCCGCGAGGCCGCCACCGATGACGAGCACGTCCGTTCTTTCAACCATGACTGGAGACCTCGTCGCAGAGCGCCGCGACGGTGTCCGGAGGGGTGTCCTTGTGAATGCCGTGACCGAGGTTGACGATGCAGCGCTTGCCGCCGTCGGTTTCCTTCATCACGCCCAGCAGCTTCCGGGTGGCGGCGCGGGTCGCATCGGGGCCCGCGAGCAGCAGCGCCGGGTCGAGGTTTCCCTGGAGCACGTGCTTGGGGTACCGCTGCCGCGCCTCGCGCCAGTCCGCGCGCCAATCGAGCGAGAAGCCGTCGACGTTCGCCTCGCCGAGCACGGGCAACAGGTGCTGACCCCCACGCACGAAGAGCATCACGTGACGGCCCTTCGCGCGCAGCGGCTCGGTGATGCGGCGAATCGCGGGCAGGCAGAACTTCACGTAGTCCTCGCGGTCGAGCAGCCCGCCCCAGGTGTCGAACAGCTGCACCGTGTCGGCGCCCGCTTCAAACTGTGACTCGAGGTAGCCGGCGGTGACGTCGGCGAGGGTGGAGAGCGCCTTCTCGGCGAGCGCAGGCTGCTGGTGCAGCATCACCCGCGCCTTGAGGAAGTCGTCACTGCCGCCGCCTTCGGTGATGTACGCGAGCAGCGTGAAGGGCGCGCCTGCGAAGCCCAACAGGCCGTAGCGGCCGGCGAGCGCCGTCTTGAGGTGCTTGACCGCGGCGGGCACGAACTTGAGCCGCTCCACCGCGCCTTCGACTTTCCAGCTGGCAAGGTCGGCCGCGGTCTCGAGGCGCCTCGCGATCTGCGGGCCTTCGCCGGCGCCGAAGGTGACGCCCAGCCCCAGCGCCTCGGGCACGGTGAGAATGTCGGAGAAGACGATCGCGGCGTCGAGCTTGAACTTCGCCAGCGGCTCGAGCGCGACCCGGGTGGTGTTCTCAGGCGAGTGACACAGTTCCCAGAAGGAAGAGGTCTTGCGGACGGAGCGGTAGTCCGGAAGGTACCGGCCCGCCTGGCGCATCAACCACACCGGCGGCCTGTCGACGGTGGCACCTGACAGCGCTGCGAGGAATCGTTCGCGGGAGTCCATGGGCAGCATGAATGCAGCGATGGGGTGGGCGCCGTGTCACAACTTCGTCATGCGGTCAGGCGCGCGGCCCGAAAGCCTGCCAAATCACCCTCCGTGTCCACGACGTGGCTGATCACCCGGGAAGCTGACGATGCGCGCGCCGAGCGTGAGGCTCACGGCGAGGGCGCGTTGGTGGTGCCGTGCGTGGAAACGAAGCTGCTCGCCTGGCCCTGGCCTGCTTCGAAGAAGAACCTCACCTTCTTCACCAGCCGTCGCGCGGTGTCGGCCTGGGTCTCCGCGGGCAAACCCACCCTGGGCAACGTCGCGGCGCTCGCGCCTTCGACCTCCGCCGCCCTCGAAGCGGAAGGTCTGCACCCGGCGATCACCGCTGAAGGCGGGGTGGTCTCGCTCGCCGAAGCGGTGGTCACCTGGGCGAAAGGCCCGCTGAGCATTCGCTACCCAACCAGCGATCTGGGCCTCGAGTCGCCCGAGCAGGCGCAGGCCCTGGAGTTGCTCGCGAGAGCCGGCACCGTCGATCGCCAGGTGGTCTACGAGATCACCGCGCCTGCGAACCTGCGCGAGTCGCTCGAACGCAGCGCGCGGGGCGAGTGGGGTATTTCTTTCGCGAGCCCTTCCGCAGTGCAGCATTTCTTCGGCTCGGGCGCGGTGCTCGAGCAGGCGCCGGTGCACGTGGCCTGTCTGGGCGCGGCCACCGAGCGCGCCTGGAACAGCGCCCGCCCTGCAGGCTGGCCATTGGCCTTCAACAGCAGAGAAGTCTCACCCCACCCTGAGGTCGCCTGATGAGTCTTTCGATTCCCGTTCGGTTGCGCCGGCTGCGTTCGACTCCTTCCGTGCGCGCGATGTTTTCCGAGACGCAGGTCTCGTTGCGCCAGCTGGTGCAGCCGTACTTCGTGGTCCCGGGCAAGGGCATCAAGCAGGAGACGCGGCCTGGCTACGGGCTGTGGCAGGTCTCGCCCGACGTGCTGCGTGAAGAGATCGGCCTGCTCAGCCGCGCCGGTGTCGGCGGGGTGATGTTGTTCGGCGTGCCCGAGCACAAGCGCGACGACGGCAAGGGCCTCGACGTGCAGATGGAGCCGCTGCGCCAGGCGATCGTCGAGTGCAAGTCGGCCGCGCCCGAGCTGCCGCTGTTCGCCGACGTGTGCCTCTGCGCGTACACCACGCACGGGCACTGCGGCCTGGTGAAGGGCAACACGATTCTCAACGACGAGAGCGTGGTCGCGCTCACCGACATGGCCATCATGCTGGCGAGGTGGGGCGTCGATTTCGTCAGCCCCAGCGACATGATGGACGGGCGCATCGGGGCAATGCGCAAGGGGCTCGACGAGGCGGGGCTGCAGCACACTTCGATCCTCAGCTACGCGATCAAGATGGCGAGCGCGTTCTACGGGCCCTTCCGCGAGGCGGCGCACTCGGCGCCCGGTTTCGGCGATCGCAAGAGCTACCAGATGCCCGCGGGCAACCGGCGCGAGGCGCGGCGCGAGCTGCTGCTCGACGTGGCCGAGGGAGCTGACGCGGTGATGGTGAAGCCCGCGATGACCAACCTCGATCTCATTCGTGATGCGCGCGAGGCGACGGACCTGCCGCTCTTCGCGTACCAGGTGTCAGGTGAGTACGCGATGCTGCGCGCCTCGGGCGACGCGGGGCTGATGGACTTCGATCGCGCGCTCGAGGAATCGCTGATCGCCATCAAGCGCGCGGGGGCCGACGTGATCGTCAGCTACGCTGCGCGGCCATGGGCGATGCGCTGAAAACCTCCCTCTCCCCCGCAGGGGAGAGGGTCGGGGTGAGGGGCAAACGCCTGCTCTTCGCCTTCTGGCTGACCTGCGGCGTCTTGCTGCCGCTCTCCGTCATCCGTCCAGAGACCTCGAGCGCGAGCAAGCTGCTCACGCTGGTCTCGTTGCTCGGACTGCTGACGATTCCCATCACGCTGCTGCTCCCGCACCGGCGGCTGCGAGCCCTCGCGCTCGGCGTGACCGTGTTTTTGCTGCTCGGCCTCGCCCTGCCTGCCCGAGAGATCGAAGCCGCTGCCTTTCGCGACGCCTACCTGACCGAGCTGCGCACCTACGACGCCGCGATCTACGTCTGGGGCGGAGAAAACCACCGCGGCATCGACTGCAGTGGCCTCGTGCGCCGCAGTCTCATCGACGCGACCGCCAGCGAAGCGACGAAGCGCCTCGACCCCGGCCTCGCGCGGCGAGCCCTCGAGTTGTGGTGGTTCGACGCGTCAGCCGAAGCGTTGGGCCAGGGCTACCGCGGGTGGACACACGAGGTGACGCGCGCGGCAAACTTCCTCGCGCTCGACCCTGCTCTGCTGCGGCAAGGCGATCTCGCCGTCACGCAAGACGGCCTGCACGTGCTCGCCTACCTCGGCGACTCGACCTGGATTCAGGCCGACCCGGTGCCGATGCGCGTGC
>JAYVNA010000499.1:0-4280 GCA_043758715.1 Archangium sp.
GCTCGGCGGGGCTGGGCGGCGCGAAACACCCGCACGCCTCAGCGCGTTGACTCGAGGAAACCACCGCCACCAGCACCACGACCGCACAACGAGTCAGCAACTTCATGGACCTTCAACGGCCGGCACCGTTGCTCCGAAACGAGGCCGGAGCGTAGCACCCTCAGGGCGCGACGATGGCTGCGTCGCAGCGGTAGTAGTCCCCGGTGTTGGTGGCCGAGCGAGAGGCGCTGGTGAACCGGAAATAGTACGAGCCGGTTCCTGAGAGCGTGAGCGTCACCGGAGGGCTGGTAGCAGCTGAACCGTTTCCCCAGGCGAGATCATCGGTGCTCCACTCGACCTCACTCTTCACCGGCGTCGAGGTGTTCGACAGCAGCGCTGCGGTGAACGCGGTCAGCCCGGAGCCGCGCCGCGCCGACGTGCACACCAGCTCGGCGGTGCTGCCGTTGATCGCCGTGACCTTGAAGAAGTCGCTCGCGTCGCCCGGCGGGAGATGACCCATGAACGAGACGGTGCGCACCTTCGCGTTGGTGGGCGAGGTGACGAGCGTGAGCACTTCGGCGTTCGTCTTCGAGTCGTTGCTCGCCGTCGCGCCCTGCTCTGCTTCGTTCGGGTAGTCGTTGGTGACGTCGATGGTCGCACCGTAGAAGTCGTTGCTGCCCAGGGTGAAGCCTGAAGGCCGGCTGATCGCGACCCGGTAGGTTCCCGGCGCGAGCGGCACCTCGAGCTCGACGGGCGTCGCGGCGAACGGTGTCACGGGACCGAGCTGGCCGAGCACGACGTTGGCCGTGCTCTTCACGGTGGCCACGAAGCGAGGGAGCGACGAGCCGTACGAAGCGACCCCTGGGGCGGGCGTGCCACCGATCGGCGGCAGGGAAACGTTGAGTCGCATGGTCCCCGCAGGCGCCACCACCGTGTACGTGTCGAGGTCGCTGAGGGTGTCGAGGCCTCCGGCCACGAGCGTCACGCCGTTTGGGAAGGTGGTTGATTGGCCCGCGCCGGTGTCGTTCGGCTCGGTGTCGAGCGTGCCGACGCCGGTCGCGCCGATGGTTTTGGTGCCGAAGGTGAATTGGTTCGATGACGGCAGGACCGGCGTGGGTTGCCGGCTGCGCCTTCAGCACCTCGAGCAGAGAGGTGAACCGGACCAGCACCTCGTCCTCAAGACTGCAAGGAGACGAAGCATTCTGGCGCGGCAGTAGCGAGCCGCGCACCCTGAGTCCATGGCCCCGAGTCAATCCATGTGCTGAGAATGTCAGCTCACGCGGCGAGCGCGTTCATCTCGAACTGCCGACGCCGACAGGGCTCGACCAGCAGCACCTCGGCCGCGTCACGCAACGCCTGAGCGCTCTCATCGCCGCGAGCCCCAGCGAGGAAGGGCGTGCGGCGATTGACCGACTCGTGCACCGCGCGGGTCGAGCGGGCGAACCCCAGCACCGGCGTCGAGATGGCGAGGAACTCGTGCATCATCTTCGCGACCGCGCGGAACACGTTGCCTTCCCTGGTCTCGTGCACCTGGTTGCCGAATAGGCGCACGTGGAAGTTTTCCAGCGTTTCCTGCACTTCGGCTTTCAGCTTGGGAGAACACGCGTACGCCTCGCCCAGCAACCCCTGAAGCGTCGCGGTCTCAGCGGTGGTGGTAGCGCGCTCGAGCAACGTGTCGAAGCCGTGCGGCCGCAACACCGAAGCGAGCACCCGGTACACCGAGCTCTTCACGAAGCCGTACGCGTTCTCCAGCGAAGTGAGCTGCGGCGTGAGCACCACCAATTTCTGCTCGGCGAAATCGAAGAGGTCCAATTGGTTGTAGGCAACGCCTGCTCCGACGTCGATCACCACCACCTGTGCCTGGAGCGCGTTGATGTGCCGAAGCAGCCGCAGCTTCTGAGCATGAGGAATGTTCGCCGCGCCCGGCAGCGCCGCGGCCCCCCGCACCAGCGACAGGCCGGGATAGCGGGTCGACACCCGCGCCTGCTCGAGTGAATCGATTTCGTGAGAAAGAAAGCTCTGCAGCGAGGGCCCCTTCTTCTCCACGCCCAACAGCGTGTGCAGGTTCGCCGCGCCCAGATCGGCGTCGACGAGCACGACGTCTTTGCCCTGCTCGGCCATGGCCAACGCAAGGTTGGCCGCCACCACACTTTTACCCACCCCGCCCTTCCCACCTCCGACGGAGATGATGCGCTCGGCCACTCGTTGCATGAAGGTCTCCTCTGCAAGGCGCCTGCTCGAACCGTGATCCTGAGCGATCAGCCACTTCGCTCTGGTGTCACGTGGTCAGGGCTGACGAACGGGGTCCGAAGAGTCCTGGGTCAGAACCCGAGCGGCACGAAGCCTTCGCGCAAGAGCTTCAGCGGCCCGGCGTCGAGGCTCTTCACGCACCGATCGTCAGGGAAAGGCAGACGATCTTTCGGCTTGAGCCCAAAATCAGCCTGCGTGCAGGCACGGGTGATTAACCCGAGGGGCGCCAGGCCCGGCAGCTCGGCTGCACCCTGCGCGCGCGGAGGAAGGAAGCCGTTGCGGCGCACCAACTCCGACGCGAGCAGCGCATCCCAGACGACGCCAGAGCCTTCGAACGAGTCTGGCGAGCCCTGCTTCATTTCGGTCTCGAGCACCTGGGGTCCCGCCGCGGCACCAAGCGCGCGCACGGCCGAGACCCACTTGAGGTTCTTCGCAAACCCGGTGGCGCGCTGGTGATCGCTGAGCACCTTGGCCGCCACTTGCGCGCACGCACCACGCACGTGCTGCAGCGCATCGTCGGCAAGATTCATCGGCCAGGGCCCGTCGAGGGCGCGTTGAGCGAGCAGGGCGCAGGCTTCCGGCGAACCCACGGCGACGGCGAGAGCGTGCGCGAGCCTGGTGAGGGGGTCATTGGTCTGCGGCAATTTTCCGGCGCGGTCCAGCAGGTCGGCGGTCTGCGCCTTCGCTTCCCTGGGATGTGCGTGAGCCCAGCGCCACAGGGACAGCTCCGCCGCCTGGCGTTCGACGTCTTCGGACGAGGCGAGCTTCTCCAGCACCGCGTCGGTGGGCCCTTCCGTCTCGGCATCGTGGAGCAGCGCGCTGAGGCGTTCATCGAGCGTCGTGGCCTTCGCGAGAGGGACGATGGTGTCCTCGCTCCGTTGCTGAGTGGCCTGCGCCTCGGCCCAACACTTCAGTGCGCGCGCCAGTCGCTCGCCTGCGAAGGGCTTCGTTTCGAAGCGGGCGGCGGTGTCTGCCTCGAGGCTGCACGACAGTTCCTGCTTCACGGCGCCCGCGAACGTGAGCGTCGCCGGCGCGACGACCACAGGCGCCGCGGTGACGATGCGCGCGCAGAGAATCGCGGCCTGCGCAGGCGTGTTCGGCCCATCCATCAACAGCCCAAAGTTGCTTCGGTTTCCTTTCGTGGGCTCCGCTTTCTCGAGATGAAAACGGCTCGATTGCTGCTCGAGCTCAGCCAACCAGAAGCCGAGCGCGTTGGGTGCCCGAGGCGTTGGGTTGAGCAGCGACAGATCGTTGACGCGGGGCAGGCGAAACCCGTCGCCCAGGGCTGCGCAGGCCGCGCGCGCTTCGTCGTGAGAGGCGAGGCGGTAGAACTCACGCGCGTCGAGCACCATCTTCCAGTTCGCGCCCGCGGTCGCGCCGACGACGCCAGCCTCCGCCTGCGCGGCCGTGGCGCCAGCGTTGATGCGGCGCTCCTTTTCCTGCTCGACCAGAAAGGGCGCGGCGATGCGTGCCGTGAGCAGACAGAACAACGGGAGCACCAGCGGCCAGGCGCGCGTCGCCCAGCGCAGCACCGTTCGCGGCATGGCGCCGATGCCGCGCCAGATGACCCGGGACAGCCAGACGGCGAGCAGCCCCTCGAGCCCCATCACCACGAAGACCCCGACGGCGGCGAGGTCCCTGGCGCTCTGGACCACCTTCATGGTCAACACCATGAGGAGCAGCCAGAGCAGCGCGCCCCAGACCAACATCACCCGACCGCCGAGCGAGCGCTCGTACCAGCGAAGGCCGCGGGTGCGGCCGTGCTCGATGCGCGTCTCCTTCTCGTTCAGCTCCTGTTCGAGCAGGTCAGCATCGTCTTGCGGGTCGAACATGAAGCCAGACGAACATGAGGGCAGGGCATCTGCCAGACCTCACTTCGTGGGGCCGTTGAGACCCTTGTCGAGCTCATCGACCGCCTGCTCCACGCCCGAGCGAAGGCTCTTCCACGCGGAACCACCGGCCTTCTTCACCGCGGCGAGGCGCTCGGCGGCGGCCTGTTCCTGCTTCTCGAGCGCAGCCAGCTTTTCCTTCGCGTCGGCTTCGGTGCTGTC
>JAYVNA010000500.1:0-33677 GCA_043758715.1 Archangium sp.
ATCGCGAACGGATTCTTGGGGGGACGACCTGGCCCCCGCTTGATGGGCTGACCCAAAGCAGCAGCGATGCGCGCGATGACCGCGCCATTGCCCTGAAGCTCCGCGAGTGCAGCGTGTACTGGCCCCAACGCCCTGGCCACCTCATCCGCCACCATCTCTCGAAGCACCTTATCAACCGACATTTCTCATCCGTTTCTGTGAAGGGGGGAACTGCTTGCATCACTAAACAGCCAGCGAGGCTTAACACTGAACAAACTCCGCGCCATCGGATTCCTGCAATCCCCGATGTCAGGGCTGTTCCCGAACGAAGAATGTGCCTTTCTGACCGGCACTCGTCACGAACGCGCCCGCCATGCGCTCCGAATTGAAAGCCCACGCCACCTCGCCCCCCGCAGTGACGGCGATCAGCCCTCCGTCGCCGCCGATGCGGCCCAGCTCGGCGATGGCCTCGTCACACGCCCGGGCAAGCGGAGCCCCATGACGAACAGCCTCGAGGACGGAGCGCGCCAGCCCGACCCGAATGATGAACTCGCCCAGGCCCGTGCAGGAGACCGCGGCCCAGCGGGAATCGGCCACCGTACCCGCGCCGATGAGGGGGGAATCGCCTACGCGCCCCTTGAGCTTGCCCGCGGTGCCGCCGGTGCTGGTCGCCGCCGCCACCTGCGCGCGGCTGTCGACCGCCACCACGCCGATGGTGCCGTGCGCAGAGCCGTTTCGCCCCAGCCAACGCTGGTGCTGCAGCGGCGTCACCAGCGAACCGGGGACGATCGCCGGCACACCCTGGGCGCGCGCAAAGGCATCAGCACCGTCACCAACCAGTAATACGTGAGGTGTCTTTTCCATCACCAACCGCGCGAGCGAGACAGGGTTCTTCACCGTCTTCACCACCGCGACCGCGCCGGCCTGCAACGTCTCTCCATTCATGACAGACGCGTCGAGTTCGACTTCACCGTCTGCGTTGAGCACCGCGCCCAGGCCCGAATTGAACAGTGGATTGTCTTCGAGCGCGCGCGCCGCCTGTTCCACAGCGTCGAGCGCCGAGCCACCCTTCGCCAGCACGGCGGCACCGAGTTCCGCGGCGGCGAGGCAGCCTGCGCGCGCCGCTTCGCCTTCTTCCTGATCTCGCTTCGGCCCCGCGCCGCCGTGCACGACGATCGCGTAGTTCATGCCTTTTCCTCGAGGGGTTTGAGCTGGTGCAGCGGGGGCAACGCGCGCAACTGGGGGAAGGCGAGCGCCACCAGCAAGACCACCACCAGCGTTCCCACGCCGCCGCCCACCACCGAGAGCACCGGGCCGAAGAGCGCCGCCGTGGAGCCCGACTCGAAGCTGCCCAGCTCATTCGACATGCCGATGAACACGTAGTGAATGGCAGAGACGCGGCCACGCATGGAATCGGGCGTCAATGACTGTTCCAACGTCGATCGAATGACGACAGACACGTTGTCGAAAACACCGGTAAAGAAAAGTGCAACGAAAGACAACCACATCACCGTCGACAAACCGAAGACGATGGTGGCAGCGCCAAAGCCAGCGACGGTGAAGAGCAGCACCACGCCCGGCCGTTTCCACGGAGCGAGGCGGGTCTGCAGCAGCGCGGTCGACAACGCGCCCAGCGCAGGAGCGGCGCGCAACCAGCCCAGCCCCACCGGCCCCACGTGGAGCACGTCTTTCGCGTACACCGGCAACAACGCCACCGCCCCGCCCAGCAGCACCGCGAAGAGGTCGAGGGTGATGGCCGCCAGGAAGACTTTGGTGCGGAACACGAAGCGCAGGCCGACCAGCAGATCGCCGAGCCCCTGCCGCTTACCGGTCATCGCGGCGGGCCGCGGCGGAATCGACCAGAGCACGAAGACGAAGCCGAGGTGCGCGGCGCAGGCGAACCCGAAGGCGAGCTGGGCACCGCTGACCGCGGCGATGAGAAACCCAGCCATCGCCGGCCCGGAGATCGACGCGAGCTCGTACGTGCTGCTGAACCAGGCGGCCGCGTTGGCGAAGTCTTTCGAGGGCACCAGCTGCGGCAACATCGCGCCCACCGCCGGCCCCCGGAACGCCATGCCCACGCCGGTGACGAAGAGCGCCACGTAATAGAGCGAGGTCGCGCCGCCGAAGAAGCTCAGCGCCATCAGCGCAGCGGCGGCGAGGGCGAGCGTGAGGTGTGCAGCGATCGCCACCCGGCGCCTGGGAAACCGATCGGCGGCCACGCCCGCGGGGAGCGCCAGCCCCACGATCGGAATGACCTCGACCAGCCCCACCAGGCCCAGCACCCAGGTCGAGCCCGTCTTCTCGTAGAGCTGCCAGCCGACCGCCACGGACACCGAGGTGGTGGCCATGGCGGCGAGGAAGCGGCCCACCGCGAAGCGCGCCACCGCGGGGTAGCGGAACGCAGCGAAGGCATCACGGGCGGGCTCGGTCACCATGCTTCAGGCTGCTTGATGCGGGGGCAGTCGAACGCGTCGCTGGGCGCCAACACGGTCAGCTGCGGCGAGAGCTCGAGCCAGTCGAGCCCGATGGCGACCGGGCGAAAGTTGCCCTCACGCTCCCCCACTGAGAAGGGCGTGCCCGCGCGCAGCGTGCCGATCGCAATCAAGCGGCCCTGCAGCTCGAGCGACAGCGGGAAATCGTGCGACGAACACGTACGCCACACGCCTGCCGAGGGAACGTTCACCGAGGGAAGCGGCTGCTCGAACGGCGGCCCTTCGTCGGCGCGCAGCGGCTCGGCGGCCACCCAGCCCACCCACACCACGCCGTCGCGCGTGGGCACCACCAGGCGGGCTTCGTTCTCTTTTCGATCGACCACGAAGCCGCGCACCGGCTGCTCATCGCCCACGAAGAAGCCGCTGGTGGGCCCACCTGGCGAGGACGAAGCGGGCAGCGCCGCGTGGGGGGGCAGCAGCATCGCCTTTGCCTTCACGTCGAAGCCGGCTTGCTCGAGCTGGGCCCGGGCGGGATCTTTCGAAGGCAACGAGGCGCTGAGCGAGAGCCCGTCACAGGGCACCTCGAGCGCGAGTGATTCGTCGGTGCGGAAGGGGACGGCTGAATCAGGCGAGGGCACCACCAGCGCGCGGCCCTGCAGCGCGTCCAGCACCCGAACGTGGCCGCCCTTGAGCACGGCGCCCATGCTGCCCAGGCGCCGGGGTTCGAAGGAGCGGAAGACCGCCTGACCGCCGACGTCCACGTCGCCCTGGAGCACGAGGCCCGGGCCCGTCCACTCGCCTTGCAGCAGACTCGAGTTCCCCTCCTGGCGAAGCACCGCGGTGGTGGTGGCGCCCTTCCACTGATCGCCGGCCCAGCGCGCCCGCACCCGCGCGAGCGGAATGTCGGTGCCGCGCACCAGCAACGGGCCGCGATCTTCCCAGCGAGCGTTGCCCCACCAGCACAGGGGCACCGAGGTGCCTTCCCGGCCCGCACGCGCGTTCGCGCGCGGAGCGCACGCACCACAGAGCGCGAGACTGAGCAGCAGCAGTGCGGTTGAAACGAAGCGGACAGCGGGCCGAGGCAGAACGAAGGGAGTCATAGCAGCTCCGGGCTGGCCCCATCGCCGGGGAAGCACCGCGTCATGAGATTCCACGAAGGTGAGGCAGACGTCATGTCTGAATTCATCTAGAGCGTCACGCGTGCAACGCGAGCTGTCTGGCCAGCGCGACGTCGTCGAGGTGCTGCTCGAGGCGCACATCGAGGCCCGCCAGGTGGTGTCGATGGCCGAGTGCCTCTCCTCGGGCAGCGCGACCTCGGGGGCTCAAGAGACCGCCACCACCATCTCCGACCACGTCGAGTGGATGTTGCCGATGCACTGCGAAGACGAAGAGGTCTCGGTCGCGCCCCGGCTGAAGGGCCGTCATCACGTGGTCGACGCGGCGATCGATCGCATGAAGCTTCAGCACCTCTCGCTCGAAGCCCCACTGGCCCGGGTGCGCCTGCTGTGCCGCATTCTCTCGCGGGACATCTCGCGGCTGCACGCGCTGCGCTTCGAGTTGGGCGCGGCGGTTCAAGACCTGAAGGAACGCCTCGCCGTTCATCACGCGTTCGAAGAATCGACCGTCTTCCCCGCGCTCAAGCGCCTGCTGTACGTCGACGAGCTCGCGTCGATTCAGTCAGAGATGCGCGCACGAAGGCTCGCCGTCGCGGCCTGAAGACGTAGAAAAGGAAACGGCCCCTCGACTCCGAAGAGCGAGAGGCCGTGAAGGCTCAGCCAAGGGGCTTCAGGGATTGCAGGTGCCGCTCGAACCAGTGCACGTGCAGGGACTGCCGAACGCCGCCGCGAGGACGCAGACGGTGGCATTCGAACCGCCGAACTGGCACGCGACGCCGTTGCCGACGCAGGAACCCGGCAGCGTCGAGCCCAGCGAGTCACAGCATTCACCGACCGCGCACTCCGCGCTGCTGAGGCAGCCGGAGCCGAAGCCGCCGTCGAGGCCGGGGAAGCCGCCACCGCCCCCGCCGGTGCCGCCGCCGCCAACGCACGCGCCTGCATCAGCCTTGTCGCAGGTGGCGCCGCCGAGGCAGGTGGTGCAGGCCGCGCCGAACGCGCCCTGGCCGCATTGCGCGTTGGTGTAGTTCGCGGGCAGCAGGCAGTTGTTGCCATCGCAGCAGCCCATGCAGGTGCTGGCGTTGCAGGTGGTGCCGCCGAAGCAGGTGCCGTTGGTGCAGGTCTGGCCCGCCTGCTGATCGCACGCTTGGCAGAAGCCGCCCATCTTGCCGCACTGGGTGTTGCTGGTGCCGACCTGGCAGGAACCGGTGTTAATATCGATGCAGCCGGCGCAGGGGGCGCAGGCGCCGCTCACGCAGGTGTTGCCCATCAGGCAGCTGCTGCAGGTCGCGCCGCCCGTGCCGCAGCGGGAAGGCGTGGTGCTGGTGATGCAGACGCCGGTCGCGCTGCAGCAGCCCGTCGCGCAGGTGGTGGCGTTGCAGGTACCGGTGCTGCCGCCGCCACCGCCCGTGGTGCCGCCGCCACCGCCGGTGACGTTGCCGCCACCCGAGCCGCCGCCCGTGGCGCCGCCGCCGCCGCCGGTGGTGGTGCCACCCGTGCAACGACCGCCGAACTCAGTAGCCTGGTCGACCTTCGCGCACGTCTGGCCGCCCGCGCACACCGAGCAGCTCGCGCCGGCCTGGCCGCACGCTTCCGACGAGGTGCCCTTGAAACACGTCGCGGTGTCGTCGCAACAGCCATCACAGTTGCTCGCGCTGCAACGCAGGGGGGGCTTCACCGTGCCGCAAGAAGAAGGCAGGACCGCGAAGATGAAACCGATGGCAGCCCCGGCGATCAGCGCGTGGGAGGTGTTCGAACGCATGTGAGGTGTCTCCAGAGAAGTGAGGGCGGAAGGCAAACGCCCTCATGAAGAAGAGGCCGGCCAGCCCCCGCAAAAGCTTGAGATGTTGCCGTCTACTCATTGCGCCGCGGGCCCACAAGTGGATCGCCCCCCGACATAAACGGGTTCAAGCCTCTCGGCCCCCATTGCTTCTCAGGGCTTGAGAAAATACGTCGGTGTGCGGACCGGTGCGTCAGCTCAAGTGATGACGCACAACGACGCTCATGTCGGGGGGTTGATCTCAACTGCGCACAGCAACAGGATGCGCCGCCTTCATCGCCCGGAGTTCCCCACATGCGTCAGGTCGATTCGTCATTCTTCGCGCGCAGCGCGCTGGTGTTGTCCGCCGTTCTCGCGGCGTCAGGTTGCAATTGCGGTGGTCCGAACATCGGCCGCAACAACGGTGAGATCGTCGTCATCTGGCGCGACGCCACCGGCGAGCGCATCACCAACCGCGACGCGACCTACGACTTCGGTCACGCGCTGGTGGGCGAGCGCAAGTCGCTCACCATGACCTTGCGGAACACGGGCTCGGCGAAGCTGACCCTGGCGAAGCTCGAGTTGAGCGAAGGCGACGAGGTGGCGATCGGCAAGCCCGGCGCCGTCGTGGCCACCGCGAGCAGCAGCTTCGAAGCGGAGTTCGCCGAGCTGGTGCTGCAGCCCAACGAGCAGCAGGAATTCGCGGTGAGCTTCACGCCCCGCGGCCTCAAGGGCAGCTACCTCTCGAAGCTCTCGCTGAGCACCGAGGGAACGCGCGTCGAAGACTCGACCGCGATCATCACGCTCATCGGCGAAGGTGAGAAGGGCGCGTGCGATCTCCCCACCGTGATCGACTTCGGCAAGACGCCCATCGGCGAGACCCTGCCCTTCACCGTGCCGTTCGCGAACCCCACCAGCCTGCCTGCGTTCGGCAGCGCGGGGCCGGTGAGCGGGGCTGACGCTTCGAACTTCGGCTACGCGCCGAACACCCCCATGGGCCAGGTGCCGGTGCGCCCGATGTCATCGACCGACGTGGTGCTCACCTTCTCGCCCACCGAGCTGCGGGCGTACGAGGCCACCGTGGTGCTGCGCGGCGCAGGCGAGTGCCCGGAGCAGACCGTCATTCTGCGCGGCCAGGGCAGCAACGAGACGCTCACCTGGAGCCCCACCTCGATCGCCTACGGCTTCGTGAACCCCGGCTCCGAAGCGGTCAAAGAGGTCATCTTCGTGAACCCGGCCTCGGTGCCGATCGTGCTCACCCAGGTCACCTCGACCAACCCGGCCGATTTTTATCACGCCGTGCCCGCGGGCAGCGACGCCACCAAGCTGAGCATTCCCGGCGGCAGCGTGCCCTTCCCCATGCGCATCGCCTGCAACCCCTCGCAGCTGGGCCCGCGCAGCGGCAACCTCACCTTCTCCACCGGCCTGACCCAGACGCCCGGCGGCACCATCACCTTGACCTGCACCGGCGGTGGCCCGCGCATTCGCGTCTCGCCCCGCCCCACCCTGGCGTTCGGCCGCGTCGGCTTCTTCCCCGGCAACACCACCTTCTCGGTGCAGCGCAAAGTGAACGTGCAGAACGTGGGCAGCCGACCGCCCGTGCCCGACCCCAGCTCGAACCTCTACCTCGGGCAGGTCGCTACCGATGGCACGCCGGGCCAGCTGCCGCTCTTCGACTTCGTGCCGGGCCCCGGCACCGCGACCGACGAGTTCGTGGTGGCGCTGGGCTCGCCCTACAACCCCACCACCGGCCTGCAGGCGATCGCGGGCTCGAACTTCGTGGACCTCACGGTGACGCTCAAGCCGCAGTCGATCGGCATGAAGAGCGCGACCTTCACCATCTACAGCAACGACGTGGGTGAGCCCGCGGTGACGGTGACCGTGACCGCCGACGTGCAGCAGCTGCCGCCCTGCACCTTCGTCACCTCGCCCGCGCAGGCGAACTTCGGCCTCGTGACGCCGGGCACGCAGAAGGATTTGCCCATCACCATCACCAACAACTCAGTGACGGCGGGCGAGACCTGTTACCTCTCGGGCATCGAGCTGGGCGCGGGCAGTGACCTCGCCTTCAGCATCGTCGGCGGCAACATCGTCGAGAAGGAACTGCAGCCGCAGGAATCCTTCCAGGTGGTGGTGCGCGCGGCGCCCACCGGCCCCACGCCCACCATGCTGCAGACCCTCACCGGCTCGCTCGTCTTCAACAGCACCTCGGCGATGCGGCCCCAGGCTTCGATTCCGCTGCGCGCGTCGGTGGGCCCGTCGTGCCTGACCGTCACCCCCGACCCGATGAACTTCGGCGTGGTGAAGGTGATGTGCAGCTCGCCCTCGCGAAACTTCAGCATCTACAACACCTGCAGCGCGCCGGTGACCCTCAACGGGTTCTCCATGCAGGCCGCCGGTGGCCAGCCCCCCGGTGGGCCGAACTGCCCGGGCGGCATGCCTTGCCCGGAGTTCCGCCTCACCTCGAGCCCGATGATTCCCACGGGTGGGCTGACCCTGCAGCCGGGCGGTATGGCGCCGGTGACGTTCCAGGCGGCGTACCGGCCCATCGACGTGGGCAGCGACTCGGGCGCGGTGGCGATCGACGCCATTCAGAACGGCCAGAGCATCACCTACCTCGTGGGCCTGCAGGGCCGGGGCGACACCACGGGCGTGCAGATTGACACGTACACCCAGGACCTGCAGCCCAAGGCCGACATCCTGCTTGTCATCGACGACTCATGCTCGATGCAGGACAAGCAGAACGCGCTCGCATCGAACTTCTCGTCCTTCATCCAATACGCAGTGGCGGCGAACGTCGACTACCAGATTGGTGTCACCACCACGACCGTGCCCCAGAGTGAGTCGGTTCCCGGCTTTCCGACTTTCAATTACACGAACTGGGGCGGGCACCTGGTGAAGGACTCGTCGACTCATCTGAAGATCGTCAAGCCGACCACCCCCGCGGTGTCAGCCGTGTTCTCTCGGCTGGTGAACGTCGGCACCAACGGCTCAGGCGGCGAGACCCCGATCGAAGCCGCGGTGCTAGCGCTCACGCCTCCGGTCATTTCGGCGGAGAACGCCGGCTTCCTGCGCGCCGACGCCAACCTCGCGGTGGTGATCATTTCCGACGCGGAAGATCAGTCGCCGCAGCCGGTCACCTATTACCAAAACCTTCTGGTCAACGTGAAAGGCTTCCAGCGCCTCTCGTACTTCACCTTCAGCGCGATCACCCCGCACCTTCCGTCGGCGCCCAGCCCCTGCACCTACGACAGCTCGTCCGCCAACTCGGCCCGCTACAACCCCATCGTGCAGTACACCTCGGGCGTGTCCGACGAGATTTGCAACACCAACTGGGCTTCGGCGCTGCAGAACCTCGGCCGCACCGCGTTCGGTTTCCGCACGCAGTTCTATTTGAACAACGCGCCTGACCAGGTGATGGCGCCGGTGACGGTGCGCGTGAACGGCGTGGTCGTGCCGGGCTGCGCGCAGGAAGCGGGTTGCGCGACCTGGTGGTACGACGCGGCGTCGAACTCCATCAAGTTCAACAACAGCGCGACTCCGCAGCCGGGCGTGCCGCTCGAGATTCAGTACATCCAGTCCTGCTTCTGAAGTCGAAGTGGGAACTACCAGCGGCTCATCGCGCCCAGGTTGAACACCTGGGCGAAGCCCTGCCCCTTGAGCATCGAGCGGGCCATGGCGCTGCGCGTGCCTGACGCGCAGTAGACGACGACCGGCTGGTCTTTCGCGCCCAGCTTCTTGACGTGCGCGGCGAGCTCACCGACCGGCGCGTTGAGGGCGCCTGGCAGGTGGCCCGCGGCGAACTCTGCCGGGCTGCGAACGTCGACCAGGGTGGCGCCGTCTTTCACCAGCTGGCGCGCGCGTTCAGAGGAGATCTGCCCGGCGCGCTTGAAGATCAGGAAAGCGGCGAAGACACCGCCGAGCACCAGCCACGGGAAGTAGTCAGAATTCATGTCGGACTGCGTTCATTCTTTCGGGAGCGCGCGCAGCACGGCCTTGCCGTCTTTGATGACGACCTTGAACTCGACCGTCTTGGCGTTGTGCGTCTTCATCAACTCGGGCACCTGCTTGCGCAACGAGCTGGCCACCGAGTCGAGCGTCACCGCGCGGGTGTCTTCGCCGCAGCGCTTCTTGGCCATCACGTAGGCGTCGTAGATCGCCTTGACCTTGGTGTCGGAGAGGCCGCCTTCACCACCAGCCGCGGCAGGGGGGCGGGCCGGGGCCGCTTTGAGGGCCGGGTTCGAGCCGGTGGCGCCCGCGGGCTTGAGCGCGGGGCTGAGTCCGGTGGCCGCTCTGAGGGCGGGGTTCGAACCGGTCGCGCCCGTGGGCACCGGGGCGGTGATCATCGGCTTGAACGCGGGCGAGACCCCGGTGGGAATGGCGGCGGTGAGCCTGGGCGGGCCGACCGGCCTGGCTGCCGCAAGGGGCGCGGTCAGCGGCTGCAGCCCGGCGGGCGGGGTCACCACCGGCTTGAGGGTGGGCGCAGCGACGGGCGCGTTCGCAGGGGCCAGACCCGTGGCGGGCTTGATGACCGGCGCGGGAGCGCGGGCGGCCGCTGAGGCCTCGGCGGCGGCGAAGGCTGAGGCGAGATCATCGCCCCCCTCGTCGAGATCAGAGAGGTCGAGATCTTCATCGACGTCGAAGTCGGAATCAGCCGAGCCCGGGGCCTTCACCTGCTTCTGATGGCGCTTGAGGCGCATCAGATCTCGTTTGTAGGTGCCCGCTTCGATCTGCTGGACCGTGCGATCCCACAGCCGTTCGAACGTGAGCAGCTTCTGGCCGATGCTCTCGATGCGGAACTTGGCGGCGGTCTGGCGCACCGACGAGCTCTTGAGCTTCATGAACTGCTTCTTGAACCCGTCGTGCTTCTTGCTCGGCGGCAACCGATCGTTGCCCATGAAGTACTGATCGTAGGCACCACGAAGCTCGGCCAGCTCGGCCTCGAGTTCGTTGCAGCGCTGCATCGCGTCTTCGGAGCCCTTGATGGCGCTTCCGTCAGCCATGGCCTTGTCGACTCGTGCCGGCACAGGGTCGTCACTCTAACCACAAGTATTGGCCTTGCGTCAGGCCGTGGTGAGGGCGCCCAGGTCGACGGGGGGCCGGGCCTTCACCTCGCGCAGGTTCTTGGCCAGCAGGTAGCTGCCGAAGCTGAACATGGCGAACGAGATGAACTGGCTGGTGCTGATGTTGTACCAGACGCCCACCGGGATGCTGGGGATGAGGCCGTGAATGGTGCCGCGCTCGAGGTCACCGCGGAACGTCTCGACGGTGGTGCGAAGCACCGCGTAGGCCATCAGCCACATCGCGAAGATCTGCCCGTGGAAGCGGCGCCACCGACGCGCGGTCATCAGGGTCGCAAACAACACCATCTGCCCGAACGACTCATAGAGCTGGGTGGGATGAACGGGGAGCGTGTGGCCGTGGTTCGCGACCCATTCCGAGATGCGCACTGCGCCGTCGACGGCCTGGGTCGAGACCTGGCCCGTCGATTCGACCACCCAGCGCGTCTCGGTCGACCCATCGACCATCGATGAGTACGCGAGGCTGGGCGTGCCGCCCACGCCGCCGAAGAGGTTCATCGCGTGCGTGCCCGGGAACTCGACCGCGAAGGGCGCCTTGCTGTGCGTGGTGACGTCGCCCCAGCAGCAGCCCGCCGAGAAGCAGCCCAGGCGACCGAAGGCCTGGCCCAGCGAGACGGTGGGAATGGCGAGATCGGCCAGGCGCAGGAACTCGATGTTGTTGCGCCTGGCGAAGATGATCGACCCGATGGTGGCGCCGATGAGGCCGCCGTAGAAGACGAGGCCGCCGCCGAGGCTGAACATCTTGATGGGGTCGGCCGCGTAGTCCTTCCAGTTGACCATCACGAAGAGCACGCGCGAGCCGATGATGCCGCCGACGAAGCAATAGAACGCGAGATCGTACATCTGCACGCTGCGCTCGAGGCCTTCCTTGCCCGGCCACTCGCGCAGCGCGATCCACGAGATGACGGTGGTGGCGGTGATGAAGCCCAGGCCAATCATCACTCCGTAGGTGTGAATCGGAATGCCTTCGCCCTTGCCGCGGCCGATCACCGGCACGTTCGGCAGCGCGTAGTAGAGGCCGAAGCCGGCGAGCGCGATGCCCACCAGGCCATAGGTCAGCGCTTTGTTGCGGCGCTCGTCTTGCGTGGGCTCGATGGGGTTGCCCTTGGCGTCGACGCCGCCGGCGTTCCGCCAACCGTTCCACGCGGAGTAGGCGACCAGCCCGAGCGCGACCAGGTAGAGCACGGCCTTGGAGAAGTCTGTTTCGAACACGAAGCGATACAGGACCGGCAGCATGGGGCGCTCGTACTCCTTTCAGCGGGCCTCGCCAACACGGCGGAACGGATGGATCTTCCCGCCAAAAGAATCAGGCCCGGGTGAGCAGCGACAGGAGCTGCTCGAGCACCACGCGCACGGTGGCGATGCGCCCCGCGGGTTCCTGGCTCAAGAGCTGCGCGACGGCGTGTTCCACCGTGCCCGCGCGGCGGGCCAGCAGGGCATGCCCGGTGCCCGTGACCTCGAAGAGCGCGCGGCGGCGATCGCCCGCGTCGACCTTTCGTTGCACCAGTTTCTGCTTCTGCAACCGGTCGAGCACACCGGTCAGGGTGCTGGGGTGAAGGTGGAGCGTGCGCGCGAGTTCACCTGCGGACAGCCGGGGGTTGCGCCCCAGAATTCGCAGCACCAGCCGCTGGAGCCCGGTGAGCCCCAGCTCGCCCTTCATGCGCTTGGAGACGGTCTGCAGGCCATGGTCGAGCGCCCAGAGGGCCTGCAGGAACTCGAGCGTGTCATCGAGGACGACGTCCCTCTCACCAGTCTTCACCAGGGGGACATGGCACGACTTGCCATCAGTTCGAAGCGCGCTGCACTTCGGCGCGCCGGTTCTTCGCCCACGCCTCGTCGGTGTGCCGGGGGTCGACGGGCCGCTCCGAGCCGTGGCTCAAGGTGTCGACCTGCGGCAGCTTCACCCCGAGCGCGACCAGGTACTTTCTCGCCACCTCGGCGCGGCGCTGCCCGAGCGCCAGATTGTATTCTTCGGTGCCGCGCTCGTCACAGTTGCCGTCGACGCGCACCTGGAGCGCGGAGTGTTTGCGCAGCACCTCGGCCACCCGCTGCAGCGCCTTCATGCCTTCGTCGTTGAGCCGATCGCCGTTCAAGTCGAAGTAGGCGGTGGCGTTGCGCAGCACCTGTTCCAACTCGGCAAGACCGTCTTGCGCGGGCGCCGCCGACACCTCGACCTGCGGCGGCGTGACCTGCACCGGCGCAGGCGCCTGGGCCACCGTCACCACCGGCGGTTCGACCACCTGCTGATGAGCGCAACCCGCGCCGAGCACTGCGAGCAAACCGAACATCGTCTTCTTCGCCATGGTGTTCTCCATTCGTTGGTCCCCCAACGAATTACGAGCAACCACTGCGACCGCACTTCAATTCCCATCTTTCAAATTAGTTTGATCTCCAACGAATCGAGACGATCCACCCGTTCCGGGAATCGCCGGCGTCGCCAGCACCGGGCTCCGGTGGCATAAGACCCGCATGAGCGCGGAAGCCCCCGGAGCGGTGTTGGTGCCAGAGACCTTCGAGGTCAGGCTGGCCTCTGCCCGCCTGGCGACGCCGCGGGTGCGCGAGCTGGTGTTCGAGCGGGTGGACGGGAAGCCGTTCACCTTCCAATCAGGGCAATGGGTGAGCCTCATTCTGCCGCTGCTCGACGAGAAGGAGCGCCCGCTGCGCCGCTCGTATTCCATCGCCTCGGTGCCTTCGAACAGCGCGCGGTTCGAGTTGGTGGTCACCAGGGTCGACGGCGGCCGCGGCAGCACCTTCCTGCACGAGTTGGAAGTCGGCCAGACGCTCGAGGCCAAGGGGCCGATGGGGGCGTTCGCGCGCGCTGACGACGCCGGGCCTTCTCTCTTCGTCGCCACGGGCACCGGCGTCGCCCCGTTTCGCGGCATGGTGCACGACGCCCTCGCTCACGGCGGCGACACCCCGCTGTGGATGTTGTTCGGCGTGCGCACGCCGCACGACGCGCTCTACCGGGAAGAGTTCGAGGCGCTGGAGAAGGCCCACCCGCGGTTCCGTTTCATGCTCACCATGTCGCGCCCGCCGCCCGGGTGGAGCGGCCGCACCGGCTACGTGCAGACCCACGTGCTCGAGCTCTGGAAGGACCTGGGCGCCCTGGGCCGGCCCGAGGCCTACGTGTGCGGGGTGAAGAAGATGCTGACCGAAGTGCAGCAGGTGCTGAAGACGCAGGGCGGCGCCGATCGCAAACAATTGCACCTCGAGCGGTACGACTGACTGATTAACCATGAGGGCGTTTGCCTTCCGCCCTCACTTCATTGGTTGCCGTGGGGGCCGGCGCTGGCGATGCTCAGCGCTTCTCCCCCGTCACACTCGGAGCTGATCCATGCTGCTGGCCCTCGCCGTCACTGGTCTGCTCGCCGTCACCGACGCTCCGCCTGAGTTCGACGCGTGGCTTTCGAACCCCACCGAGCGCACGTTGACCGAAGGCCTGCGGGCAGACGGGCTCGAGCTGCTCGCGCGCAGCCTGGTCACCGCGACCGAGCCCCGCCGCGGAGTGCCGACGATGCTGTGGGCCGAACGTTTCCCCGGCGCGCGCACCTTCCGCGATCAAGGGCTCACCGCCACCGAAGCCGCGCGGCTGCACCTGCTTCGTTTCGCGGCGGTGTACCGGCTGCACCCCGAGCTCGTCGGGCGGCTGGTGGTCTCTGAAGTGCACGACCTCGGCAAGGGCGCGGTGATCGTCGGCTTCGCGCGCGCGCTCGAGGGCGTGCCGCTGCTGCGGGACGAGCTCGACGTGGTGATGACCCAGCGCTACGAGTTGATCGCCTTCACGGGTTCGCTGGCGATCGAGGCGCGGCCGTCAGGCGAGTTTCGCCTGAGCGCGCAGACCGCGCTGGCCGCGGCGGCGCAGCACCTCAGTGGCTCGTTCGCCCCGGCAGGTTCGCTCGAGCCGCTGCAGCTGCGCGCGGGCGGCTGGGCGTTGCACAAGGCCGGCGGGGTCTTCGTTTCGCCTCCGCGGGCCCGGCGGGTGTTCTTCGACGACGGCGCGGCGCTGTTGCCGGCCTGGCACCTCGAGGTGGAGACGCGCGGCCAGCTGCACGCGGTGGTGATCAGCGCGGTCGATGGGCGCGTGCTGTCGCTGGTCGATCTCGAAGCGAACGCCGCGCACACCTACCGCGCCTGGGCCGACCCGGTGGCGCCCTTTCGCCCGCTCGATTCACCCGTAGGCGACGTGGCGCTCCCCCACCCCACCGGAATGCCTGATGGCTTCGCGCCCGCGAACGTCGCGGCCAACCTGGTCACGCTCGACAACGCGGGCCTCTCTTCGAACGACCCGTGGCTGCCGGCGGGCGCGACGGAGCTCTCGGGCAACAACGTGCACGCCTACGCCGACCTGGTGTCTCCCGACGGGCTCGATGGCGGCGACTTCCTGGTGGTGCCCAGCGGCGCGGCGACCTTCGACTCCAGCTACGATCTCGCGCAGCCCTCAGGGTTCGCGGCCTCGCAGCACGCAGCCTCGGCCACCCACGCCTTCTTCGTCGCCAACTGGCTGCACGATGCTTTTTACGATCTCGGGTTCAACGAGACCGCGCGCAACGGCCAGAGCGACAACTTCGGCCGCGGTGGTCTGGGCGGCGACGCGGTCAACCTCGAGGTGCACGACTTCGCGGGCCGCAACAACGCCAGCTTCCGCACCCGGGCCGACGGTGAGTCGAGCCGCATGCAGCTCTTCGTCTTCGATGAGCCGCGCGCGAGCACGCTCGAGCTCACCACCGCCGCGCTGGCTGACGGCGGCACGTTCCTGGGCGCACCTTCGGCGGTCACCCTCTCGCGCAGCTGGGACGTCACCGGCGACATTCAACTGGTGACCGACCTCGACGGCGGCTTTGGGGGCTGCGACCCGTGGCCCAACCCCGCCTCGCTCACCGGCAGCGTGGTGTTGGTCGACGTACCGACTACGGGCTGCGGCATCGGCCGGCGCTTCGACGCCGCGAAGGATGCGGGCGTGGCAGCGCTCATTCTCACCAGCGATGCCTGCAACGCCTTCGACGAGAGTTCGCTCGTCTCGGTCTGCCTGGAGGCCGACGCCGGCACCCGGCTGCGCGACCTGCGGCTCGGCGGCGCCACCCTCACCGCTCACCTGGTGCGAACGGCCAGCGCGCTCGAGCGTGACGTGGCGCTCGACACCACGGTGGTGGCGCACGAGTTCACCCACTTCGTCACCAACCGGCTGGTGGGCGACACCCTGGGCCTCATCAACACGCCCTCGCGTGCGATGGGCGAAGGCTGGAGTGACTTCGCCGCGCTCTGGCTCTCTGCGCGCGAGGCTGAGACGGGGCGCGCGGGCAACGATCTGTGGCAAGGCACCTTCGCCATCGGTGGCTGGTCGAGCGGCGGCCCCGACTGGGACGGCTCCATTCGGCCCGCGCACTATTTCGGCGTGAGGCGCTACCCGTACTCGACGGACCGCACCCGGAACCCGCTGACCTTCAAGCACGTGGGCACCAACGTGCCGCTGCCCACCACCGCGCCCCGCGGCTTCGGAGGCGGGTCCGACAACGCCGAAGTGCACAACGCCGGTGAGGTGTGGGCCAGCATGTTGTGGGACGCGCAGGTCTCCCTGTTGAAGAAGTCGGGCGTCACCACCGAGGCGGCCCGCACCACCATGGGGCGGTACCTGGTGGCCTCGCTCAAGGCGACTCCGATGCTGCCGACCTTCATCGAGGCGCGTGACGCGTTGCTCGCGGTGGTGGCGGCCGAGAGCCCCACCATCGACTTCCCTCTCTTCCTCGACGCGTTCGCGCGGCGCGGGCTGGGAACCCAGGCCTCGTCGTCAGATCGCAGGTCCATCACCAACACCCCGCTCGCCGAAGACTTCACCGGCGCTGGCGGCAACTACCGCCTGGTGTCCGTCACGGTCGACGACACCGATGACGACTGCGACGCCGACGGGCAGCTCGACTCACGCGAGACCGGCACGCTCACGGTGAAGGTGATGAACGTGGGCTCACGCCGGCTCACGCACAGCACCGTGCGGCTGACCAGCAGCAACCCCTCGCTGCAGCTCTCGCCCGTGCCGATGCCGTTGCCGGCGAGCGATCCCTTCACGGTGGTGACGTTCACCGTGCCGGCCTCGATGACGCTGAGCAACGGCTTCCAGTCGTCGGTGGTGAACGTGGCGATCACCGACGTCGACATTCCCCTGCTGCAAAACCGCTTCGAGGCCGATGCCACCGTGCGGCTCAACGCCGATCTGCTCGCCTCGATGAAGGAAGGTTTCGAGAACGGCGCCCCCGGGTGGACGTTCGACGGCGAGGGCGACTTCCCCTGGGAGCAGCAGTGGTTCGTTCGCGCGGTGAGCCCGGTCAGTCACGTGCTCACGGGGCGCGGCATGGACAGCGCGGGAGACAGCACCGCCACCACGCCCCCGCTCGCGGTGGGAGCTGGGCCTTTCACGGTGACGTTCGTGCAGAGCTATCTGTTCGAGACGAGCCCGGCGCTGCTGTACTTCGACGGCGGCCGGCTGGAGATCTCGACCGATGGGGTGACCTTCACCGCGGTGCCCGGCGCCGCGCTCTCGCCGACCTACCCGGTGACGCTCACGGCGACCGCGGTGGGCAACCCGCTCGCAGGGCAGCAGGCGTTCGGCGGGCAACAGAGCATGCCGCAGACCGTCACCGCCGACTTCGGCACCCGGTACGCGGGCCGCACGGTGTGGTTGCGCTGGCGGGTCGGGGCCGATCTCGCCACCGGGACCTCGGGTTGGACGCTCGACGACGTGCAGGTCGACGGCGTCACCACCGCGCCGTTCACCGACGCGGTCCCGCATCGGGGCCTGTGCACCAATCACCAGCCGATCGTCGCGGGCACCAGCAGCATCAGCGTGCCGGAGCGCACCTCGGTCACCCTGGTGCCGGGCAGCGTGATCGATCGTGATCTCGACACCCTGGTGCTCACCTGGATGCAGACGTCGGGGCCCTCGGTGCAGCTCAACGACGACACCTTCACTTCGCCCGAGGTCACCACGGCCGGCGCGGTGCTCGGCTTCCGGGTCACGGTGAACGATGGGCACGGCGGCACCGATACCGACGACATGACGGTGACCGTGCGCAACGTGAACCGGGCGCCCGATGTGCTGGCCGCAGGCTCGACCACGGTGGTCGCGGGCGAGACCGCCCACCTCGAGGCGATGGCGAGCGATCCCGATGGCGACCCGCTCACGTTCCTCTGGCAGCAGCAGGGCGACGCCACCGTGAGCATCGCGGAGCCGACCGCGGCCTCGACCACCTTCGTGGCCCCCGACGTCAAGATCGCCGAGCTGATCTCGTTCAAGCTGATCGCGCTCGACGGCGAGACGGCGAGCGAGCCTGCGTTCATCGCCATCACCATCACGCCCAAGCCGGGCTCGTGTGGCTGCACCAGCATCGAGCCGCTGCTGGCGATCGCCGTGCTCTTCTGGTTCCGGCGCCGGCGCGGCTGATTTTCAGGGAATCTCGTCGGCGCCGATGTCGGGGTTGCTGCCCTGGGGGTTGGGCCGCGCGTCGCCATCGATGTCGACCATCGTGGTCACCAGGTTGGTGCCGGCGGCGCGCGCGGGCGAGAGCTGGGTGATGTGGAAGTTGAGCGTCGCCGCGCTGACGAAGACCGGGTCGCCCTCGAGGTTTGCGTTTCGCACGGTGTCGTTGAGGTTGTTGATGGTGCCCGCGCTGGTGAGCATCGTGGTGCCTTCGTTGAAATAGAGCGGCGGGTTGAGCGAAGGCGTCAGCGCGAAGAAGAGGTTGTTGCGCAGCTCGGCGGGATCCCCGGTGGTGCCGGTCTCGGCGAAGGCGGCGACCAGGGGCGACGCCCCGTTGACCGGACCCGCGGTGATGATGTTCGAGCGCCAGATGCCGCCCTGCAGCGTCTGGTTCGAACCGGGAGGCCCGCTGAGGCGAACGCCCACGCTCACGGTGTTTCCGACCGGCGTGCCCGAGGTGGGCACGATGGTGTTCTGCTGCAGGAGCGCAGAGGGCACCGAGTTGTCAGCGCGCGAGACCAGCGTCTGGTTCACCCCGACCGCCTGAGCGCAGGGCCCGCCGACGATGAAGTTGTTCGACACCGTGGCGGCGCTGCCGAGCAACTCGAGGCCCGTCACCGTGGCGCCCGCGGGGCACTGGGTGCCGTTGCCGCCAAACCCGATGCGATTGCGGGAGACGTTGGGCGAACTGTTGAGCAGCGCCAGGTGCACCATGGTGGCGCCGTTGCCCGCGGTGATGTCGCTGGTGTTCACGCCTTCGCACGAGCCGCGACAGGACGCGCCCGCGTTCGCGCAGGTGCCGTCGCAGACGAGCCCGACCGTGCGGGCCAGGGGTGCGAAGCCGCCCATCAACGTGGCGCCCACCACGCTGCAACGGGAGTCGACGCCCGCGGCGTTGCGCACTCCGCGGAAGGAGCACGCGATGGCGGTGCCGGTCTCGGGCCCCGCTCCGCTGGAAGGCACGCCTGCGGCGCCGGTGTAGTTGCCGCCCTCGAAACGAATGGCGCAGCCATCGAGCGCCGCGGCGCCCACCGCGGTGCTGCCGGTGCCGCCCACCACGCCGCCCGAAGTGGTCGAGTTGCGAACGATCGCTCCGCCGCCGGTCATGCAGGCATCGAAGACGACGCCCCAGCCGAAGCGCGGGCTGACGGCGGTCGGGGCCGGGCTGCGGGGGCAGCCGGTGGCGTTGACCCGCTCGAGCAACATGGTGCCGGCGGGGCCCTGCGAGAGGAAGCCGAAGCACGAGATCGCCGTCCCCGCGGTGAGGGTGGCGTCTTTCAGCACGCTGCCGGGGCTGTCGATGAAGTGCACGGCGCGCGAGACCTGGCCGCTGCCCGCGGTGAAGTCGGTGAACACCGCGTCGATGAGCGCGTTGCTCGAGGCCAGCGCGGTCGAGCCCTGGGTGCCCGGACCCGCGCTGACGCTGCTGTGGCCACTTGTGACGCCTTCGAAACGCGGGGCGACCGACGTCAGGCCGCCGCCCACCACGTCGATGCCGACGCTGTCCACCGGAGGCGTGCCCGAGGCCAGGGGCGGCACCACGGCGAAGTCGCGCAGCAGGGGCCCACTGGCGCTGATGGTGATGGCCGCCACGCGGGCGCCGCTGAGCGCGGCCTGGCTCACGGTGAACCCGTCGAGGATGGTGGTGCGCTGGCCGGCGGTGAACTTCAGACCCGCGGCCTGGGTGGCGATGAGGGTGGTGCGCGCGGCCGTCCGGGCCCACGAATTCGCCGGCCCCGACGAGGTCACCGCCCAGCGGCCCTCGAGCGTGACACCCGCGGGCATGGTGACGTCTTCTTGATAGTTCGTCGCGACGCCCATGGACGTGGTGGCGACGGTGACGATGTTCTTCGGGATCAACTGCGCGTTGCGCAGGCCCTGGTTGATGGTGAGCAGCGGGCTGTTCATCGTGCCGGGGTTGCTGTCCGACGCGCCGGGGCAGCCCGCGCAGACGTAGGTGTCGAGCAGCGCGGTGCCACCACCACCACCACCACCACCGACTGCGCCGCCGCCACCACCGACTGCGCCGCCGCCGCCGCCCACAGCACCGCCGCCACCGCCGACTGCGCCGCCGCCACCGCCGACTGCACCTCCACCGCCGCCGCCACCGCCGACTGCACCACCACCACCGCCGCCGCCACCGCCGACGGCGCCCGCGTCATCTCTGCCGCCACCGCCGACCGCGCCCGCGTCATCGCCTCCCCCGCCGCCGCCGGTGACGCCGCCACCGCCACCGACCGAGGCGCCACCGCCGCCACCTGCGCCGCCTCCATCGCCGGCGTCGGCGTCGTACGGCGTGACGTTGCAAGCACAGGCAGGGAGCAATGCCCCGACACCCAGCATCACCCACATCGCGAGCCCACGTTGCATGACAACCCCCTCGAAGAGAGGCGGGTTTCCCGTGCACCTCGTGTGCCCGGTGGAGTTGCTGGCGAAGTCAGCCGGTTGCGAGCGTGAACGCCCTCGGCGCGCTCCTGATTGCGACATCGCCGCTATGAAGGAAGTAGCGGCTCAGTGCTTCTGGAACTGACCTGCGACCACTTCATTGCCGAAGCGTTCGTAGTTCGCGAGCCACGCGGCGGCGTTCATGACGTATCGCCCCGTTCCCGCGGAGTCCCACTTGTTCGAGAGCCGCGTGAAGCCGCCATCGACGATCAGGCGCTTCTTGTCGCCCTCGAAAGCCGCGGTCACCAGGTTGCCGGCCGAGCCGTAGATGACAGGCGTCATCGCGCCCGCGGGCTTGACGGTGGCGACGGTGATGCCTTCGTAGATGTTTTCCACGCCGGTGCTCAGCAGGTGCTCGCGCGCGACGCCGGGTTTGCCCGCGCCTTCGCTGCGGCCCACCACCTGGTCACCGTAGAGATTTCCCTTCACGCGCGCGTCGATGAGCATCGAGGCGAGCGAATCTGCGTCGGCGTTGCAGGGATCGTTGTCGCCCCAGAGGTACACGCCGTGGCCTGCGTCGAAGAACTTCTTCACCGCGGCCTGGTGCGCCTTCGAGAGGTGCACGCGATCGTCGCAACTGGCGATGATCCAGAACTGGTTCGACTTCGCCAGCGCGGCCTCGAAGTCTGCGAGCGCAGGCACGTCCTGGTAGCGCACCACCGAGAAGCCCTTCTTCTTGATGGCCTCCGCGGCGCGGCTGAAGTCCTGCCTATAGAGGTCGACCACGAAGACCGTCTGTCCATCGAAGGCGCCGTCGACCGCGAGGTCGTACTGCGCCCCGGCCGCATTCCCGTAACCATCACGCGGGGCTTCCTGCTTCACGGTCTCGAGGTACTTCTTCCCGTCCTTGTCAGCGCGCTCGACCTGCACGGCCGCGGGGGCCGGGGCGTTGTGGCCAGCGCTCGAGTTGTACTGGGCGAAGGCGTTGACGGAGCACAGCAGGGTCAGCAGGAGCAGGCGCATGGGCACTCGGGTGTAGGTGGTGGACGCCTCTCAAACGCGTCACCTTCCGGTCCGATCTACGCTGGGCCTTTTCCATCCCGGCGGTGTTGGCGCTAGCCTCACACCCCGTCATGTCGAACGACCCGAAGGACGATCCACCGCAGGCCCCCCAGGATCTCTTTCCGTTCGACGAGATGTCCACGGGCGAGACCTCCTCTCTTCGCCGGCGCGCGAGCGTGGTGACCGGAGCACCCGACCGCCCGCAGATTCACGACGACCCCGCGCTCAAGCCGATGACCGGAGCGCAGCTCGCCTTCCGCCCCAGCGCGCCCCCGCGGCCCGGGACCGGAACCCAGGCGGCCTACAAACCCGGTGCGAAGCCCGCGACGGGCACCCAACCGGCGTTCAAGCCGATCAGCGGCAGCCAGCCGGCGATCAAACGCAGCGGCACCGGCACGAACACCTTCGCGGCCTTCAAGCCGGCTCCCGAGCCCGAGCCCCGTGAAGAAGAAGAGTCGCCCGTGTTCGACCAGGAACGGCTGCAGGCCCAGATTCGCGCGATGTCGCTGACCGATTCCGCGCTGGGCCGCTCGACAGGAAGGGCGCAGAAGCCCAGCAAGCTGCCCAGCAGCGCGGCCGAAGACACCTTCGTGAAGACGAAGATGAAGCAGGCCGAAGCGAAGGTGCCTGACTTCGGTCTCGACGAGGACCTGGGCTGAGCGGGTGAACGGACATGAAGCCCGGTGCGCCCCTTCAACCCAACCTCATGCAGGAAGTGCTCGGCGCGTGGGTGCTCGCCGAACCGCGTGAACCGGGTGAAGTGAAGGTCGAGCTGGGCGAAGGCGAACGCGCTTTGCTCGCCGAAATGCCCTGGCCGCTGCGCCGTTCCGAGTGGCTGGCGGGCCGCCGGGTGGCCAAGAGACTCCTGCAGAAGGCGATGGGGTTCGAGCCCGGGCGCACCCAGGTGCTGCCCCTCGAATCAGGTGCACCGCGGGTCTGGCTCGACGGCGTCGCGCGCGAAGACCTGGTGCTCAACCTCAGTCATACGAAGGGCTGGGCGGTCGCGGCGGTCTCGCGCACGCGGGTCGGCGTCGACGTCTGTGATGACGTCGATGGCGAACGAATCGCCCGCATCGCGCGGCGGGTGTTCTCCGAAGGCGAAGCCGAGGCGTGCGGCGCTTTCCAGAGCCGGGAAACGCAGGCCGCGGTGTGGGCGATGAAAGAAGCGGGCCTCAAGCTCTTCATCGGCGGCGTGTTCGATCCCGGAGCGCGCGCCATTCGGGTCGAGTCACTCTCACCGCCCCGAGTCACCGCCGTTCCCGCGATGCACATCGCGCTGTTGCGACTCCCTGATGCAGCTGTGGCAGTTTCGCGCGACGCGTAGGATGCGGGTTCGAACGGAGAGAAACTGGACGGGCTACGACCCTGTGCCACCTTGTGGCGCATGACGACGCGCCGCCAGACGCTCCGCCGCACCCTGCGCCTCCCGCTGTCTTTGGGGCGCAGGCTTCCTGCCCTCTCCGCCGACGTTTCGCGCGGCGGCTTTCAGGCCGAGCTGCCGCAGGTGTTCCTGCCCGGCTCGAAGGTGCATGGCTTCTTTCTCGTCAATGAGCAGGAAGTCGCCTTTCGCGGCACGGTGGCCTGGGCCGAAGCGGGCAACCCGCAGCTCTCGCTGTACAGCCGCATCGGGGTGGCGTTCGACGCGCTGCCCGAGGGCTTGAGCTCGCTGCTCGCCGCGCAAGACCGCCGCCCGAAGAAGCTCAAGCCGCGCGCCAAGAAGTGATGCCGTGACGCCTCCCCGGAGGAATCCGAACAAGCGGCTGCAGAGCCTGACGCTGGCGGTCACCGTCGTGCTGGCGGTGGCGCTGGGCGGCATCATCTATCTCTCGGTCACCAGCCTCCCGTACCTGGCGACCTCGCCCACCACTGACCCCGTGTTCGGCGCGCTCAACGCGTGTCTGTTGAACGCAGTGCCGGAGCGGCTGGGCTTCGCGGTGAGCCGTGACGCCCGCAGCGTGGCCGCGTGGTCGGCCAACCAGCTCGTGGTCTGCGCGGGAACACCTCCGGCAGCCACGCGCTTTCCCAACACCGGCATCACCCAGGCCACCTGGGACGGCCGGGGTGGTTTGTGGGTCGCCACCAGCCACCCCGACGGCGGCGCGAGCTCGCTGCTCAGACTCGAGGGCGGCCAGTGGGTGGAAAAGGGCGCGTTCGTGCCGGCGCAGTTGGTGGGCACGGCGCAGGGCGTGGTGGGCCTCGAGACCTCGGGCGAGCTGATCTCGCTCTCGAGCGCCGGCGAGGTTTCGGCGACCCGCGCGTTGCCCGAATCGCGGCGAGTGCAATTGCAGAGCAGCAGCGACGGCGCCTACGTGGCGCTGTTCGGTGGAGGCCGCTTCGCGGTGGTCGACGCGATGAGTTTGAAGTCGACGCCGGCTGAAGCGCCCTGCCCGGTCGAGCATGTGTGGTGGCGCCCGGGCACGCCGCTGCTGGTGGTGGACTGCGTCGACATCGCGCTGGAGATCAACGCGCTCAATTCGGAGAGCGCGCTCGCGCCACCTCGAAGGCGAATTCCTTCCACGCTGGTCGGCCCGGGAGGGGTGTACGTGCAGAGCTGCGACGTGTTGCCGTGCAGCGTCGAGCCACCCCGCTGAATTGCTGAGGCCCCTCGTTGGGGCTCATGGTCCACCCAGTGCACCTTCCCTCTGCCGACGCGTGAGTTCTCACGCGGAACCAAGGAGTGGGACCATGAAGAAGACGATTTCGTACGCGATCAGCGCGGCTGCCTTACTGGCGAGCTCGGCGTTTGCTCAGAGCAGTTACCCCGACACCACGAACAGCGACACGACCCGGGACACGGTGCGAGATACGGCCCGAGACACGGCGCGCGACACAGCCCGAGACGCGGCCCGGGACACCCGCAGGGGGGACATCAACCGGCCGAACCTGCCCACCAAGTTCGGCATGGAAGTGCAGGTCGGAGGTGGCGTGGAAGGCTTCACGGACAAAGACGCCTCCCGCATCGCCAAGCCGGGCGGTGATTGGACGGCGCGGCTCATCTTCGGCACCCGCAGCCACATCGCCGCAGAGGCGGCGTACACGGGCACGGCCCAGAACCTCGACACGTTGGGTGTGTCCGACAAGGCGACGCTGATGTCGAACGGCCTCGAGGCCATGGCGCGCTTGAACATCCTCACCGGTCCGGTGCAGCCCTACGCGGTCGCGGGTTACTCCTGGCGGCACTACCGGGTCGCCGGCACCTCCGTGAACACGTCGAGCGTGGCGGAGTCGGACAACGTCAACGCGATTCCCGTGGGCGTGGGCGTCGCCTTCCGCCCCGGCCGCTTGGTGGCTGACCTGCGCTTCACCCTTCAGGGCGCGTTCGGCAGGGAGCTCATTCCCAACGCGAACCTGAGCACCTACGCCGCGAACGCGAAGGTGGGCTTCGAGTTCTGAGTCAGAGCGGGCAATCCCACCGCTTTTGGAGTTCGCCCTCGTCGTCGGGCGACGGGAGAATGGTGAGGTTGGACGGGTTCATCACTGAGCTGCGGGTCGCGCGGTCGACATGAGGCAAGCCGAGCGCGTGGCCCAGCTCGTGGGCGACGGTGACCTCCCGCTCAGTGCCGTTGAGCACGCGGTTGATGGACACCAAACCCGACGACGGTTCGTACACACCGTGCATGAGGGGCGAGGCGTCTTTGAACTGCATCGGCACGGCGTTCTCGAGCGAATCGGTCGACTCGCCCAGGCTCAAGGCCGTCACGCCCACGCGCTGCCAGAGAGCGATCGCGGCAAGGATGCTGGCGCGCTCGGGCGAGGTGGTGTCCCCGTGGGGCACCAGGTGGACCGGGGCGCAGGGCGAGAAGACGATCTCTGGCCCGGTGTTTTCCGGGGCGCCGCAAGCGAAGATCGTGACTGAACACCAGAGCGCGCACCAACGGTGGGACATGAGACGAGATGGTACCTGACGTTTCCCGCGACTCATTCACGCCCTGCCCAGCCAGTCAGCCCGGGTGAAAGCTTGAACCCGCCCGTGGCCGCCCTACCCTGACCGGATGGACAAGGTGTTTCTCACCGGACAGCTCGCTGAGAAGTTGAAGCGCATCTACGAGCAGGCGTTGCGCGCCGCCGAAGACGCCCGCCTCGACGCGAAGACGGGCGCGCCCCGTGCCGTGAATTTGGCGGCAGCCACCCGCACCCGCCTCGAAGCCGCGCAGGCCGCGTGGGAAGCGGTCAGTGACTTCAAGCCGGTCGCACTGAAGCGGGGCGAGCGCATCGGCCTGGGCGCGTTGGTCGAGCTGGAAGACGGCGAAGGCGGCAAGACGTTGTTCATGGCCCCGGCCGGCGCAGGCGAGGAGCTCACGGGCCCCGGCGGTGACGGCTTCCTGCACGTGGTGACCCCGGGCTCGCCCATCGGCAAGGGCCTGCTGGGCAAGAAGGTCGGCGACGTGGTCGAGGTGATGGTGAAGGGCGAGCTCGCGGAATGGGACATCGTCTTCGCCGCGTGACGGCGCGCTTCAGGTCGGCAGCAGCGTCATTTCCTGGGTGAAGTCTTCCGACGCGAACTCGAGGGTGATGGCGCCTCCGAGGCGGACCTTGGCGCCGGGCCGCACCAGCACGTCTTCACCGCGCGCCACCAGGCGGCCGTCGATCTCCGTGGTGCTCGCCGACACCGAGCGCAGCAAGAACCCGTCGGCCCGCCGGTGCAGCTCGAAGTGCCAGCGGCTGATGCGGCTCTGCAGGTTCGGGTCAGAGACGCTGATCACCACGTCGTTGGCGGTGGCGCCGTCCTGCTCGCGCAGGCGGCCGAACCGAATGACGTCGAGCGGAGGCAGGCGCTGGGCCGAGCCGTCTTCGAAGATGACCTTGGTGGGAAACTTGGTGGCGTCGAGCCAGTCGAGCACGAACAGCTCTTGGGGCTTGTCGACGCCCTTCAAGTCGACCGCGCGTTGGCGATGGCACTTGAGGCGCAGCTCGATCTCGGTGAGCTCGGAATAAGCCGCGAGGGAGACGCGCAGTTCGCCCGCGCCCGCCGAGCCCGCCACCCGGCTGCAGAAGTTCACCGCGTCGCCCGAGACCAGGGCGCCGTCAGTCAGCACCGGGCCCACGTGCAGGCCGACGCGCAGGTTGAGTCGGTGTTCGGCGGCCCGGCTGTCGTTGTCGCGCACGATTGACCTGAGCAACCCGACCATCGCGCGGCTGGCGGCGGTCACGTTGTCGAAGCAGAGGAAGACGCCGTCGCCGGCAGTGTCCACCACCCGGCCGCCTTCGGGCGCGATGGCAGCCCCGACGAGATCGTAGTGACGCTGCTGCAGCTTGCGGCCCGCCTCGTCACCGAAGCGCGCGAAGTATGGCGTCGAGCCGACCACGTCGCTGAACACGAGCGCCAGGCGCTTCTCGAACCGCCGGACGATGGCCTTCGACAACACGTCCTGGAGCCGGATGAGCTCGGTCATCGACAACTGCTCTGCGAGTTCTTCGAAGTTCTTCACGGCGAGGCCCCTCAGCTTAGCGCCCCGAGAGGGTGCGGACTCGTTCTGCGAGGTTGCTGCTGAAGAGGCGGTAGATGCGCACGGCCGCCGAAGGGGTGTTGAACAGGTACTGCTTGAAGGCCTCGCGGGAAATGAAGAGCGCCTTGACCTGCGTGCGCGCGGTCACCCGGGCAGAGGTGGGGCCGTCGAGGAGCAGCGAAATTTCGCCCACGTAGCCGCCCACGCCCAGGGTGTTGAGCAACCGCGATTCCGGGCCCATGCCACTGAAGACTTCCACCTGGCCGTCGACGATGACGAAGAGCCCGCGGCCCGGCTGGCCCGGCTCGATGAGATTCATGCCCACGCCAAAGCCGTGCTGCACGCACACCCGAAACAGCGAGCGCATGTCTTCGAGCGAGAGGTCGGCGAACATCGGCAGTGCCTTCAAAAACCCGTAGGCCTCGCCGCCCGGGGTGGCGGGCATCGGGAGCGCGGCGCGCAACACCGGCACCGGCTGCGCCTGCTTCGGGGGCACCTTCGGAATGCGCGTGCGCACCTTGGTAGCGGCCGCGGCGTTGTCGGTGGCCTCGAGCAGCTGCGCCAGCGTCTCGAGCAGGGTGCCGTCGTTGCGCGCCTGTTCCGAGGTGCGCACGCAGGTCATCAGCAGCTCGACGGCGCGCGGGGCGTGGCCGTGGTTCGAGAGCAGCTCCGCCAGGCGCATGCACGGCCCCACGGCGCCCGGGGCCTCAGCCACGCACGCGCGCAGGGCCTCGACCTCGCCGTGGAGATTTCCGAGATCGCGATAGAGGGCCGCGGCGGCTTCGAACCTTCGGCCGCGCGCGAGGGCCTCGGCCATCTGCTCCTTCGAGCCCGCCTGGCCATAGAGGGCGACGGCGTCTTCGAGCCTTCCCGCCCGCTCGTAGGCGGCGGCGGCCTTGATGATCTCACCCAGGCGCTTCCAGGCGTCGGCGGCGCGCACGAAGTCGTTGGCCTGCTCGAAACAGGGCGCGGCTTCGGCGTCGAGGCGCAGGCCTTCGTACACTTCGCCGGCGGCGGCGAAGTCACGCGCGCGCTTGAACATGAGCGCGATGGCCTTCTTGAGCTCGAAGGAAGCGGTGGTCGCCTCGAGAATGAGCCCGGCGCGCGCGGAGGCACCGGTCTCCTCGAACAGCCGCACCGCTCCGTCGACATCACCGCGGGCGAGCAGGCCTCGAAGCTGCGCGAGTGGACCGCCGACGGGGACGAACTGCCCGCTGGCGTCGTCGCCGAGAAATTCGAACTCGAGGGAATGACTCATCGGTTGCCGCGAGGGTACACCGACTCTCGCTTGGCGACGGGCCTGATCAACGCCCCCCTCAGCCGGTGATGCGCACCCGTTGATCGATGCGGCCGAACAGGGTCTTGCCAGACTCGTCTTTCATCTCGATCTCGACGCGGTCGCCGTGCTTCATGAAGGGCGTCTTCGGAGCGCCGGCGTCGATGGTCTCGATCATGCGGATCTCGGCGAGGCACGAAATGCCACGCGCCCGGTCCTGGTTCGAGACGGTGCCGCTGCCCAGAATGGTGCCGGCGGTGAAGTTTCGGGTCTTGCAGATGTGCTGCATCAAATCGAAGAAGCTGAAGTGCATCTCCGGGCCCGCCTGGGTGTCGCCCACCAGGTTGCCGTTGAGCCAGGTCTGCAGGGTGAGGTGCACCCGGCCCTCTTTCCACGCGGTGCCCAGCTCGTCGGGCGTGATGGCGACGGGGGAGAAGGCGGTGGCGGGCTTGCCCTGGAAGAACCCGAAGCCCTTGGCGAGCTCGTCGGGAATGAGGTTTCGCAAGGTGACGTCGTTGACGAGCATCAACAGCCGCACGTACTTGCCGGCGTTGCTGGCGGTGGTGCCCATGGGCGTGTCGCCCAGCACCACGGCGACCTCCGACTCGAAGTCGACGCCGAACTTTTCGTCGCGGGCGACGATGTCCTGGGTGGGCCCGAGCATCTCTGACGAGCCACCCTGGTAGACGAGCGGATCGGTCTGGAGCGTGGGCGGCGGCTCGGCCTTGCGCGCCTTGCGCACCAGGATGACGTGGTTCAGGTACGCCGAGCCATCGACCCACTCGTAGGCGCGCGGCAGGGGGGCCATCAGCTTCGAGGCGTCGTAGGGCTCGCCCTTGACCGCGCCCGACTCGAGCTGATCGGCGAGCGCGCGGAGCTTCGGTGCGACTTCATCCCACGCGTCGAGGGCCGCCTGCAGCGTGGGCGACACCCCTGTAGCGCGGACCCAGACCGACAGATCCCGCTTCACCACGATCAAGGACCCGTCACGGCTGCCGTCGCGCAAGGTAGCGAGCTTCATGGGCCCCGCATCCCGTGGGGGAAGGTGGGAAGTCAAGCACCGGGAAAGGACTTGCCCGCGCCGGTCAGGGGCCTAACCTGCGCAAGTTCATGCCCGAGGAGCTGGGGCTTTCCCCCGTGCACCGCATCATCGAGACCTACTCCCGTGCAGTGGATGCACTGGGGCTTGGGGTCCCTCCGCTCTTCGTGGAGCGGTGGGCGGTCGCGGTGCATCAGGCCCTCAGCTCGCGCGCCCGCGAATTTCACACGCATCAACACGTGCTCGAGCTCGTGCGTGACGCCGACGCGATCGAGACGATCGCGGCGCTGTACCACGACATCGTCTACGTGCAGGTCGACCTCGACGTGCCCACCCACTACGCCGAGCTGCTGCGGCCGCTGGTGGTACGCGACACCAGCGAGCATGGCTGGAAGCTGCTGCCGCACTGTGGAACCGACCCGACCGCGAGCGACGTGCTGGCGGTCTTTGGGTACAAGGCAGGCCAGGTGCTCACGCCCTTCACGGGCTTGAACGAGCTGGCCAGTGGCCTGGTGGCGGCCAAGGAACTCGAAGGCGTGCTCACCCGGGAGCAGATTCTCGCGGTGGTGGCGTGCATCGAGGCGAGCATTCCGTTTCGTGATGGCGAAGCGGTCGCGCTGCGCGATCGCCTGACGGCGCTGGGCATCAAGGCCGAGGACATCGGGGTGATGGTGCGGCGGGCCACGCGCTTGTCGAACAACGACGTGGGCAACTTCGCCGACCCCGATCCCGCGCGCTTCCTCGACAACACCTGGAAGCTGTTGCCGGAGACGAACCCCGCGCTTCACACGCCGACCACGTACAGCATTCGTGATTACCGGGTCGCGCTGATGAAGATGGAAGGCTTCCTCTCGAAGCTTCCGGCGGAGCGCGTCTTTCACACCTGGGGCGGTGAACCTTCGCCCGAAGAACACGGTCGGCGCATCGCCGCGGCGGCGAACAACATTCAGCTGGCCGTGCGGTACATGCGCGCGAAGCTGTACTCGTCCTCGGTGATCGAAGCGCTCGCCTCGGAATCGGGCGGCGACGGACCGCTGCCGTATTTCATCGGCGGCACGCCTGAGACGCCGGGTGCGCAGATGAAGCGGCTGGAGCAGTTCCTCCCGGCGCCCGAAGCGGTTCGCCCTGACTTGCTCGACCCGGTGCTGCGGCAGTTGCTGCAGGGCGGGCGCGCGACGTCGTCGAGCTTCGACATCTCGCCTTCGCCGGTGGCCGACTATCTGTACGTCGAGCTGGGCGAGGCGCGGATGATGAAGGGGTTGCTCGAGGCGCGCGCGATGTGGGACGCGACGATCTCCCCGCGCATGTTCCTCTCGTTGCAGCCGCGCTCGACGATGTTGGCGGTGGCGAGGGCGGCCGGTGAAATGGCGCCGACGCGGGCCGGCGCGCTCGGCGAGTTGATGAAGTTGCTCTGAGCCACCCGTTCACCTTGAGCGAAGTCGAGGGGCCTTCGACTTCGCTCAGGCCGAACGGACGAGCCTTCGATGTCAGGTGCGCGAAGCTCACTCGCAGAGCGTCGCGTACTCCAGCTCCACCACGTCACCTGGCAGCAGCGTGAGACTGGAAAACGTCACCGCCCTTCGGGTGACGTCGAAGCTCCAGTTGCGCACCATGTTCGCGCCCAGCTCCGGCACCGCCACGCCCCCGACGGTCACGTTGGGCAACGCGCCAGGCGCGGGGGGCGCGCGCAGCGAGAGGGAATCGCGCGCACCGAAGAGCGTCGGCGCCACTGATGACTCGAACAGCTGGGCATCGCGCAACACGTCGCAGTGTTCAGCCACCACGCCTCCCAGCTGCGCGGCCGCCGTCTTCTGCAGCGCGTTCGGCGCGGCCTCGTCGTAGGTGCACCCGGTGGTGGCAGCGCTGAAAGGTCCGACCGCGCTCCAGGAGAACCATTCGGGGCGCTGAGAACCCTTCACCGCCGCGAGCTGAGGCAGCACCACGGCGAGCGGCTGCGCGGTGCCTTCACCCGCGTTCGAGAGCGAGACGACATTGAGGCTCGCGCCGCGCCGCAGGAACCCTGCGTTCCAACCGGTGACGACGGGCCCTGAGACCGCGGCCAGGCCGGGGCCAAGGAACGCCTCGAGGGGGTTGACCATCGCGCTGCCGACGTCGAGCAACACGCCCAGCTGCGGAGCCGTCGCCGCGTCGAGTGACAACCAGCGCAGCCCATCAAGCTGCGTGAGCTGACCCAGGGTGGCGGCGGTCTCGTCGGCCCGAACACCACCGATGCGAACGCTCGCGCGGCGCGCCCGGGCCATCGCGAGCAGCGAGGCCGCCCGCAGCGAGAGCCCGTGCTGCAGCTCGGCCGCGCCGGGGCTCGCGTCTTGAATCAACAGTGAGTCGACGGAGCCGGGCATCACGAAACGATCGCGCTCCCGGCCGCTGGCGTCGGCGATGCCCCGCAGCGGCACCCGCAATTTCCGCGTACCGGTGGCGACCTGCACCTCGAACTCCAGCGCGCCGGCATGCTGCGCGGCCGCGGTGGGATCGAAGCTGACGCGCACCGCGTTGGCCGAGAAGGTGGAGGCCGCGAGGCGCTGAGGCGGCGTGCCGTCGAGGGTGAACGTGGTGCTGCCGGTCACCTGGGTGCCCATCACCACCACCTCCTGCCCGGTGCAGCGATTTCCGACGCCAAAACGTTGGGTGCGCGCGCCACACGAGGGCGAGACCACGCCGAAGTCCCACTGCTCGGGAGAAACGAACAGACAGCCATCGTCGCTGGCGAGATCGAGAGGCACCGCCCGCACCGGCGCCGAGACGGAGTTCACCGAATACCGCAGCAGGGGGAAGCTGCTGGTGCCGGGCGCGGTGGCAGGGAGGTACTCCACGTCGAGAAAGCGACGCTCCCCGGCCCCGATGGTGAAGGCCGAAGAGGCCGGGCGCACGTCGGGGCTCCCGTCGATCCACAAACCCTGCACCACGCAGGGGGTGAGACCCTGGTTCTCCAGCACCAGCGGGCGCACCATCGGCGTGGGCGCACGCACCGGGCCGAAGCTCAGCGACTGCGGTTGAATCAGGGTGCAGTCGGCCATCGGGCGCAGCCGCGCTCTGACTTCGAAGCGCAGCTCAGGTTGCTGCGCGTCATCGGTGTGCAGCACCACGAACCATTTCCAGGGCCCGGTGCCGGTGGGCTTCGCCCGCAGCGGAAGGGGCGATTGCGTGCCCGGAGCGACGGCGAGGGGACCGGTGAAGCCCGCGCAGGTCTGGGTTGTCTCGGTGAAGACGCCCACGCAGAGTTCGGCCGCGTTGCTGCCTTGATCCGCCTCGACCGTGATGGCGCTGATGGTTACCGCGCTCGCGCCCGCGCGAACGTCGTCATTGAGCAGCGCGACGCCGGTGGCGACGGGGAGCCGCTGGCCCTCGACCTGCGGCACCTCGCCCAGATCGACAGGGGACGGCGTCACCTGCAGCCCCGCGCCCGCGCCCCGTGCGACCATGGGCACCACCAGGTCGTCCGTGGCGGCGGTGACGACGAGCTTGCCGTTGACCGTGCCCGCGCCCAGCAGCCAGGCGGTGACCGGCACCTGCGCTTCACCGAAACGCCAGCCACCCTGGGCGTCGCGCGTCGCGGGCGGGAGATCGAGCTGCGTGAGGCTGGTGCGGAAATTGGTGGTGGGGCCTCCCGCGGCGGAGAGCACCTCGATCGTCACCGGCACCGGCCGGCTCAGCGCGTTGAGCAGCGTCGCGGTGGCGGACGGCTGGCCGGGCGGCACCACCACTCCGAAGTCGAGCGTGGTGGGACTGGCGCTGAGGTGGTGCTGCAACACGGTGGCGCGCAGCTGCACTTCGCGAGGCGGACAATCGCCGCCCGGGTCGAGTTTCCAGGTCGCCGTGTATTCGCCCACGCCGGGGTCTCCGAGCACCACGCGCGCCTTGAGCGCGTCACCGGCGGCGATCGAGGCCGTGCCCGCCGGGCCGTTGGCCGAGAGCACGAAGGGCGCACCTGGAGGACCGACGAAGACATCACGGCGCACGTCGCTGACCGGGAAGTCGACGCTGCGTTGCGGCCGCTCACCGGGGAGCACCGCTCCGAAGTCGACGACCTCGGGCAGCACGCAGCGGCTGCTGTCGAGTGAACCCGCGAGCGTGAGCGATGCGAGCGCGGCGCCCTTGCTCGAGCTGACGCGAAGGACGCCGGCGTGCGTGGCGCTGGGGACGAACTCGATTCCGACCGAGAGCTGGCCGCCCTTCGCGAGGGTCTGGTTGGTCAGCCCGGTGACGAGGAACGCGGTGCCGACCTCACCTTCGAAAATCGGCTCAGCGAGCTCGAGGTCGGTGGCGGAGTTGTTCTTGAGCAACGCGGTGATCTGCGTGCGGCCGCCGTGGCCGCCGAAATCGAACGTGGCGTCTCGCGCGCTGGTGCCGTCGGGCAGGACGAAGACGAGCTCATCGACCGGGGCGGGACAGCCGCAGAACACCGCCACGAGCAAGGGGAGCCATCGCATCAGCCGGGGACCGTACCCGTTTTTCAGAAAGTGACTCCGGCTCCGATGGCTCGGACTGTCTTCCATTTCCGCGCACGAAAGAAGGCCCCGAGGCTGCCTCCCGCGTGTAGACCGCGAGGCACTCCATGAGCATTCCTGTCCCTCCCGTGCCCGCGTTTCCCCCCGCGCAGTTCACGCTCACCTCGG